>JAZSMP010000272.1:0-5246 GCA_045535915.1 Eubacteriales bacterium | reverse complement strand
CAACATACGTTTGAATTACATTTTCGCATTTTGCATCTCTGTGGCCATTGTTCGAGCTCGCTCCTCGCCTCCCTCTGAGGAGGGAGGGGGACCGCGCGCCGGGTTCCCGAAAATGCGGTCACGCGTTTTTGGGGTTCCGCGAGACCGCGGTGGAGGGAGAGACAAAAATCTCTTAAGTTCCCACTTATGGGGCGCCGTCCCCTACAAGCTCGTAATAATAACTGTAAAATATTTCAGTTAATATCTCGTATTCTTATATTACGGTAATTTACTCTAACCTTCCGAGCAATGATGCCGCTGAAAGCATTGAAAAACAAACCTTATAATCTTCACCATATCGATAAAGTATAAAGGATTTCGGTATATCGTCGCCGGCGGATTCGACCTCGCCGCGCTTTTGAGCCGACGAGAGATATTTTTTTGTTATCGCGGACGAAAGCGTGGCATTGTCCATGTCGAAAATGCCGATTATGTCGCGGATTCTGATGTTTTTATTGTTGCCAACGTGAAGAAACATGGTGTTTGGTCTTTCTGAAACTCAAACAAGCGGAAAAGTGCAGAGTGCAGAGTTTCGGTAACTTTTCGGCAAGCCGAAAAGTATTTTTATATAATTATAGTTATTTTTAAGACTTGTGACTGACAAAATTTTGTCGGAAATGTGATTATACTCCGCCTGTAAGAGATATAAGAATACCGGGATAGGAAAAATACAAGAGAGTATCAATCAAAAACCACGAAAAATGAAAAATAATTATTTTTTTACGTTCGGGCGTCCGATTTTCGCGTTTTTTTAAATACTTGAAAAAATTATTGAGAGCAATAACCAAAGAAACTAATCCAATCGGATTAAATGCGGAAATAACCATCAGAGTAGTTCCAAGGTTCATTACAAACCAGACAAGCGGAGTACAGTAAATTATCAGAGAACAGACTGCAGTAATTATGAAAAACAAATGAAGTGCTGTGTAATATCTGAATCCGCTCGCACTATAATCGGTTATAATTATCTTTTCTTTTTTCATTTTAATTTTTCAATCGAAAATTTCCGAGCGTAGCGAGGAAATTAACCTCAACTCTGCACTCTGCACTCTTAACTCTGCACTTGACGGCGGTCAAGAGCTGTAAGTTCCGTTTTTAACCTCAATCACATTAACGTGCTCATTCTCCAGGTCCACATCCGAACACGCCGTCATTATCACCTGTCCGCGCTTCATGCGCTCGCAAAGGTAGGAACGGCGTTCCGCGTCGAGCTCGGAAAAGACGTCATCGAGGAGAAGCACCGGACTTTCACCGGTATTTGAAGCCGAAATTGCCGCTTCGGAGAGCTTGAGCCCGAGTGCAAGCGACCTCTGCTGCCCCTGTGAGGCAAAATTTCGGGCGTTTTTGCCGTCAAGACGGATTATCAGGTCATCCTTATGGATTCCCCAGAGCGTCGCTCCCGCGTAAATTTCGCGGTCGTGAGAGGACATAAGCTGATTGAAAAATATCTCCTGAGCGCGTTTCTGATCTGCAGCTTCCTCCGGCTTGATCTTAAAGGAAAAATCGTATTCAAGACCGGGAGTCTCACGCCCGCCGGTCATTTCGTCAAAGCAGATCTTAAGCTCGCGCTCGGCAGCCTCGACATAACGAAGCCTCTGCTTTGTGATATTCGCCGCTTCCGCCGCAAGCTGAGCCGACCAGAATTCGATAGTCGCGTCAAAGCTCTTTCTGTCGCGCTCGCCATTTTTTATCAGCTTGTTGCGCTGCATGAGAATGTGATTGTACCTCTGGAGAGACCGCAGATAGAGCGGACGGAGCTGCGAGATCGCGACGTCGAGGTAGAACCTTCGCATCGAAGGCCCCTCTTTTATGATATTGAGGTGCTCGGGGCAGAAGATCACGGCGCGGAAAAGACCGATTATTTCACTCATCCGCGAGATCTTCATACCGTTTTGCTCGATCTTGCGCGCAGAGTCCTTCGAAAAATCTATTGTAAGATTTCTCTCGCGAACCTTATCCTCAAAATCGAGAGATAATTTTGACGTTTTTTTATCAAACGCGATAAATTCCGCATCCTTCGCGCCGCGAAAAGACTTTCCGAGCGAAAAATAGCATATCGCCTCAAGGAGATTCGTCTTTCCCTGCGCATTTGCGCCGAAGAGAAGATTTATTCCGTCCGAGAAATTCACCTCGGCGCTCTCAATATTGCGAAAATCCTCGGCACAAATTTTTTTAACTTTCATAAATTGAGACTTTTAGTGCTTGGTCTTGATGGGAAGGAGGAAGAATACCTCGTCGCTGCCCTCTTCGAGATCAAGGGGAATGATGTTGATACTCGAGAAAGCGGTGGTCATTTCGATGCGCAGACGGTCACAATCACAGGAGCGGATCGCGTCGATGAGGTACTTGTTGTTGAAGGAAATGAGAAGATCTTCGCCCTCGTGTTCGATCTCGATCTCCTCGTAGGAGGAGCCTGCGGAGGAATTTGCCATGATCTTGAGAACGTCGCCCTCGGGATTGAAGCGGACGGGAGTACGGTTGCTTCCGATTATCCTTTCCTCGGTAACGACAGCGGCACGCTCGAGTGCACCGAGGAGACGGTCGCGGTCAACGTTGATGAAGGTCTTGTGAGTCTTGAGGATGATACGGTCGTAGTCAATATACTCGCCCTCGATAAGGCGGGTGTAGAAGGTCATATTTTCGAAGTAGCAGATGAGGTATTTGCGGCTCATATGCATCATAACTCTGTCGTCCTCGCCGTCGGGAAGCATACGGTAGAGCTCCTGAACGGTCTTTGCGGGAACGATGTAGGAATATCTGACGGCTACGTTATCGTCGGAACGGTTGACGATATCAGCCTTTGCGGTACATTTTGCCATCTTGAAGCCGTCGCAGGCAACGACCATGATCTTATCGGCTTCAACTCTGAAGAAAGCGCCGTTGAGAATATGTCTCTGATCGTTTACGCCCATAGCAAACGAGACCTTTGCGATCATCTTCTTGAGAAGTGCGCAGGAAATATCGTAGCGGAGAGCCTGGTTGTTGATCTGGGGGATCGCGGGGAAGCCCTCGGCATTCAGTGCGGACATTTTCTGAGTGGACTTGCCCGAAACGAGAGTAGTCTCAAGCTTGCCGTTGACGGTGATGGTAACTTCTTCGCCATCCATGACCTTGAGCATCTGAGAAAGTTTGTTTGCATTGATGGCGTAGCATCCGGTCTCAAGAACGGTAGCCTCACATTTAACTCTTACAGCCTTTTCAAGGTCAAAGGAAGTAAGAACGACCTCGCCGGGGTTTTCCGCATTCATATGGATGCACTCAACCTCGGGGAAGGGACCCTTATTTGGAACTGCGCAAAGCAGGGGGGAGATACTGTTTATAAGTTCTTGGCGGTTAAAGATAATTTTCATATCGGATACTCCTTAAAAAATTAATGTCTGTGCGGAACTTTTCCACAACAAATTTTGTTTTTGTTCTATACGCGCGCTTGCGCGCCAAAGAAGATAAGAAAATAAATTAAATATATATAATATATAATATTTATAACAGTAGTACCTGGGGAAACTGTGGAAAACCTTGAGAATGCCCGAAAACGACACTATAGCACGATTATTTGGCATTTTTGAGAATTTTCGACTCAAATTTCGCTGTGGAAAACGATGGTAAAACCGATGGGGATTTCCACAAGGGTTTTTGAGACTCGGAAAAGTCTCAGTTACGGTTTTTCGAGCTTTTTAGACTTTCCAACAAGATTTCAAAAGACCCTTGTTGAAAGTTTTCGTCCACCTTTTTTAAAAGGTGGTGGGGTGCGGGGCGAAGCCCTGCAATCTGCGCTTCAAACCGACTGCGTCCCGCAGGCGGTTTGGAAGGAGTAAAAACTCCCCTCGCGGGAGTTTTTCGCTCCTTCATTTGTTTAATGAAGGGTGACAGAGCGCAATACTTCCCTACATTCGGGAAGTATTGACTCTGTCCAAAACTCAGAAGCAGAGCTTCAGAGTTTTGAAGCATATAGCGAAAGCTGAAGCTTTCGCATTAGTACGAGGCTCTGCCTCGTGCTCCGCAAACTTTGAAAAGTTTGATCAAACTTTCCCGCTTTATTAAAATCGAAAATTTCCGAGCAACGCGAGGAAATTGTCCTTTCACTAGCCACTAGTCACTACTCTCCCCTGTCACTTCCTTCGTCATCTCCCCGATATCAAGCGTAAGGATGGCGTCGGTCTTGATCCTTTTCTCGATCGTCTCATATGATGCAAGTGCCGTGGTGTGGTCGCGATTGAATATCTTTCCGATATTCGGAAGCGACATCTCCGTGATCTTTCTGATAAGGTAGATCGCAATATGTCTCGCCTGCGCGATCTCACGGGAGCGGTTCTTGCCGATAAGATCCTCTTTCGTAATGCCGTATTTCTTGTAAACGGCAGAGAAGATCTTGTCTACCGTCACGCTGACGGGCTCCTCGCCGCCGAGAAGGTCGGCAATACAGCCGCGCGCGACTTCCATGGTTATCTCCTGTCCCGAAAGAAAAGCGAGCGCACCGAGCTTTTTCATCGCTCCCTCGATCTGACGTATGTTAGAGCGGAGATTTTCCGCAAGATAGGTCAGAACGTCTTCGGGAATAATGATTCCGACCTGCTCAGCCTTCTTTTTGATGATCGCCGTGCGGAGCTCGAAGTCCGGCGGCTGAATGTCAGCGAGCAGTCCCCATTCAAAACGGGTCTTAAGTCTGTCCTCAAGAGTCTTCATGTCGCGGGGAGGACGGTCTGAGGTCAGAATGATCTGCTTGTGTTCTTCGTAAAGGGCGTTGAAGGTATGGAAGAATTCCTCCTGAGTGGAGGTCTTTCCCGCGATGAATTGAATATCGTCGATCAGAAGAACGTCACAGCAGCGGTACTTATTGCGGAATTCATTCGTCATCTGCGCCGCAAGAGCCTCAATAAACTGGGTGGTGAAATCCTCTCCCTTTATGTAGATGATCTTTACGTTAGGCTTCTTTTTCTTGATCTCGTTTGTGATCGCGTAAAGAAGATGGGTCTTGCCGAGACCGCTCGGACCGTAAATAAAGAGGGGATTGTAATTCATAGCGGGATTTGCCGCAACCGCCGTACAAGCCGCGTGAGCGAATTTATTCGAGCTTCCGACTATGAAGTTGTCGAATGTGTATTCGAAGTTGTATGGAGGAAGAGTGGAGCCGATAGAGCCCACGGGAAGCTTCTTGCTGTTTTCTTCGTCCAAAGTCGGAGGCCAAGCGGTCTTAGGAAGACAACCAA
>JAZSMP010000079.1:0-8478 GCA_045535915.1 Eubacteriales bacterium | reverse complement strand
ACGGGATTGGGATCGGCAACTGCAACGATCTCGAGCTCTGGACACGCATCAAAAGCGTGGCACGCGTAAGTCGTACCGCGGTTACCCGCACCGATTAGAATGACCTTGATCTTTTTCATAATAGTACCTCTGAAGTTTTAGACAAATGTTGATTAATTATAGCATACTTTTGCGTGGTTTGCAAGGGAATTTTGGAAAATAGTGCTGTGATTTGAAAAGTGATATGGGTCGGAACCTATATTTGCGCGCATAATTGGGTGCAAAAGTAAAATGCTGGTATAGCGCGCAAATATTTAATGAAATCGTGCTATGCACGATGAAATCCTAGCATTGGTAGGATGAAATCTTCAGCCTTCGGCTTCAGATGAAATTAAATCCGCCTCCATTTTCCCGACGAAGTCGGATTTCATCACGAAGTGATTTCATCCGCAAAAGCGGATTTATTCCGACGAAGGCGGATTTAGCTGAAAAAACGGCAAGCCGAGGCTTGCCGTTTTTTCTGGTGCGGGTGACAGGGGTCTGAACCTATATTTGCGCGCATAATGCGGAGCAAAAATCAAAATAGAGGTGGCGCGCAAATTTTTGTTGTTGCAAGCAACACCAAGAGGTTCTGCGTCAATACAGCTGCATAAAAATCAATAGGGAGGCGTGAAGCCTCCCTATTGGTTTTGGTGCGGGTGACAGGACTTGAACCTGCACGTCGTAAAACACCAGATCCTAAATCTGGCGTGTCTGCCATTCCACCACACCCGCGTATTCAACGCATAATAGTTTACCACATTTCGCTTGAAATGTCAAGTCGAATATTGATTTTTTCTTTCAATTATGGTATAATAAATAAAAATCCTTTTGGAGAAGAGAATGAAAAAAGATTATAAATACGTGATATTCGATCTTGACGGCACGCTGACAGATTCCGCACCGGGCATAACAAACTCTGTTGCATACGCGCTGAAGCGTTGGAATATCGAGGTCGAGGACAAGAGCACACTCAATTGTTTCGTCGGCCCTCCTCTTAAGTGGTCGTTTATGACCTATTTCGGCTTTTCCGAGGAGCAGGCACTCGAAGCGGTTGACGAATACCGCGTATATTACCGTGATCGCGGAATTTTTGAAAACATCGTTTATCCCGGCGTTCCCGAAATGCTTGAAGAGGTGCGCGCGCGCGGCAAAAAGGTGATCCTTGCTACCTCAAAGCCCGAGCACTTTGCCAAGCAGATCCTCGATCATTTCGATCTGACCAAATATTTCGACCTTGCCGCGGGTGCGACTATGGATTATTCCCGTGCGAAGAAGGGGCAGGTCATATCATACGCTCTCGAAAACTTCGGTGTTACCGACGTCAGCGAATGCATAATGGTCGGCGACCGTGATCAGGACGTCAACGGCGCGCGCGAGCAGGGATTCGACTGCATCGGCGTTCTCTACGGTTACGGCGGCAGAGAAGAGCTTGAGACCGCAGGCGCGAAATATATTGCTGAGACAGTTGAGGATATCTTAAAGTTTATTTGAGGTGTGATATGAGAAAGATCTTGCTTGTAATCGATATGCAGACCGATTTCGTTGACGGCGCACTCGGAAGTGCCGAGGCAGTCGCCATCATCCCTAACGTCCTTCACGAGATCGCAAAATACGAAAAGTCGGATATAATCGCAACGCGCGATACGCATCCCGAAAACTATATGCAGACGCGAGAAGGACGCTATCTTCCCGTACCGCATTGTATAAAGGGTACGCCGGGCTGGGAGATCCACCCCAAAATCGCGCCCGCGCTTGAAGGCTGTAAAGTGATCGACAAGCCCACATTCGGCTCGACCGAGCTTTGTGATCATATCGTAAAGCTTGCCGAAGGCGAGGATATTGAGGTCACTCTCGTCGGTCTCTGCACCGATATCTGCGTAGTCTCCAACGCAATGCTTATAAAGGCGTCACTTCCCGAGATCAATGTTAAGGTCGTTGCCGACGCTTGCGCAGGCGTTTCGCCCGAAAGCCATGCGGCGGCGCTGACAACGATGAAAATGTGTCAGATTGATATTGTATAACATTAAGGCGGACTCGTTCGAGCCCGCCTTTGATATTAATCGTTATCTGCCAGCATAAATGCTTTTTCTCCGCGCTTGCGGACTTCCTCTTCGGGAATTCCGAGCTCACGGGCAAGTATTTCGATGATCAGCGGAGAGCAGAATCCGCCCTGACAACGTCCCATTCCCGCGCGTACACGTCTCTTGACAGCGTCAAGAGTTTTTGCGCCGACGGGGCGTCGGATTGCCTGAAGGATCTCGCTTTCGGTCACCTGCTCGCAACGGCAGATGATCTTGCCGTAAAGCGGATCTGCGGCGATGAGAGCGTCTCTCTCTGCGTCGGTCTTATCCGCGAAGCGGACGATACCGCGTCTCTTTCTGATCCAACCGACCTTACGTTCGAGAACGAGTCCGGCTTCTTCCATTTCGTGAGCGACGTATTTAGCTAACGCGAAGCTAGCGGTAAGTCCGGTCGAGCGTACGCCCGAAATTCCGACGTAACCCTGAGCCTTCTTTGATATTACGATATTGTATCCCTCGGGCTCGCGGGCGGGACGTGCACCGACAAACTGCGCGATGGTGTCCTCGAAGCGAAGTCCGGGAACCATAGCCAGAGCCTGAGTACGGACTGATTCAAGTCCCTCGCGGGTGGTCATTCTGTCGGTCTTGTCCTCGACGTCGTCCGCGGTCGGACCGATGATCATATTGTTGTCAACCGTGGGAATAACGAGAACTCCTCGGGTCTTTGCACTCGGCACCGACGAGATGATATGCGATACCTTGACGGGGGTGTTGTGGCTGAGAACGAAGAATTCGCCCTTGCGGGGATGGACTGTGAAATCGCACTCGTCAACCATCTTTGCGATCACGTCGCAATAAAGTCCCGCGCAGTTGACGACCCATTTGGCTTCGATATCTTCCTTGGTGGTGCAGACCTTTTCTACCTTGCCATTCGATACGCAGATATCCTCTACCTTGCAGTCAAGAAGGAATTCGACGCCGTTTTCGGCTGCGTTTTCAGCTTCGGCAACCACAACATGGAACTGATTGATCTGGCTGTCGCGGGGGCTGTAGATACCGCCGAGAATGTTCGGATTGAGCGTGGGCTCCATCTCGAGAATATCCTCTTTGGGAAGAAATTCGTAATCGTAAACACCGTTCTGAAAGGCTCTTGCGAGAAGTCCGGGAACGTTTTCCATTTGTTCGGGGTAGAGAACGGGAGCAATGCTTCCGCAATGAATGATCGGAATGTCAAGATCGCGGCAGATATTGTCAACCATGCTGTGCGAGATAGTTCTGATCTTGCATTCGAGAGTGCCGACGGGCATTGTGGCACTTGTCGAGGTCAGCCCGCTGTTCGATTTGGATGCGTCGCCTCCGACGTCGTCGTTTTTATCGCAAACGATGACTTTGATATTATACTTTGAAAGTTCACGTGCAAGCGCAACGCCGACCGCGCCCGCTCCGATAATAAGTACGTCTGTTTTAATCATCGTTTAGTCCTCCTTTTTATCAAGACTCATGGAAGCCACGAGGTCGACACCGCTTCCGAGAATATCGGCAATCACAACTTGTCCGCAGACAACGGGAGCCTCAAGAGTTACACCGTGCAGAGCCTCTGCACAAGCGAAAAGCTGTGCTTTCGGGATGGGAGCGGTGGTGCGCACGGGCATTCTGCGGCGTGCGGCGCCTTTTATTGCAACCGACGAGGTAAAGGTACGCTTGGGATCAAAGCATTCGTTTATGCAGTATTCAATACCGCGCTTACAGCGGTTTCCGCTGAGCTTTACGTCATCGCGTGACGTGTATTCGGCAACGACCTCACAGCCGTTGGGGCATACCGTACAGATTATTGTCTTTTTCATGCGAGTACCTCCCCGTGAGTTGCGCTGACGGTGACAGCACCGCCGAGTGTTGCAAGTTTATCCTTGGAAATCGTTAGCTTTTCCATCGCGCCGGGCGTGGTTGCTGTGAGCTTCTTGCGCGCAAGAACTTCGCCGCCCGAGGTTGCGATAAGTGTGGTATCGCGTCCGGGTACGATCGTGCGGAAGAAGAGATTTACGTCTTCGTCTGCCGAAGCATCTATGCTTTGCGGGCATACGTATCTGATGCCGTCGCCTGCTTCAATCTTGATGCTCTCGCCTGCGGGAAGTGTGCCCGCTGCATATTTGGCGGCGTATTTGCCCGCCTGCTCACTTTCGCGGCTGACGTTGTCAACGAGGTCGTTGACGTGCAGCACGTTTCCGCAAGCGAATATATAGGGAATTTCGGTCTGCATGAACTGATTTACCGCTGCGCCCTTTGTGATTCCCGAAAGCGAGAGTCCCGAAGTCAGAGTCAGCTCGTTTTCGGGGATAAGTCCAACCGAAAGGAGAAGTGTATCGCAGGGGATAACCTCAGCCTTATCAAGAATAGGACGCTTATTTTCGTCAACGGGAGCAACAGTTACGCTCTCAACGCGGTCAACACCCGTGATATTGATAACGGTATGGGAAAGAAGAAGCGGAATGCCGAAATCGTCAAGGCACTGTACCTTGTTCCTCTGGAGCCCCGCAAGGAAGGGCATGAGCTCGACAACGGCTTTGACCTTAGCACCTTCAAGAGTAAGACGGCGTGCCATGATCATGCCGATGTCGCCGCTTCCGAGGATGACTACTTCTTTGCCGACCTTGTGTCCGTAAATATTGATAAGCTTCTGTGCCGTACCTGCAGTGTAAACGCCCGAAGGACGGCTTCCGGGGATAACGAGATTTGCGCGGGTACGCTCACGGCAACCCATAGCAAGGATCAGCGCACCGAAATGAATATGTACTATTCCGCTTGTGTTAACGCATACGAGCACCTTTTCGCGGATCTCGAGCGCAGTTGTCTCGGTCAGAAGATCGATACCCTCTGCCTTCGCCTTGTCGGCAAAACGCTCGGCGTATTCGGGACCCGTAAGCTCCTCACCGAAATACTGCAGACCGAAGCCGGCGTGAATACATTGCTGTAAAATACCGCCCGCGCGTATGTCGCGCTCGATCAGAACAACGCGCGCGGCGCCGTTCTGCTTTGCGGATATTGCCGCCGCCAGTCCCGCGGGACCCGCGCCGACTATCGCAACGTCATACAAGAGTTCTTTCATTGTTTGTACCTCTCTGTTGTTTAGTGTTTAAATTATATCTCAACAATTTTGAAAAAGCTATTGCCAATTTTGCCTAAATGTTGTATAATATTGCTGTAAACAAAAATTAAGGAGTTCGTTATGCAGGAAAATTTAACGAGGCTGTGCTACGATGGGAATCCCGCCTGCCGTGTACATCATACAATAGGCCGTGCTGAGGATTATGCGTTGATGTCGCAGTTCCATTATGATACTACGCTCAACCTTCTTTTGTTTCTGCGCGGTCACGGTGAAATAAGGATCGAAGGTCGTTTGTATTCTTTCGGCGAGGGAGATATGATAATCCTCAGTCCGTCCGAGCTTCACAGAAGTACAATAGCAGACGACACGGTCTTCGAGCGCATATCGCTTCACATCAGCAAGAATATACTCGACGGCTTCGGCGATGACGGCTCGGGAATATTTACTGCATTTTACGAAAGACCGCGCGGTATCGGTAACATTATTCGCGCAGATCGACTGCGCGAGATAGGCGGAGACCGTCTTATGAAGGATATTCTCGCCCATGCTTCGGGAAGCGGACGTGCGGATCCCGTTCTCCTGCGATGCAAAGCTATTGAGCTCCTTGCGGCGATCAACGAAGCACTCGATCTCAGGGAAGATACCGATGAAATGCCGGGCATCGAAAATGAACTTATCCTTGAGATACTGCAATACTTGAACACTCACTATTGCGAGGACATTTCGCTCTCCGACGTTGCAAACAGATTCTATCACAGCAAATACCACGTTTGTCATCTTTTCCGAGAACAGGTCGGGGTTACGGTGCATGATTACCTGGTTCTGCGACGAATCCGTTTGGTAAACGACCTTATCTGCCGGGGAATTCCTGCCGCCGAGGCGTGTTATACCGCAGGATTCGGAAATTATTCTAACTTTTTCAGACTATATAAAAAACACACGGGCATGACGCCGGCACAATTCAAAAACACTCTCGGAAAATGAAACTTTTCCGAGAGTGTTTCTTTATCTTTTGATACGTCTGCGCATTTGGGCTTTTTTCTTACGCCTGCATTTTTTTGCGAGTACCTTGCGTACCTGCTTTTTTTGTTCTTTTTTCTTCGGTGGCGTGGGTGGCTCCGGTGTTTCCTCTTCGCTTGGTTTTTTCTTGATAAGCGAACGTATTGCCTCGGAAACCGATGATTTACCTTCTCCGAGGAAGAATTTAACCCCCGTCATAAGCGCTTGCTTTGTTTCGGGATCTATCGTTGAAAATGCTTTCAGAACTGCCGTGCGATTTTCGGCAAGTTCGGTTACGGTTCTGGCGTTGGTGGAGCAGAGAATATCGAAAAAGCCTTCAACAAAAGCACGTCTGTCCTCGGGTTCCATTGCGTAGATCCATTTGCCTACCATGGTGTTGGCGCGCTTGACATCCGGCAGGACGTCGTTGTCGCAGACGAATTTTCTGCCCTCGACTATCCAGGTCAGCGCGTTATGCTGATGCAGATAGCTCTTAACGGTGGATTTCGTGACCTTGTAATTTGCGTCGTATTTCAGAAGCAGGCCGACAACGGAACCCGAAGGGATGACGGTTCTGATTTTGTCGGCAATACGCGTGTAATTCTCACTTTCCCAGACGTTCTCGAGGAAGCCGGGGCCGTCGAAGTTGTATATTTTATCGGTTCGCTCTGCGATCTCATCTGAGGTGTTCAGTGCCGCCCAGAGCGCGAGGTTGCCGCCTTTGCTGTGACCGCCGATCACTATTCTTCCGTCAAAATCATCCGCGGCTTTTGCAAGATATTCCTCGGCGCGGCGTTGCGCGGGTACGGGTGTGAGGAACGCCATTCTGAAATCCTCGCGCCATCCTGCGATCGAATCGTCGGTGCCGCGGTAGGCGATAAATAGCCGGTCCTCTTCGGGATAGAAGGACACGGCTGAAAACTGCTCGACTGTCTCGTCGTCGATGATGTTGACAAAATTTCCAATGTCTACGTCCGCAAATCGCACAGACGTAGCTGCCAACCGCAACAGATCGACGATCTCACGCGGTACAAGCTCGCCGAGCGTGATGATATCCTTGCCCGCGTTGCGTTCAAAGAAGGTCTCCGCCGCTTCTCTGAGTGTGATCGTGCCGTCTTCGGTATTACCCGGTACTATACCGTCAAAGAAAATGTATGAAAGCTCGCAAAATATCAGCGCGTCGATCTCGCAAAGCGGAGATTGCTCAAAGCTCAGATCCCCGCGCCAACGTATATAGTCAAAAACTGTCGTCATAGCTGCCGCTCCTTTCTTGTTTCTCAATCACATTATACCACATATTATGGCTCAAGTCAATCGCAATATTTCCGAAAAAGCAAAAATAAAAAACTTGCAAAATATAAAAACATATGATATAATAAAGAAAAAACGAAAGGATATCCGACCATGAAAAGTTCCGAAAAGCCAATTGAACGCTCACGCCTTCGTTTTAAGCTTGGATGCGCTTACTACGGTATGCGCCGCCGTCTTAAATGGGTGACGATGGAGCATAAATTCGCAAAGAAGCGACAAGAAGAACGTTATCCGGTAGTGTATTTTTCACACAGAACGCCTATGCGCCGCCGTCTCAAGGATCTGGAGATGTGGATGCAGGAAAATAAGGTCACGAATCTCAAGCTCGCCGTGGCGAAAATGGACGGTCTCCTTTTGCGGCCGGGCGAAATATTCAGCTATTGGCGTCTTATCGGCAAGCCTACATACCGCCGCGGATTCCTCGACGGAATGATCCTTCGCAACGGCAAGATCACTCCAGGCGTCGGAGGAGGACTTTGCCAACTTGCAAATATGATCTT
The DNA here is from genome assembly GCA_045535915.1 of Eubacteriales bacterium. GTDB lineage: Bacteria > Bacillota > Clostridia > Oscillospirales > CAG-272 > CAG-390. The sequence goes on along the minus strand of JAZSMP010000079.1, from coordinate 523 downwards.
TTGGATGACCGCTCATACTCCTCTGAGTGTTATCGAACGCCACCGCCACGGCTACGATGTTTTTCCGGATGCCAACAGGACTCAACCCTTCGCAAGCGGGGCGACCTGCTTTTACCCTCATGTTGACCTCATGATACGTAACGACACAAGCGAGACCTTCCAGCTTTGTCTGAACGTTGAAAAGGACGACCTTGTCGGCGAATGGAGAGTTCTTCACGAGCCTACGGTAGGGTACGAGGTTATTGAGCGCAACCACGAAATGCGCCTGGAGATCTGGGGAGGATACACCCGCCATAACGAGCTGTATAAGCAGAGATTTACCCTTGACGGTGAATTTATCGACGAGGAACTGCTTGTGCAGAATTCCGCGATAATGATGTATTCGCCTTACTTAAACGAGCCGGGCGAGGCAAAACGCTACGACGGTTCGCAGGATTATTGGAATGAATGATTGATAAACAAATGAAAGCCTCGGTTGTCCGAGGCTTTTGCATAGAGTGTCAAACTTCGCCCGAAGGGCGAA
>JAZSMP010000116.1:0-19771 GCA_045535915.1 Eubacteriales bacterium | reverse complement strand
AAAAGCCTAAACAGAAATAATAGAAAATCAAGCCTCCCGCGCGGAGGCTTGATTTTCTATTGACAAATAAATGAATTTGTGCTATAATAAATTTAACGCAATTCTTTTCGGAGGTGTATTATGAAGTACAAAAAATGGTGGGTGCCGGCAGTGTTTATGGTTATTTCGTCGGCGGCTTTAGCAGCAGTATACTTTTTCCTTCCTTCGCTGTTTGAAGATGATTCGCCCGAGGTGCTTTTATCTTTTGTTATAGGATACGGAATATGGTTCTTTTTACTGCTCCCCTCGCTTTCTATGATCTATACACGGAGAGTGATCGCGGAATGTAAGGAAAGATTCCTGCTGACGCTGTATAATTCGGCTTTGATTGTTCTGCCGATAGTACTTTGGCTGATAGCTGGCGTAGACAACGAAAGACTCTTCTGGGTAATTTTAACTTTCGTTTGGACTGAAATGTGGGCTTTGCTTGGACTTTCCGGTAAGGGAGAGAAAAAATCAGATGTCTGGTATGTCCCCCTCTTTTTGTCGGTTGCTGCATTGGTCGTTAATATCTGGATGAAGAGCTTTATTACCAATACTCTCATCATTACTATTCTTTCTTGCGTAATATGTCCGATAGCAATTGCGATCTATGCGCGCGTATGTGTACGCGACCGTAAAAGCCGCATGTTTTATGCAGTTTACGTATCGCTTCTCGTATTTGCTTCGACATTCGGATATACTGTTTATTCTGTGATCAACCAAACCATTGATCTCGGAGATTCGGTTTGGGGTACTGTCCGCCTTGTGCTTTCTGCAATAGGTACGTTTTGTCTCTATCTTCTTGCCGCCTTTATCGGCGCGGGAATCAAGATCAAATTCCCCAAAAAGAAAAAGAAACCCGAGCCTGCCCCGCAGGAAGAAACCAAAGAAAAAAAGAAATCATGAAAATATTAGGCGAGTCGCAAAACGGCTCGCCTTTTATGATTCTTAAGTTTTTCTTAAGAATCTCCGATTGGCTTGAAAAATAATTATTTTATGGTATAATGTATTTGTCGAAATTTGTAAAACACAAAACGAGGTAGATCATGCAAGAGTTTTTCGGCATAGGAGGATATACAAGAGAGCCCGAGGGCTTCCTATCCTGGCAGCATCTTCTGTTCGTCACAAGCCTGATGGCTGTTATGGTGACTCTCGCCGTTCTTCTCGGCTTAAGAAATAAAAACAAAGATCAAAAGGCAAAAAACAAGGTTCTCATTATTTCAGCAATACTCATAGATGCGATTGAAATATTCAAGATCATTATGATCAGTATTGCAACCGGTGACCCGATGAGATGGAAGATAGAACTCCCGCTGTTCCTTTGCAGTATCCAGCTGATAGCCATTCCGCTTGCAGCATTTTCGAAGGGCAGAATGAAGGGCGCGGCACTTGATTTTGTTTTCATATTCGGACTCCTCGGAGCAGTATTGGGTACATACGGTGCGGGAAACAATTACTCTGTTTATCCGGTTCTTTCAATTGATAACGTTGCATCGGGCATAACTCATGCGACCTCGGGCTTTGCTTCGCTTTATATCGCGATCTCGGGCATGATCAGCATGAAAAAGAAGGATATACCGATAACCTTTGCTATCCTTTTGGGCTTCTGCGTGGCAGCGTATACCGCAAACGTAATTATAGATTATAACTACATGTTCCTCATGCGCGGCGACGGAACACCCTATGATATATTCTATAACCTCGTCGGCGGTAGCCCCGTACTCTATCCGCTGACAGTCGTGGGACTTTTCCTGCTTTATATCGTAGGATTTTACGGAGCCTATTACCTTATCAAGTCAAAAAGACAATCTGTAACGAAATAATAAGATGAGCCGACTCGCGCGAGTCGGCTCGTTTTTTACATGTTTTTTATGATTTCGATCTTTATTTCGAGTTCGTCTATTCCTTCCGCACAAAACAGCTTATAATATCCGTTTCTGTTTCTCGCGGTTTTGTCAAGGTCGCGAATTGTACCGCTTGCAGTATAACGGCATTTCCATTCCTCGTAAGCAATTTCGAGGCTATTTCCGCGAAGATCAATACGTGTTTCATTTTCTCCGTCAAACGAAAAAGCGGGAAGCATGTGCAGAATTTCTCCTTCGCCTTTTACCTTCACCTTTACGCTTCCGTCTGCTATAACGTAATCGGCGGTGGTTCCCATAGGATATTTCAGCCGTGCTTTGTCGCTCGAGTAAGAAACAATCTCAATTGCTTCGTCAGAATCGCAAGCAAAAACCTCTTTGCCGTCTGTCATAACACCCGGACAGAGCGATGCGCGGAACTTGTCTTCGGTGCCTACCTTGTATTTCGGCGTGTCGGTGCAGGGAAGGCTTATGCATATCGACGAGGGCGCTCCGCAGCGATGTACGCGTCCGAGTCCCGATGAATCGTAATGCGGATCGGCATTTGTATCGAATTCAAGAAAATACCCGCCCGAGCGCATAAAGAGCTTGTGGAAATGCTTGCTTGCCATAAAGCAAGAGTCGGAATCATCAAAATCTCCCGCGGGTATCGAATCGTCACAGATCAGGTAAGCCGAGAAGAGATGAGATGCCGCCGTGATCATGTACTTGTCAAAATAGGCGTATTTTTCGCAACCATAGCGAGTTTCGGTCGGGAATCTGTTTTTTATGTGTCGGATTGGCTCTTTTGAAAGCCAGTATTCCGTTACCTCGATTGCTCGCGCAGTCGCCGCCTTGAAGCATCCCGCTGTTTGGCGATCTCCCTTGTGTGCGTATCTGTTTGCTTCAAATTCAAATATAATGGCAAGCAGAGCCTCGTTGTGAACAAATTGATTGCTCCTGCCGCCAAATGCGATCTCTCCCGTGAGCGATTGCATTCGAAGCGTCATAAGCGCAGTCTCTCTCAAAATTTTGTCTATTTGCTCAAAATATTTGCCCCTGTATCCGAAATGCAAAAGCAGAGTAAAAAGATAGCGCGGAACAAGATCATATACGATCGGCTGATGCGCGTCGTGACTGATGTTGTCCATATACATTCCGTTTTCATCGAGACGGTGAAGCTGATTTTCGATCTGCAACTCGACAAAATCTTCATTATCTACTCCAATAAGAAGTGATCTTGCGTACTCGCTTACCGCCGTGAAAAGCGCCCAGTTGCCGATGACCTGATCGGGCGCGGAGGCGAATTTGTCGTAACATTCTGTCGCAACGATCTTTGAAAGGTCCTTCTTCCACCGATCGATCTCATCGGTAAACATTCCGTTCTTCTGCAGTTCAAAAATACAGAATACGATCTCTCGCACCGAAAAATCGTTTGCCGCCTTTACCTTCGGTATCTGCTCGCAGCAAAAGTCCATCATCTCTATGAAGAGCGGAATGAGATCCTGTCTGTAACCGTGACAGACGAGAACGCCGATATTTACCGTAAGACGCGGAAAACCGTGCTCGGTCAGTCCCTCTGACTTGACCCTTTCGAAATATTCGTGAATATGTGTATCCGAATATGCTGAAAGAGCCTTTGACATCAATTCAAGATATTTTTCCTTCATTACGCCATGGTTTCGAGCATCTTTTCGCTGACCTCGTAAAGGCATTTTTTACCGCGGATAAAACGCTCGTACTCCTCAATAATGTATTCCGCCATGCGATGTGTTTCGTTCGCAAGACTTCCGGCAATGTGCGGCGTCAGGAAGCAGTTTGGCAGGGAATAGAATGCGTGTCCCTCTGCGGGAGGCTCGGGGAAGGTGACGTCAAGGATCGCGGTCACGTCGGGACGATCGGTCAGCACACGAACAAGGTCGTCCTCAACGACCTGCGCGCCTCTTCCCGTATTGATGAATGTAGAGTAAGGCATCATCTTCGAGAAATACTTGTAATCAATCATTCCCTTCGTCTGCTCGTTGTTTGCCATATGATTGGAAACTACACGGCAGGTCGAAAAGAGCTCGTCAAGCGATGCTTTTCTGACGCCGAGAGTCTCGGCGCGTTCGTCCGAAAGGAAGGGATCGAATGCAAGCACGTTCAGTTTGTATGATTTCAATCTCTCGGCAACCTGTGATCCGATCATACCGACGCCGATGATGCCGACGTTTTCGCCGTAGTTTCCGGGATAGGATGCTTTCATTACCTTTCCCGCCTCGCGGTTGCCCTTCTTCATCTCGCGCGAATGTGCGAAAAATCCTTTGTTCGCGAGAATGATCTGCGCGAGAGTGTATTCGACAACCGGAACGGCGTTTGCCGCCCAAGCGCTGAATACCTTGACTCCGCAGGCGAGAAAAGGACGCGCAAAGGCTTGCACGCTTCCTGCCGCATAAAAGACGCATCTGAGCGACGGCAGACAGCATTTGATCTGTTCTGCTGTCAAAGAAGGCATTCCCCAAGTGGAAAAGACGTACTCGACTTCCGAAAACTTTTCGGGTTCTGCCAAGAGATCGGAAGCCGTATATACTTTTCTTCCAACCTCCGGCAATCTATCAAAACTATCGGCGTAGACGTTTTCTACGCTGTTCTTTTTGTTGCAAAGGAATATTGCTTTCATTTTGTTTCTCTCCTTTCGCGGTATTCTCTCCATACCGTCTCAAAGCAGTCCTCTTCCGGAGGTATTTTTCGTACGAATCTTCGCGAGCAGAAAAACTCTTTTCCGCGAAGCTCGACCGACTGGATCACTTTTTTGTGCGAGTCTTTGTCAGGTAAAGTGAAGCGAAAGATGTCTTCAAGTCCGTCGATCTCGTCGCCGCTCTGATCGCTGTAAAGTGCCGAACCGCGCGAGAATTTCTGCTTCTGCGCGAAATCAAGCATAGAGGTGAGCACCGCCGCCTGAACCGTCAAAGTGTCGGTAAAAATATGAAGTGCAGTCACTTCACCAACAGTCGGCATGCTTCTTATATAACCGAGCTGTGGCAGAATCGCCTTTATCTCACTCAAATACTGTGCCATTCTTTCGGGATTTCTGATTGCTCCCGCACATGCACTCATACTGCGCCGTGCCGTCTTAAGTCTTGCTTCAATGTCAATGATTGACAGAGAAGCGGGATCGACTTTCGGCATACGCGCAATTTTTTCGTTTAAAGTATCATCGAAATTTTCGGTTAACAACGTTCTTTCGGAATACGAAACTGCCTCTGCGGCACGGAGAGCGCCGACCTGACCCGCATTGAGCGCACTTCCGCCCGGACGGGTAATACCATGAGTGCCCGCGGCTTCTCCGATTACAAACAGACCGTGGATGTTTGTTTCCCAATCGGAGTTTACGGCAACACCACCGTTGCAGTGCTGTGCCGAAAGTGCGATCTCGAGATACTCTTTGGTAATATCAACACCTTTGCTTTTATAAAGCTCTATAGCGGGAGCATTCATTTTCTCGAGCCTCTCGATCGGCGTACCGAAGCAAGCATCGGCTTTTGTAAGATAACCCCAAGCCTCTTCAGAAAGCTTCTCAAATTCAATGCTTTCAATACCGAAGGGATTTTTAGTGTAATCAAGATATACTTTGCGCCCGCGCAGAACAGTTTCTCTGTAAACAAGAAGGTCGATTACCGAAGACCCTCCGCGCACCTTTTTGATATCGAAGGGCCATTGATATCCCTTCATGAAGACCGCCGACATAGCCTCGTACGGCTCAAAAAAGTATTCCCACAAAAACTCGCGCTCGTGTCCCGCGCCGTCTACCGAAACGATTCTCGGGAGCACCTGCATATATGTTCCCGATACGTTCCATCTCGGATTTTGGGACGCAAGACCGTATTGCCATTCGGTCATATTCTGAAGCTTCGCGCCTGCTTTGAGAGCAAGCGAAGTCATACCGTGATGGCATTCGGGATAAACGCTGTCAGAGTAGATTCCCGCAGGTCCGCCCGTGGCCATAATGACGTTCGGAGCCGAAAATGCAACGTATTCACCATCTTCGGTATTGAGGCAAATAATACCGCAAACTTCACCGTCATTTTGGAGTATTTCAACTGTAAACAGCTTGTCATAAACTTTAATTCCGAGCCTTTTCGCCTTGAGTTCAAGTGCCTCTGTCATGTATTTGGATGTCAGAGGCCCCGCACTCGTCGCGCGCGAAAGAGGATCGTGATCTGTTTTGTAACCTACGGATTCGCCGAATCTGTTTGACGGAAACGGAACCCCTGTTTCGCAAAGCGAATAATAGCATCTTGCCGAAAGCGCGGCTTCGCAGAGTGCCGTGTCTCCGTCAACGCATCCGCCGTCAAAGAGAGTTTGCGCCATTTTTCGCACGCTGTCGCTCTCGCTTCCCGAAAGTGAGAGCTTATAGTATGTCTGCTTGTCGCTTCCCGTGTTGCGGGAAGTTCCGCAGTTTATCCCCTCGGTCACGATACATACGTTTTTTCTGCCGATCTCGGCAATACGGCAAGCCGCCGCATAGCCCGATGCACCGCTTCCGATGACAACCGCGTCATATGAATAAATATTCATTTATAATCTCCTCATATGAAATCCGCCGTCAACGTCGAGCGACTGCCCCGTGACATATGGAAGCGCACCGGTTGTGAGCGCAAAAACGGCATCCGCAATATCCTCGGGCTCACCCCAACGTGCGATGGGCAAAAGCCCGCCGCCGATCAGATTGTCGTATTTTTCTTTTACTTTGGAAGTCATATCGGTATTGATAATACCGGGACGGACCTCGTTTACGGGTATGCCGTATTCCGCAAGTCTGTCGGCAAAAAGCTTTGTAACCATAGAAACTCCCGCTTTCGAGATACAGTACTCGCCGCGGCTTACCGAGCTCGTGTATGCCGAGAGAGAAGAGATATTGCAGATATAACCGCGGATGCCTTTTTCTTCGGGATTATTTATCATTTCTCTTGCCACTGCCTGAGTGAGAAAGAGAGTTCCCTTTGTGTTGATATCCATGACTCTGTCGTAGCTTTCCTCGGTCATCTCGAGAAGATCTCGGCGCTCAAGCGGTGCAACACCCGCAACGTTTACGAGAATGTCGATCTGCCCGAATTTTTCAATTGCCGATTCGACGAGTCTTTGTCTGTCCTCGGCTGACGAAAGATCACCGCTTACATAGTTGAAATTATCCGACTTAAATTCGGATTGCGTACTTCTTCCCATACCGGTTACACGGTATCCCGCATCAAGAAATTTTCTGACGCATGCCGCACCGATCCCGCGCGTACATCCGCTGATAATTACGTGCTTCATTTCTGATTCTCCTTGAATTCACGGTAAATATCGCTGTAAAGCTTATCGCGCATGACGCATCCGGGTGTACCGCCCGCGCGCATCATCTCGGAGCATTTCGAGCAACAGAGACATATCTTTTCCTTTTTCATACCGCCCGCGAGAATGTCGTTTGCGTAATCGGGATATGCAAGGATCGTTCTCCCGAAACCGCAGAAATCAAAACCGCCGTTCTTGATGAATCCCGCGCAAACCTGCGGAGCGGCAACGCCGAGGTAGGAGAGGGCAGAGGATATGATCTTCATATCGGGGACTGCTTTTTTCAGGAGTGCAATACCGTTCAGCATACGTGCAACACCCTCGAGCGGATGCTCACCGGGATCATACGCACCGAGAGCAAACGGGCGGTTTACGTGCGGATTGAAATAGGGATTGCCCATAGTGATATTGAGAAGCTCGACACCGAGTGCGCGAAGCTCTTTCAGAAGTCTGGTAGGCTCCTCGGGATCAAAATCAATTCCGCCGTTTTTTGAAACACCGAAGCCGTAAGGATATTCGAATCCGTCGTAAACGTTGAGACGCGAGGAAACGATAAAGTTCTTATCCGTCGATTGCATTGCGCCCTCAATGCTCTCGCGAAGAAGTCTTGTGCGGTTTTCAAAGCTTCCGCCGTATTTTCCCTCGCGTGTGTAAGCAGAAAGAAGTTCGGAATTTATGTATCTGTGACAGCATTTGATATCAACTCCGTCAAATCCCGCTTTCTCTGCGAGTTTTGAGGATTCTACCAGAACAGCCCCGATTTTGTCAAGTTCGTCGTCGGAAAGAATACGGCTTTTGTCAATAGGATTATTTCCTTCAAAAATCGGATTGTTGTATGCAATGAGAGGCTCGGGGAATCCGTGAGGTTTGCTGTATCTGCCCGAATGAGTCGCCTGCATAATGACCAGCGGTTCAAAACCGTTTGCTTTCATTGCATCTTCTTTGATATCGCTTACTATCTTTTTGAAGCTGTCAAGGTTGTCCTCGGTGATCCATAGCTGACGCGGATTGGCGCGTCCGTCCTCGCGGCAAGCGGTGGCTTCAAACCAGATAATAGCCGCCCCACCCTCGGCAAGCCTCTTGTATCTTCTATTTGTCAGTTCCGCTGGAGTGCCGTCGGCATTGCCGTCACAGCCTTCCATAGCCTGACATGCAAGACGGTTCGGAATGGTTTTGTTTCCGACAGTAATCGGTGTGCCGAGCACGGAAATATCCTCCGAGTAGGGAAGCGCCGTACCGAGTGCTTCGTTCTGCTCAAAAAAGCTTTCTTTTGTTAAATATACACGTCTGTTCATTTTAGAATCCTCCTATTGTATATATTATAAAATAATAATGCAAAGATGTGTTATGATTTTTTTGCTGACAGATATGTAAATATTGCAATTTTACATAAAATGTGCTATAATAGATATGTAAATCAAGCAAGGAGGACGAAATGTATATTCTTTCCGCAGGCTATTCGGAGCAGGTGCTCGGTTACAAAAGCCACTATCACGACGGCCACGAGCTTATCTATATCGTTTCGGGCGAAGTTGAGCTCAGTGTTTCGGGACGAATTTTTAATGCAAAATCAGGCTCGCTTCTCGTATTCAGCCGTTTTGAGGAACATTCCGTTCGGGTTCTTTCGTCCGAATACCGCCGATACACTCTGCTGATCTCTTCCGAAATATCGAGGGGAAGCGAGAATTATGCGCTGTTTTCGATACTCGTCAACCGCTCGCAGGGCTTTGAACATATCGTCGATTGCGGTGAGTCGTGCGAAAGGATAAGAACACTTTTTTCAGATATTTACGGCGAATTCAATTCCAGCCTGCCGATGTATCAGAAGGTTTGCGACTCCGCACTTATGATACTGCTTGCCGAGATATACAGAATTGCACCGCAAAGGTTCTTTGTCGGCGAGAACAAGAACAGCGAAATGGTGCGCAGAATACAAAACAAATTCGAACGGGATTGCTCAGCAGATGTTACGATCGCCTCGCTGGCTTCCGAATTTCACGTAAGTCCCTCGCATCTTGCTCACGTGTTCAAGAGCATCACGGGTTATTCTCCTATAGATTACCTCATAAGCTGTCGGCTTTCCGCGGCTAAAACCCTGCTTGCCGAAAGCGAGAAGAGTATTAAGGAGATTGTCGATACCTGCGGCTTTTCCGACGAAAGCAATTTCAGCCGAACCTTCAAGAGCAAGACGGGTATGACCCCAAGCGAATTCCGAAGACAAAATTTGCGCAGAACTATTGACAAACCCAAGAAATAATGGTATCATTTTCTTGAACTGTAACATCACGGCTTGAATCGAATTGTAAGGAGAAAAGCAATGGAAAAGATCAGACTCGGAGTTTTCGGGCTCGGACGAGGACGCTCGCTTTTTGCGAGTATGCTTGCCGCGGGAGCGGAGATCGTAGCCGTCTGCGAAAAGGACGAAAGACGTATAGAAGAAGCCCTGAAAATCGCACCGGAAATTGCCGTTTACCGCAATTTTGATGAATTTATCGAGCATCCTATGGACGCCGTAATGCTCTGCAACTATTTCAACGAGCACTCAGAATACGCCGTAAGATGCCTTGAGAAGAATATCCATGTTCTCAGCGAGACGATGAGCAATACCACAATGGCTGACGGAGTGAAGCTCGTCCGCGCAGCAGAGAAGAGCAAAGCCTTCTACATGCTTGCCGAAAACTATCCTTTCATGGTTTTCAATCAGGAGATGCGCCGCGTTTACAGAGAAGGAAGCCTCGGCCACGTTCTCTTTGCCGAGGGCGAGTACAATCATCCGCTCAACCCGAACAATATGGCTGAGGTCGTCCGTCTCCGTCCGTCTCCCGAGCATTGGCGCAACAATATACCGAGAACGTATTACATCACTCATTCGCTTGCTCCTCTGATGTATATCACGGGTCAGCGTCCCGTACGAGTGCAGGCAATGCCCGTGTACGGCTATGAAGAAGACGTAACAAATCCCCTCAACGTCCGCGACCGCGCCGCGATCATCACAACGCTTAACGACGACAGATCGGTCTTCCGTATCACGGGATGCGCCGCATTCGGAGCGCATGAAAATTCCTACCGCATCTGTGGCGAGCTCGGGCAGATCGAAAACGTCCGCGGAAGCGGTAATAGGGTAATGCTCAACTATAACAAATGGAACGTTCCGGAAGGAATGGAAGAGCATAATTATTATAAACCCGAATTCCCCGAAGAAGACAAGCCTCTGCTTGAAAAGGCGGGGCACGGCGGAAGCGATTTTTACGTCTTCCGTGAGTTTATTTCCTGCATCCGCGAAAACCGCCGTCCCGAGTTTGACGAATATTTTGCAACTACGATGGCATCTGTCGGGATCCTTGCGCACAGAAGTATTCTCGAAGGTAACAAACCTTTCGATATCCCTGATTTTCGCCGCGAGGAGGATAGAGTTAAATACGAAAATGACACGCTCACTCCCTTCTGGGGCAAAAACGGCGAAAAGCCTACGCTCCCTTGTTGCTCTGAACCCGAATATCGCCCCTCCGACCCAAAGCGCGAGGCTTACGAAAATGCATTGAACAATAATTAATTATCCGAGGTATACGATAATGAAAAAACACGCACTTCCGCTTTCACTCTCCTTCCCGCCGATGGAGAAGGTCGCAGCTGACATAGCACCGGCTTTTCTGATGGAGCACGGTTTTGACGCCATTGATGTCTCTGTTCCTTCGCTTTTGAAGCAGTTCTGTAATGATTGGAAAACCAAGACCGCCGAGTTCAAAAAGGCAATAGATGCGTCGGGCATCATGCTTGTTTCGGGTCATCTTCCATTCCGTGCCGAGACCGACGAAAAGCTTCATGAAGACGTGCTCATCGGTATCGAGATATCGGGTATGCTCGGTCTCAAAAAAGCTGTACTTCATCCGATAGGAAATGCCAAGGAGGCATATACCCGCGAGAATCACGATAAGTGGCTCAAGAAGAATATGGAATATTATAAAACATACTTGCCCTATGCCGAAAAGGTAGGACTGCAGCTCGTCACCGAAAATATGCGCGATCCTTTTGGGGCGTCCGGCTGCCACCGCTTCGCCTCGACGGCAGAGGAGCTGATCGAGATCGCCGATCCGCTCGGACTCGAGATCTGCTGGGATTTCGGACATGCGCACGAGGCAAAACTCGATCATTACACCGAACTTCTCAAGATCGGCGATCGCCTTACGATGACACATATCAACGACAACTGGCAGGGTCCCTCCGATGAGCATCTCCCACCCTTTTACGGAACGGGAGACTGGGATGCGGCGTGCCGTGCCCTCCGCGATATCGGCTATTCGAATCCTCTCAATTTTGAGCTGAAATTCAAAAAGCTTCCCACGCGTATCATTCCCGAGGCTACGGAACTCGCACGCGCTATCGGTGAGCTTTTGCTTGATATGATATTTGAAGAATAAAAATCCGCGCCTGACCGAAAACGGTCAGGCGCGATAATTTTATATGAATCAGCAAATACCCTGCCAGAGCATTGCGTTTGCAACCTTGGTAAAGCCTGCGATGTTGGCGCCGAGAACGAGGTCTCCGGGCTTTCCGTACTGCTCTGCGGTCTCGGAAGCAGCCTTGTAGATGTTGACCATGATGCCGTGAAGCTTTTCGTCAACCTCGTCAAAGCTCCAGGAGAGACGGAGCGAGTTCTGAGACATCTCAAGTCCGCTGGTAGCAACGCCGCCCGCATTGGAAGCCTTACCGGGAGCGTAGAGAAGTCCCGCTTCCTTGATAGCCTCGATAGCGTCGGGAGTTGTGGGCATGTTTGCACCCTCTGCGATGAGCATACAGCCGTTCTTGATGAGCTCCTTTGCGTCCTCGAGATTAAGCTCGTTTTCGGTAGCGCAGGGAAGAGCAATGTCGCACTTGACGGTCCAGATGCCATGAGGTCCGTCTGCGTATTTAGCGTCCTTGTGAACGTCAACGTACTCGGAAAGATTGCCGCGCTTCTTGAGCTTGATCTCCTTGACAAGGTCAAGGTCGATTCCGTTTGCGTCATAGATGAAGCCCTTGCGGTCGCACATAGCAACGACCTTTGCGCCGAGTGCAGTAGCCTTTTCGGTGGCAAAGATAGCAACATTACCCGAACCCGAGATAACAACAGTCTTGCCCTCGAAGGAAGTACCCTTCGAAGCGAGCATTTCGTTTACGAAGTAGCAGAGACCGTAGCCGGTAGCTTCAGTTCTTGCGAGAGAGCCGCCCGAGCAGATAGCCTTGCCGGTGAGAACGCCGGTCCACTCGTTAGTGAGCTTCTTGTACTGACCGAACATATAACCGATCTCGCGCGATCCGGTACCCTTGTCTCCTGCGGGAACGTCGGTGTCGGGACCGATGTGGCGGAAGAGCTCGTTCATAAAGGACTGGCAGAAGCGCATGACTTCACCGTCGGACTTGCCCTTGGGGTTGAAGTCGGAGCCGCCCTTGCCGCCGCCCATGGGAAGCGAGGTCAGAGCGTTCTTGAAGATCTGCTCAAATCCGAGGAACTTGATTACAGATGCATTAACGCTGGGGTCGAGTCTGATACCGCCCTTGTAGGGACCGATAGCGGAGTTATACTGGCAGCGGAAGCCGCGGTTGACCTGAACCTTACCGTTGTCGTCTACCCACGGAACGCGGAACATGACCATTCTCTCGGGCTCAACGATACGGCGTACGATCTCGGCGTCGATATATTCGGGATGAGCGTCGAGAGCGGGAGCAAGAGTGGAAAGTACCTCTTGTACCGCCTGATGGAAAACTGCCTCGCCGGGGTTTCTCTGCTCGACTTCGGCCATTACACTTGCAAGATATTCTTTAGTCTGTGTCATAACTATCTCCTTTTTATGATGGAATTTTGAATTAATATAGAAATTATAGCACGAAGGAGAAAGTTTGTCAACAGAAAATTGCAAAAAATATATCCGAAAGAAAATATTTTTCTCTATTTTTTCGATGATACGGCTATCATAGCCTCATCACTGCCCTCGGCGGCAGAAAGCTTTGCAATATCACCCTTTTTGAGCTCGCCCGAAATGATCTTTTCGGAAAGCGGACGCTCGCAAAGTCGCGTTATTCTGCGACGCAAATGACGCGCACCTCCGCGTCCCTCGCCGCCTGAGCATACGAGTGAAACGAGCGAGTCGTCATATTCGATTTCGATTCCGTTTTCGAGTGCGCGCTCTGCAAGTTCCTCAAGCTGACGCTTGCAGATTTTTCTGATATTCTCTTCCGAAAGCGGAGGGAAGAATACGCATTCATCGATTCTGTCAAGAAACTCAGGCTTGAAAGCCTCGCGGAGCGCACGCATAACTCTGTCTTCGGATGCCTTGTTTTCTCCGTCGTTATCTGCCGAAAATCCAAGCCGTGAAGAACGGCTGTACTGCGCGCCGATGTTCGAGGTCATGATGATAACCGTGTTCTTGAAATCAACAGTCCGCCCTTCCGAATCTGTCAGAATACCGTCCTCGAGGATCTGCAGGAGCAGATTGAAGATATCGGGATGCGCCTTTTCGATCTCGTCGAAAAGAATAAGCGAATAAGGCCTGCGGCGCACAGCCTCGGTCAGCTGACCGCCCTCGCCGTATCCGACGTAACCGGGAGGCGAACCGATAAGCCGCGAGACGCTGTGCTTTTCCATATACTCCGACATGTCAAAGCGAATGAGAAATTTTTGCGACCCGAATAGAAGCTCGCAGAGAACACGGCAAAGCTCGGTCTTTCCGACACCGCTTTGCCCGAGGAAGATGAAGGATCCGATCGGACCGTTCCGTCTGTCAAGTCCCGTCCTGCCTCTTATGATAGCCGAACTAACCGCCTCGCATGCTTTCTCCTGACCGATCACACGCTCGCAAAGTTTGGAGTAGAGCTTCGAGAGCCTTTCGCTCTCGTCTGCAGTAAGATCCTTTATCGGTATTCCCGTCCACTTTGTCAGCGTCGCCGCAACGTCGGATGCCGTGATCTCGCCGTCGCTGTGGCTGAACTGATCGGAATCTATCCGTTCCTTGATCTTGGTGTATTCACTTCGCAGGCTCTTCTCATCGTCCCGGAGTTTGGCAGCGCGCTCGAATTGCTGATTGCCGATAGCTTCTTCCTTCTCGTGAACAACGTCCTTGAGCTTCGCCTCGATCTCGCGCAGTTCGGCGGGTGCGATGTGCGCCGATATACGCTTTCCGCTTGCCGTTTCGTCAAGCAGATCTATCGCCTTGTCGGGAAGATATCTGTCGTTGATATACCGCGACGAAAGCTCGACCGCCGCGTCTACCGCATCATCCCTGATCTTTATTCCGTGATGCGCTTCGTATTTGTCGCGCAGCCCAAGAAGGATGGCTACGGATGCTTCCTTTGACGGCTCGGATACGTTGACCGGCTGAAATCTTCGTTCCAGTGCAGCGTCTTTTTCGATATTCTTACGGTATTCCTTAAGTGTCGTAGCTCCGATGACCTGGATCTCGCCCCTTGCAAGTGCGGGTTTGAGAATGTTCGCCGCATCCACCGCACCCTCCGCCGCACCCGCACCGACGATCGTGTGGATCTCGTCAATAAAGAGAACGAGCTCTCGGTTCTTCCGTGCCTCCTCCATAACGGCTTTGAGGCGTTCCTCAAACTCTCCGCGGTATTTCGCGCCCGCGATCATCGAGGGGATGTCAAGAGTTATTATCCGCTTGTCGGCGAGCAGATCGGGAATATTTCCGTCCGCGATCATCTGCGCAAGTCCCTCAACAACTGCGGTTTTTCCAACACCCGGCTCACCGATCAGGCATGGATTGTTCTTTCCGCGTCTGCAAAGGATCTGAATGACACGCTCCGTCTCGCTTTCGCGTCCTATTATCGGATCAATCTTTCCCGATTCCGCTGCCGCAGTAAGATCGCGCCCGTATTTTGCAAGAGTAGGAGCATTTTTAAGCGCACCGCGTGCCTCTCCTTCGTCTTCCTCACGCAAGACCGGCGCGATCTCCGAAAGACCTTCGAGAAATTCAACGATATCCTGCCTGATGTCGGATGTCCGTATTCCGAGCGATTCAAGCATCTTGACTGCAACACAATCGCGTTCTTCGAGTATCGAGAGAAGCAGATGCTCGGTTCCGATATAGCTTTGCCCGTATTTCTGTGAGACCAGAGAAGACCGCTCGATGATCTTTTTTGTCTTGGGAGTCATGTCTGAAGGGAGAAGGGAAACGGGAGGCGAGGTGCCCGCGATACGGCATATTACGTCGCGCAGACGGTCGGTGTCAACGCCTCTCGATGATAAAAAACGCGCCGCCGAGGATTCTCCCACTGCAAGAAGACCGAGCAGAAGATGCTCCGAACCGATATAGGTGTGCCCGAAATCGCGCGCAAACGCAAGCGCATTCCCGAGCGTGCTTTGAGCCATTTGAGTGAATTTGCTTTTCATTGATTTACCGTCCGTTTTCGTTTTACTTTATTTTATAACAGACAGAGTCCTCTTTATGCGTTATTGATAAAGTTGTGCCGAATCGTAAAGCCTTACGAGTGCATTCCATGTCAGCTTGTCGGTCTCTCCCGTGACGGGCAGAAGATATCTCACCTGAAGCTCGCTTATCGCATCCCGCGTTGCTTCGTCGTATATTCCCGTGACACTTATCACTGCGATCGGGAAAAATACCGATATCTCTTCAAGCATGTGCTGAACTGCCGCTACCGCAAAGCCCCTATCTCCCACGCGCAGAGCATAATCCCTCGGTTCGGAGGGGAAGGGAGAGAAGCGAGAAGGCGGTGCCGATTCTTCAAGCGACACGAGATATTCTTCATAGATCGCATCCCATGTCTCCTGATCGGCAACTCCGGTCACGGGCAATCCCCTGCGAGCCTGAAAAGCTCGTATAGCGTCGGTAGTGTCGCTGCCTTTGTTGCCGTCGATCGGAACGAGCGGTATGCTTTCGTCAAAATAAGCAAGCTGACGAAGGTAGGTCTGCAGATTCCTTCTTGCTTCGTTTTCTGTTCTTTCGTTGGTTGCCATATTTCACCTCAATCTATCGGATAACCGGGGTACTGCCCACCGCGCACGTTGTCAGCACCTATGACGTCGTCAAATATATCAACGATAGCGTCCCATGTTACTGCATCGACAACACCGCCCTGCGCGCTCGTGCCGAAAAACTGCTGAAATCCGAGAACCGCCGCCTCGGTCTGATTGCCGAAGTATCCCGTAACGCTAACGCTCGGTATCTCCGTGTAATCCTCCGCGATACGGTTGAGATATCGCTGAAGCAGAACAACGTCCTCTCCTTCACTTCCGACACGGAGAACCTCGCCGGGGAAGGGGACGCCGGATTCCTCGGTGTATTCGAGCGGAATAGTCGAAACTATGCCGAGATATGCGTCGTAAAGTGCACGCCATGTCCTCGCACCCACAACACCGTCGGGTTCAAGTCCGAATACACCCTGGATCTGCCGTACGGCATTTGCGGTAGCGGGACCGTAAATGCCGTCGCGCTCGACCGCAGGTATAGCGGGATAAAAATTCGAAAGGTAATTGATATAAAACTGAAGATTTTCAACTGCATTTCCGCTCGAACCTTCGCGCAGAACTCCGGGATACTGCTGTGTTACCTCGCTGAGAGTGATACCCTCGGAATCAAGCTCGTTGAGCCTCTTTACTGCGTTGTAGAAAAACTGGATAGCGTACCACGTTGCCTTGCCGACAACACCGTCAA
The DNA here is from genome assembly GCA_045535915.1 of Eubacteriales bacterium. GTDB lineage: Bacteria > Bacillota > Clostridia > Oscillospirales > CAG-272 > CAG-390. The sequence continues at coordinate 2,937 of JAZSMP010000116.1, read as the reverse complement.
TGCTGAGTCCCACGATCTCCTGAAAGGCGCGGACTGCCGCCTCCGTGTCGTCGCCGAAAATTCCGTCGGTACGGATGATCTTCGGTATGGCGGGGTAGTTCTTTGATATGCGGTTGAGACGAATCTGTATGGTGCGCACGTCGTCGTTGACCGAACCGATGCGCAAGGGTACCTCGGGTGCCGAGGGGGAGAGGTTCTGCAAAGGAACGTCCGTCCGAATGCCGATATCGTCGCCGTAAAAGTACTGCAGTATCTCATAGGGCGTCAGACCCTGCTCTGCGAGCGGTACTGTTCCCCATTGCGAAAGACCGTTGCATTGCACGCGGTCGCCGTCGCAGTACTGAGTGAAATAAGGCTCGATGTTGCCTCCGCGCGTGACGTAGCTGTCAAAAAGCTCGCTTACAAGCTCGCGGATGTTCTGAAAGATCTCGCGTCCCTCAACGAAGGACTGATCTATCGAGGTCGAATTTGTGATATCGAAGTCATAACCGCGCGAGCGGTAGAATTCGGTATAGATGCGGTTGAGAGCAAAGGTCACCTGCGCGTAAATATTTGCCCTGAGGGCGTTTTCGGGCCAGGTGGGATATATTTCCGAAGAAGCGACGTTAGCGACGTAATCGAGGAAGGGAACAGTCACGTTTCGCGCATATTCGGTCGGTCTGCCGAGATGAACTGTAATGTATTCCGGAATGACCGGCAGGGCGGCGGGATTATTCATCCGTCTCACCCCGCAGTCTTTCGCCCGTTCGCGCATCGAAAGTGAGAACTTCATCGGTGTTTCTTCCGCCGTCCTCGGGGAGCGGGATCATGTATGCCGTCTGCACAGAGGTGATCGTGTCGAAAATCGGTATGTTGGTGTAAAGATTGCTGTAGTAGCCGTCAAGCGAGATATCCGCGCTGTAGCTTGAGTAAGGCTTGCCGCCGTCGGGGGATTCGGAATTTATCCTGGGCGGTGCGGGAAGAGTAATGCGCGGCGTGTTGCCGCTCTTGTCAGTGATGAAGGACGCGATCGCGTCACCCTCAACCGATTCATCACCGCGCAGAGTGACGAGCGCGCCTTCAAGCGGTATGGCACCCGCGCCCGTCCGCACCGAAACTATAAGAAAACCGCGTCCCGGCATAGCCGACGGCACCTGATTGCTGTTATCCATACTAAAACCTCCGTAAAATGATTTCCCTATAATCTTATGCGGAAGAAAATAAAATGCCCCTCGGTCTTTGTGTTCAACATAACACAAAGACAATTCTGTTCGCCGCGAATGCGGCGAACAGAATATCACTGAGAGGCGTAGCCGAGCAATATAACTTTTGCGTAGCAAAAATACCACGCTGACAAAGTCAGCATAAAACTAAAATGCCCCTCGGCGAACGCCGAGGGGCAGGGAAGAATTTATTCTGTCAAATTTCTAAAAAATCAACACTATCGGAGACTTCAAATGTTTGGGTATTATCAATTGCAAAAGTTGCAATGTTAAAAAACATCTAAGATAATAATGTTATTTCTAAAACAAAACAAACTTTTTTCTTTTATACCTCTCCTAAATATTTCTATTAATTAATTCGGATTGTAGTAATCAATTTGGTTGCAAAAATCATGAATCATTCTTACTTCCGAATCGGAAATCCACCCGTTTTTCAAAGCTGTATCCAACGTATAAAACTGAGTATCATAGCAAACGTACAAAAGGAAATCGGGCCATAGAAACGCCATTTCGCTTGCCAAGTGGCAATAAACAATACAATCTCCATATTTACCTATGTAGTATCTTCCTCCGTTAGGGGGCTTTGAAGACGGTCTGCTCATTGCGACTTCAACTGTCTGTGCAAACATATTATAAGGTGATTTCCTCAATTCGTCTATAGTTGCTTCATCTAAATCAGCAAATGCAGGATCTTCAAGAATAGTTTTTTTGAAGTAAGCCTCATTAAGCTCCGCAAGATCTTCTTCAGTCAAAATATACTCATCATACATTCCGTTGGTTGTTTCGGGTTCTGTTAACAATTCGCTTGAATTTTCGCTTGAGCTTCCCGCGCCTGCATTAAAGTTGCTGATAACTTCCGCGATGTAGCTGACCAGCGGGGAAGCTACCGAAAGCAAGAGAATACACGCCGCCAAAGCAACGAACTGTCTCCAGTGCTTGAAGGGCGTCCTCCAGGTCATTTTCTCCGGTTCACCCGCTGCTTCGGGTTCCTTTAAGATATCAAAAACGTCGTCAATATATTTCTGATCTATATAGTCGAGCGCCGCAAGCAGACGGCGGTCTGTAATGGTGTTTCCCTTGCTCATACCGTGATACCCTCCTTTTCAAGCATATCCGCAAGCTTTTTTCTGCTTCTGTGTACCGAGACCTTTGCCTTGCTTTCGCTGCATTTTACGTGCCTCGCGATATCTGCGTAACTAAGCCCCATCCAGAAGCGCAAAATAAATATTCTTCGGTCGTCGTCGGCAAGAGTGCCGAGAAATTTGTTGATGACCTCGCCCGCGCGCTTGGCTTCAAAAGCCTCGGCGAGATCGTGTCCGTCCGCGACTCCTTCAAGAAATTCGTCGCCGACCGTCTGATAGTTTCCTCCGCGCTTCCAAGCGTTCATTTCCTTTGATTTGTTCAGCGCATGGTTGCGCATCGCCGTGCCTATGTAGGAACGCAGATTCTTCGGTCTCTCGGGCGGGATATTGTTCCAGAGAGCTAAAAGAACGTCGTTCAGGCACTCTTCGCGGTCCTCTTTGGCCGCTAAAATATTCGAGGCAACGTAAAGGCAGAGATCCTTGTATTTCTTCTCGGCTTCCTTTATTGCCTTCTCGTCGCGCGCCCAGAATAATTCAATTATCTTTTCATCTGTCATATTCTTTCCTCCTTTGCTTAGCCGTACGGGAATCGAACAAAATTGGTTTTGTCGGGCAGATTTCCCAGATAACTGCAGTTCTTTCCTTGATAATAT
>JAZSMP010000066.1:0-9122 GCA_045535915.1 Eubacteriales bacterium | reverse complement strand
CCGAATACCGCGCCGACCTCACCTGCGACAACCCCGGCTGTATCGTAACGACCGAGCAGGAGCTCCCCCACCTCTTCCGCAAGGGCTCGGACGGCAAATACCGCTGTCTATATTGCGAACATAGGGATTAAACTAAATATCAAAAAGGACAGAGAATTGCAAAATTCTCTGTCTTTTTTATCGGAAAACAAAAGTTTTCTTCCTTTATTATATATATACGTAAAACGGCATGAGCGCCGCACGGGCTCATGCCTTATTTTTATATATAAGCCTGTCGGCAATAAGCTCGATGCAGGACTGATCATCGGGCGAGAGGGATGCGATCTTGGAGGTAAGACGGGAGAATTCGAGATCGGAGCGTGTACCTCGGAGTATGTAATCCGCGCTGACGCCGAGTATGCCGCAGAGCCTTGCGAGGTTTTCGGGACGGATCGCTTTTTTGCCGAGCTCGAGGTTCGAGATCATCTGGATCGAGACGTCCATCAGCTCCGCAAGCCGCTCCTGAGTCAGCCCCATCTCGCGCCGCCGCGAGTGTATCCGCGCACCCATCTCGCGTAAGAATTTTTCATCTGTCATAGTTATACCTCCGAGGGAGAAAATTGATCTATAGATATAATTATATAACATAAAAGTGAAATAAATAATCACCTAAGGGTTGACAAATATCGCCTATAGGTGTATAATTAAGTTAACTATAAAAATTTTTGCAACAAAAGGAAATTTTGTTTCGGAAAATGGAGGAAAAAATGGGAACGAGAACGAAGCGAGTCGTGTCAATGCTGTTGACGATGGTGATGCTGTTGGCAATGGTGCCGATCTATACTAAAGCAGCGGTATCGCAAAGTAATGTGCATTATATCAAAAATGACAAAGAAAACGATCTTCGAGAATTTGAATTTCTTGGATATGGATTTAATGCTTTAAGTGATGAAGATTTAAATCAGTCTTCTTTAATTATGAAAAGCATGATTAACGAAAATGTAATTACTGATGCGTTGGTGGTAACGGGAAGCACAACAAATTCCTCGGTTTATTATGCTACCAGTGCTCAGGAAATGATGTTGCAATTGGGAATCGATTATTCAAACGAAAAAGACCTTAGCATTCCTATCAAAGGATTGAAAGTTGGATTTTCAAGTAAATTTGGTGTAAATTTTAATACTAAAACTACCGCATTGGCAGAAAGTCAACTATATCTATACAGAAATGAAACTATATCGGAAAAATATCAATCTAATCTCAGCTCATATAATACAGGAAAAGAAGATCTATTGAGTGAAGAGTTTTTATCCGCATTAAGAATACTGAATGATGATTTCAGTGATGAAAGAATCAAGGAATTTTATTCAGTGTGGGGAACTCACATGTTGACTTCCTATAATAAGGGTGCTTTCCTCGAGTATTATGCTGCAGCATATAGCTTTAAAAAGAATGACGAATTTATGGCAGAGTTGGCAGCTGATATGTCTGCTTCTGCAGGTTTGGGTGATTCTTTAAAAGTATCTGAAACTGACAAGATTCATTTGAAACTTGATAAAGTACAAAATTCAGAAACATTCGAAGCAAAAAGTTCATGGAAGGCTTACGGTGGAGATTCTGAAAGTTCACCATCAGGTTTGGCCGAAGGAATTGAAAAAACTACTGAGGGAATAGAGAAATGGCTCACTACTCTCAGAAATGATGACGGTTCTCTGAAAGGTGTTTTGATTCCCCATTCAACGCAGTGGATTCCGGTCTGGGATCTTATTCCGGATAATGAGGAATTCGGAAATCTGAAGGTTGCTATTCAAAACTATTATCAAAATCAAGCAATAACCAAAAATTCCGAGTTTTTCTCAAGTTTTACCGATTTTTCGGAAGTGAAAAATATTGATACCGTATATTACAGATCTCCCTTGGGATACTATTCCGAGCTTTCTTATCAAAGCAAAATGAAAGTTGCGCCGAAATCAAAATTCAATATTTTGAATCTCGGTGCCGATCTCAGTAACGTAGAGTTTGTTGTAAGCCCCGAAAACTCAGCAAGTGTTGATGCATATGGAATGGTCACAGTATCTTCAGGAGCATCGGGTACTTTTACGGTTGAGACAATAAACAGATTTACCGGAAAACTAATTACCAAAAAAGAGTTTACTGTTGCGTCTGAGGGAGAGAACGGACGTTTTGCGGGCGGTTATGGTGATATTCAAAGACCTTATTTAATAGGGAATGCAACTCAATTTGATAATATCAGACTGAATTCTGGCAAAAATTTTGTTTTGATAAATGACATACCGAATGGAAATATGAGCCCCATCGATAGTTTTTCCGGAACTTTTGACGGCAATGGGTATGTCATCTCGGGATGGAATTATCATCCTGCAAGTGCCGGAACCTTCGGATTGTTTAAAAAGATCGAAAAAAACGGTACGGTCAAGAATATCAATATAGTATCATGCAATCTGTCGTCTCAGGATGGCCCTTACGGTGTTTTGAAGCTTGGAATTATATGCGGAGAAAATTATGGCACGATACAAAATATTATGGTGAGCGGTACGGTTGTTAATGGTGATATGGGTCATCAAGACGAAACAGGAGCTCTGCTTATTGAAACAAATGTTGGTGGAATATGCGGCGACAATTACGGCACTATCAGTCAATGCTGTGTGACCGGAAGTTATATAGGCGCATATAGCGGTTGTGGTAAAGATGACGGAACCGCCAATACTTTCGTAGGAGGTATAGCAGGAAAGTCTGGTGGAGATGGGTCCAAAATAGAAGATTCCTGTAGCTATAATAACGATAATATAAATGCAAGAGCGCAAGCGAAATATTGGACAAGCGGTTTCTTAGGACTGACTAAAAATGGTTCATGCGGTTGGGCGAGAGCCGGAGGCATCGTAGGTGTAGCAAGTAGCGCAACAAAGCTGGTTAGGTGCCTCGGATATGGAAATCCGATTAGTGCCAAGAATGAAAGTGGCAAAGGTGGAAATTCGCGTCAAGGTTCATTAATAGGTTTGATTAATGGTACAATTGGTACCGAAAATTGCTATAGCGAATCAAGTGATACGTTGTTTGGTGAAGGATCTTCGAATGGAGCGTATAAAATCAATTCAATTAGTGGAGCAAGAATTCAGGACTTGACGGATTTTTCCGGGCATTTATGGAAGAAAGGAGCAGGGGGGGCACCAATAATTGCTCAAAATCAATGGCTTATCGGTATTAAGAATGTAAAAACCGATTATTATAAAGGAGAACCATTGGATCTCACCAATATCGTGGTAAAAGGCAAAAAGGATGATATAAATAACACGGAGACAGATGCAATAAAAACCGGATACATGGTTTCGGGTTATGATACCAATAAGCTTGGAGAACAGACGGTAACTGTTTCTTACGGAAAACTGAGTACTACATACAAAGTTACCGTTTCCGAGCCTGTAGTCAGAAAAATAGTAATAAGTCATCTTCCCAATAAGACCGAGTACTTTGTCGGTGAGAAAATAGACTATTCAGGCATCGAAGTGATGGCAGAGTATTCTGACGGTAGTGTAATTCCGTTGTTGCGTGATGAACTTATATTCTCTCATACCGGGGAGGTGACATCAGATTCAACGGTTACTGTATCTTACGGTGATTATTCCGTTGCATTTGATATCGCGGTCCATGAGATTTTGCCGTATTATTTGGAAATTGCAAGTTATCCTAAAACCGTTTACAACCAAGGCGAAAAGTTTACGACTGACGGACTGGCTGTGAATTTGGTCATGAATAATAATAGTAAGGAGCCGATTCCTTCAGAAAAACTGTTGCTTGGATATCAATTTTCTACTTGTGAGCCCGGAACATATGATGTGATTGTTACTTACGGAGAGCTTAAAACTCAATACAAAGTGACAGTAAACTATATCGAAAATTATGATCACACTTGGAACTCCGGTGAGATCACCACTCCGGCAACACATCTTACTTTCGGCGAAAGGACTTACACCTGTACCGTAGCCAACTGCGGCGCGATCAAGACCGAGGAGATCGCAAAGCTCGAAGGCCACAGCTTTGGAAACTGGTCGAAGCACAGTGATACTCAGCATAGCCGCGCGTGCGCTTGCGGTGAGATTGAATACGCAGATCACACCTGGAACTCCGGTGAGATCACCACTCCCGCAACGCATCTTACCCTCGGTGAAAAGACCTACACTTGTATTGTGCCAAATTGCGGCGTGACCAAGACAGAAGAGATCGCGAAGCTTGAAGGCCACAGCTTTGGAAACTGGTCGAAGCACAGTGATACTCAGCATAGCCGTGCGTGCGCATGCGGTGAGATCGAGTATGCGAGCCATGCATGGGATTCGGGTGTTGTAACACTTGAGCCTACCGCAACGGAAAATGGCGAATTGGCATATACTTGCTCGGTATGTTCGGGTATCAAAACCGAGGTTATTTCCGCTTCCGGAGCTCCCGAGGTGGATGAAAACGATCCTGCTATCGTTGTTGAAACTGTAAGAGCAGATATCGGAAGCACCGTCACAGTTAACGTTATTCTTAAAAACAACCCCGGATTTGCGGGTATGAACGTTTATCTGACATATTCCGACAAGCTCGAGCTTGTTTCGGTTGAAAATAAGACTTCTCTTACTTTCACGAATGGAGCTACAATGCTTTGGGACGGCATGTCGGATTACACAGGAAACGGCACACTCATGACCCTTACTTTCAAGGTCGCGGATGATGCTGAAACGGGCGATTATGAGATATCACTCCACTTCATTGAGGCGGCAAATGCGCTTCGTGATGACGTGACCTTCTATTGTGTAAACGGTTCTGTAAGCATTGTCGACTTTATTTACGGCGATGCAAACGGAGACGGAGACATCAATTCCAAGGATATTATCAATCTCCGCCAGTATATCGCGGCAAAGAATCCGCTGACGGGTATTTCCACCGTTGAGATCTTTGCGGGTGCTGATGCGAACGGCGACGGCGATGTAAACAGCAAGGATATTATTATTCTTCGCCAGTATATTGCGGCAAGAAACCCCGTGACCGGAGAATCTTCGGTGGTTCTCGGTCCAATAGCATAATACGCATGAGTTTATGGGGAGGTAGATCTTGAAAAGAATATTTTCGATCACACTTATATCGGTATCGCTTTTATTGCTTGTAACGGTAGGATTTACCGTATATGCGAATGCCGGAAGCGATATTTCGATCTCGGCTTCGCATGAGACCGGTGAAGCGGGAGATACAGTTGAGGTGCTTCTCAATCTTGACAGTAACAACGGTTTCAGCACTCTTAATCTCTATTTTACATATCCGAGTGAGCTCGAACTGGTATCGTTTACGAATTCTGTTCCATCTTTGGTTTGCACGAATGATATGACTGTCTTATGGGACGGAGGATCGGACTATACGGGGACAGGAACTCTTGCAGTTCTCAAATTTAAAATCCCGGATGACGCACAGGCGGGAACAAAGTATGATATAGGGATTCATTTTATCGAAGCGTTTGACAGCGAATATAATGACGTGACCGCTTCGCTCACAAACGGTTCAATCACCGTGGCGTCATCTCCGGAAAATTGCGATCTTGTGATCACAGGCTCAAAGGAAAGCGCCAAGGCGGGCGATACTGTTGATATTATTCTCAATATCGATAAAAACAACGGTTTCAGCACTCTTAACCTCTATTTTACGTATCCGAGTGAGCTCGAACTTGTATCGCTTACGAATTCGGTTCCCTCGTTGGTATGCACGAATGATATGACTGTCTTATGGGACGGAGGAACGGACTATACGGAGACCGGAGCTCTTGCGGTTCTCAGATTTAAGATCCCGGAGGATGCAATAGTAGGGACCGAGTATGATATAGGAATCCATTTTGTGGAAGCGTTTGACAGTGAATATAATGACGTGACAGTTTCCCTAACAAACGCCTCCGTAACCGTAGCTCCTCCTCCCGTAAATCATAACGTCTGTTTTATAGTAGAGTCTGTCATAGTAAAGGTTGAACAGATCGAAGACGGCAAGACAGTAACGAAACCTGCCGATCCGACAGTCGAGGGCAAAAGATTCCTCGGTTGGTATTATGAAGACGGGACTCTGTATGATTTTTCCGCGCCAGTAACCGGTTTGGTTTGCATTATTGCGAAATTTGAGTCGATCCATGTATGTTCCGGTACTTTGGTTAAGGGAAAAGCGGCGACGTGCACGGAAAACGGCTGGAATGATTATTACGAGTGCTCTTGCGGCAAGTATTATACCGAGGCGGCTTGTGTGAACGAGATCCTTGATATTGATGCATGGAAGATCGGCGCAGGTAAGCTCACAGCTCCCGGTCATAAACCCGGAACCGATTGGGTGTTTGATGAGGCGACCCACTGGAAAGAATGCTCTTGCGGAGCAAGAACGGAGACCGCACAGCACAAGTTTACAACCCTCACGGTCGAACCGCAGGTCGGCGCTCAGGGTTATACCGTTTACACTTGCTCGTGCGGATACAGTTATAAAGATAATTATACCAATCCGCTCCCTGATGTAGACTCCGACGGTGACGTTGACGAGTTTGACGCCGAGGCGATACTCAAGTACATCGCAGGTTGGGATGTAGATGTCAACGAAGCGGCGCTTGACGTCAACGGCGACGGCAAGGTCAACGTCCGCGACGCCGCGGCGATCCTGCTCTACGTTTCGCAGAATTAAAATCATTTTCAAAAATAATAAAAAACAGCATCTTCCGATGCTGTTTTTTATCCTAACGCAAGAGTTTTTTCCTTGTATATAGTCGATTCGGCAGATGCTCGGGCTGAATTTGAATTTTCGCAAAAGAGAACAAAGACCTTGATTTTTTCGTTAAAATATGGTACAATATATCAAGTATGAAGATTTGGCGGGAGGTGAGCCTGTGACAATCGAATATATTATCAGTTTTCTGGCGTCTGTGGGCTTGCTGATCGCGTATCTGGCGATGGTGAAGAACAAGGAATTTTGGCTGACTATGCTGTATTGCTGTGTTCCCGTTGTAAATCTCGGATATACTCTTCTTTCAATGGCAAAAACGATTGGCTTTGCTCTGTTTGCGAATGACGTTATCTATCTCGGCAGCGTTTTTCTGTCTATGTGTATGTTTCTGACGATAATCCGCCTTTGCGGATTTGATATCAAACGCCGATGCGTTGCCGTCTGCATTACTCTGGGCGTTTTAATGTTTGCGGTTGTTGCAAGCTCGCCCATGATCCCCCTTTACTATAAAAGCGTGGCAATCAAGACGGTCGAGGGCTCGGTTAAGCTCGTTAAGGAATACGGCGTGTTGCATAACCTGTACCTTATTTACCTTGTCGGATATTTTGCGGCAATGATTGCGGCGATCATACACTCGGTGAAACTGGGAAAGATCGGTAAGACCAAGTTCGCGGGATTCTTAGCGGGCGTGGTGTGCGGCAACATTGTGGTATGGCTTTTTGAGAAGTTTATCGACTGGAACTTTGAATTTCTCTCTGTGACATACATAATTTCCGAGCTTCTGCTTCTTCTCGTTTATTGGATGATGCAGGACTATGTTCACAAGAGCGACGTTCCTGCGGCAGTGGAGGAAAAGGCACCGGTCATTGTGGTTGACACTATGACGCGGGCGGAGAAGATCAAGAGGATACTTGACACTCTTCCGGAAGATACGGTTCTTTCCGCAAGGCAGATGGATATACTCGAAAGGATCCTCGAGTACAAGAGCCGCAAGGAAATAGCGGCGGATCTTCACCTTTCCGAGAACACGGTAAAGACGCATACGAGTATGCTCTACCGCGCGCTGGGCGTTTCGGGCAGGGAAGAGATATACGCGAAATTTCAGAAATGAATAAAATGAATGGGCAGTTAAAAACTGCCCATTTTTTGTTTTACCCAAAATCACCCTCATTCACCCTCATTTCACCCATAAGGGTGAGTGCATTTTAAATGTATTAATGTTATAATTATACTGCATAATTGGATTTGTCGGGTTCGCCGCACAGATCTTATTGCAAACAAACGCGCCAAAAGCCCGAGAGGTATCGGTGCGGAGAAAAGGAGAACAAGATGAAAAACAAATTCGGAACAAGACTATGCGGATTTCTTCTGACCGTATTCATGATCCTTGGCGTTGTTCAGCCGGTATTTACGTTACCGACGAACGCCGAGGGCAGCGGCGGTTTGACTGCCGACAGCAAATACGGTGAAAGCGGAAATATCCTGTTTACTGTGGATGATTCGGGCGTGCTCACGTGGAGCGCGGTTTCCGGCGCCGCAAGTTATGATCTTAACATTTGGGTGGGAGACGGACTCTTCAGGAGCGAGACCGGTCTTACAGTCAGAAGCTACGATCTGGAAGCAAAGTTGCACCAATATAAAAAAGACTCCGGTTCCGTGAAAGTGATAATTTATTCCTGGTGCGGTTCGGGCAGTCCCTTGGACGGGGATAGTGGATATTTCATGTACCGCAGTTGCTTGGCCAAGCTGGAGGCTCCCTCTGATCTGAAATGGGATGTGAACGGCAATGCAGATTGGGATGACGTGGCAAATGCCGACGGGTATACACTTTATCTGTATCAACCCAGTGGTGGTGCCTACAACCATTACGATCTTGCAGACTCCTATTTTAATTGCACCAATTATCCCGACGTTGCCACCCGCATCAGCGACGGCTGGTACTTTGCTGTTCGGGCAACCTCAACCGGTTCTTACCGCCCGAGTGAGTATAACGAAAGCTACCGCAGAGGGCATGTCATTGGCAGCGGCTTGAAGGCAGAGACTATGTGGGGCAACAACGGAATAGTCAAATTTACTGTGACGGATACCGGCTCTCTGAACTGGAGCGAAGTTCCCGGTGCCACCTCGTATGATCTTAATATTTGGATGGGAGACGGCCTTTTCAAAGCAGTCAATGGCTTGACCTCCCGCTTCTACGCGCTACAAGAGGAGCTAAACAATGCGAGAAAGGATTCGGGAACCGTAAGGATTGCCCTGATTCCTAAGGGAAATAACGTTGCCGATAAATCAGACGGGGTTTACCTTTTGTATTCCAGTCGCTACGGCAAGCTGGAAGCCCCTACCAACCTCTATTGGAACGGTAATATTGCAGGGTGGAGTGCCGTTGACGGCGCGGAAAGCTATAC
>JAZSMP010000300.1:0-8625 GCA_045535915.1 Eubacteriales bacterium | reverse complement strand
CAAAGCCTCGTAATATGACCGCGGGTGTTGTTGTGGGTTGCGTTCGGAATTCCGAGTGCGCGAGCACGGTCGATCAGATGGTAGCCGGGAAAGGAATGTCCGAGCGAGGCGTGATAATGCTCACTCTTTCCGATAAAGTAGAGCTTGCCGTCCTCGCCTACGCGGAAATATCCTCTTGCCGCAACCGGTGCCGCATCACGGCTTGCGGCTTTTCGGAAGGAATCCGTGGGCGCACCGTCGGTCACGCGCGGAACCTCGGGCATAATCTGCTTGCCGACAAGGGCGAGCATTTCAGAATTTTTCTTCTGAACCGCTTCGGGGAAGAATTCGACCTTTTCGTTTGCAAGAGCCGCGGCCTCACCGAGGCTGAGGTCGCCTATAGCGTAGTTCGCAGCCACTACTGCACCCATATATTCCTTGCCGAGAAGATCGGCAAGCGACATTTTTATATTTTTGAACATTTTTATACCTCTTACTCTATATATCAATGACTCTGCCTTCGTTGTGCGAGATGATCGCGGCGGTCTGGAGCTTATGCGAAAGCTCGGTCTCCTCGGGCGTGACGCATCCGAAGGGTATCTCGATGCCCGAAAGCTCACAAATGAAGGCGCCCCACATCTGAAGGATGGAATCCGCAAAGCCGAATTCGAATATCGAGCCCGTAATGGTGGGGATCATCGGCTTGTTGCCGAGATTGATGCGGCACCACGCCTGCTCCTTATCCCAGCTCTGTGTATAAAGGAACGCGCCGGGGTCGTTTGTCGAGAATTTTGCCGAAGCATCAATGCCGTAGACCTCAAGTCTCCATTCGTTCGTTGAACCCGGTGAGAGACGGCGGGTCTCGTACATCATCGGGAAGATCGAGCCGTCCTTATCGCGGACGTCGCAAATCAGAAGCGCGTTGTCCCAGGTCTCGCAAGGAACGCGGCCTCCCTTGCCGTCGGGACGCTCGGTGACGATATTCGAAAGCTTTGCAAAAACGTTCAGCGGCTTCCAGCCCATACGGAAGGGCACATGCTCGGTATGCAGACCGAGGTCACCCATACAACCGTACTCGCCGTTGACCGATAGCGTGCGCTTCCAGTTGATCGGCTTACCCAAGTCCATATCGCTCGAATGGCAGAACGCGGAACGGACCTCGATGATCTTGCCGAATCTGCCCTCGCGGATCCATTCGATCAGCTTCTGGCAGGCGGGATAGAATGGAAACTCGCTTGAGCATCGAACCGTAACCTCGGGATGCGACTTGATCGCCTCCATAATCGCGCGGTTTGCCTCGATATCAATACCAAAAGGCTTCTCGCCGAGCAGATGCTTGCCCGAATTTATAATGTCGATATAGATCTGCTTATGTAAATTATGCGGAACGGCGCAGTAAACGGCGTCGATATCATCCTTCGCAAGCAGCTCACGGTAATCGGCAGTCGAGTATTTTACACTTTCAAAATTATCTGTAAACCATGCACGTGCATTCTCGTTTATATCCGAAACGCCGACGATCACGGGCGCAGGAATATCCTTTGTGAGATGACACCATCTCGCCGCGGCGGAGGCAAATTCACGTCCCATAAGTCCGCATCCGATAACGGCAAATCTGATATTTTTTCTGAGCATTTTATTATACTCCTTTATTATATTAATATAGTTTAATTATACACACATTTAAAGGAGATGTCAATAGATTTTGAGCAAAATTTGCAAAAAGACTTGACATTTCGCGCCAGATGCAGTATCATTATAATAACAATTTGTAAGGAGAAATCCAAAAATGTTAGTAACACTCAATGAAGTTTTGCGCGACGCAAAAAAGAATAAATACGCGGTCGGACTCTTCAATACCGTCAACCTCGAAATGGCTGTCGGTGTCCTTGCCGCCGCCGAGGAGCTTCGCTCGCCCGTAATCATCGGAAGCGCAGAGTGCCTTCTCTGCTATTCGGGGCTTGACGACCTCGCCAATATGCTTCTGCCGATGGCAAAGCGCGCGAGCGTGCCCGTCGTTCTCCATTTCGACCACGGTCTGACCGAAGAAAACGTAAAGAAAGCCATCGCACTCGGATTTTCGTCGGTAATGTACGACTGCTCAACGCTCGGATTTGAAGAAAACCTCGGCGCTGTGAAGGCGATCTGCGACTATTCGCATTCGAAGGGCATCACGGTTGAAGCCGAGATCGGACACGTCGGCACCGACGAGATCAGCGTGCCTTCGGATGCCTACACAGACCCCGACGAAGCAAAGCGTTTTGCCGAATTCACGAGATGCGACGCGCTTGCGATCGCCGTCGGTACCTCGCACGGCGCGTATAAGTTCAAACCGAAACTTGATTTTGAGAGAATCGAAAAAATCGCGTCAATGATCAACGCACCTCTCGTACTTCACGGCGGCTCGGGACTCACCGACGACGACTTCCGCCGCGCCATAGCCGCGGGAATCTCGAAGATCAACATCTTCACCGATATAAACTGCGCCTGTGTCAAAGCCGCACATGACGCCTATACCGAGGGCCGAGGTATGACCGACGTTATGGGCGCGATGAGTGAAGCTGTCAAGCAAGCAACAATGAAGAAAATGCTACTCTTCGGAAGCCAAGGAAGAGCATAAACATAGAAGCCTCCGCAAAAACGCGGAGGCTTCATTTTTATTCATCGTCGGGACAGCAGGCTTCGAAGTCGTTGTCGATATAGTTTGCGATAAAGCGGGCACGGTAGGTTCGCTCTGCGCAGGGCGGGAGAGTTGTGTCGGGCAGATCGGGAATGACGAAGGTTATGCAGTTTACGTTGATATCGCGGCATTCCTCACCCGTGAAAGCGGGAATGGTAAGAACCTTCAATCCTCGTCTCAGCTCATTTTCCTCTTCGTCAACCTCGTTGAGAATAACCGCAAGTGCCACTCTCCTGCCGGGGCAAACACTGCGGAGAACGGTGTTTATACGAACTATCCGTCCAAATCCCTCGATACAAACGTCGCCGGCATCAAATACGATGCTGTCCGTACATCCGGACGAAGTGAAATCAACAGGATCGGCACATCTGTCCTCGCAGAAATTGATTCCGCAATCAACCTCGATCACGGGCGAGGGGAAGGTAACGATGTTTCCGGTAGCATCATCATAGCTGATGCTTTCATTCACCTCCACAACACCTTCGCAAGGTCCGATATGCTCGACGGTAAACTCGAGGCTCGCGCTCTCCTCTGCTTCAGCGGCAAGCTCGTCGATCGTCCATACGACATTGTTTGAATTGTTCAGAGTAGCAGTACCTCTTGTGGGGGAAGAAAGACCCGTTATCCTGAAGCAGGGGGAAACGATATCGCTGATTACGATATTCGTTGCGCCGGGCACGGGGATCTCGGTGCCGGGATTTTCGGGATCGTCAATAAAATTCGGCTCCGCTGTCAGAGTCAGCAGAATACTGAAACTGCCTCCGCAAGCGATGCTGTCTGTGCTGAGTTCTTTGTTTGAAAAAATTATAGCCATATCTTCTTTCCTTTCTGTGATACTACAGTAAGTATATGCGATGATATGGGTATTGGTGACTACATTTTTTGCGCCGCCTGCTTTTTCTTTATCTCCTTGCCGACAACACATAGCATTATTGCGGAAAGTACCGCAAGAAGCGCGTTTGATCCGAAGAAGTTGAGCCAGATTCCGTCAAGACCCATATTCCAGAGCGCACCGAGCATCAGCACGGGGAAAACAAGGGCGATCGAAACCGACATTACCGTTGCAAGCGCGGGCTTTTCGATGGCGGAGAGGAAGCTCTGCGTCATAACGCCGACCCAACGGAAGATATAGGCAAGGCAGAAAAGTCTGATCGCGCGGGTTGAAACTTCGAGCAAACGGATCTCTTCCGCGTCAACGAAAAGGGACGCGATCGTTCCGGGGAAGAAAAAGAGGAGCGAGGTAGAGACAAGGCCGATCACGGCTGTGCCGACAAATCCGCATTTGACGATCTTCTTGACTCTGCCGTAATTTGCCGCGCCCCAGTTAAAGCCTATTGCGGGTGAGAGCGAATCACTTATACCGTAAAGAAGAGGCCAGCAAAGATCGGAAGCATACATCAGAACGGCATAAACAGCCACCGCGGTGGTTCCTCCGCCCTCTCCGAATTCTATAACACCGAGAGTCATAAGTGAGATATTCATAATGATCGAGGTCACTCTTCCCGCGATGTTATTAATAAACACCGGCGAACCGCAAGCCGCGATCTGCTTGAACATGCCGAAACGGAAATGCGGTCTTGTAAATCTCAGAAGCGTTTTTCCGCGCAAAAAGGGGATGAGCGCGATTATGGAGCATACGCTCATCGAGATCGAAACTGCAAGAGCGGATCCGACAACGTCCATTTTCATAACGAGAAGGAAGAAGGCGAGCAGACCTAATGTCAAAACGTTCGAGCCTATATTGATCGCCATACTCGTTTTGACGTATCCGCTGATTCGCAGATAATTGTCCATTGCAAAAAAGATCGTGGCAAACGGACCGAGAAGCGCGCAGGTGCGCAGATATCTGACAGAAGTTTCAAGAAGCTCACCCTCGGCACCCATAAGCCTTGAGAGAGGATTTGCGGCAAAGATCATCACGCTTCCCATAACGACGGAAGCTAAAAGGATCATTACAACCGAGCAGGAAAAAACGTTGTTTGCCGTTTCCTTGTCATCCTGACCGAGAGCAATCGAGATCGGCACAGACGCGCCGACACCGATAAGATCGGATAACGAAAAATTTATCATAACAAGGGGCATTGCGATATTGACCGCCGCAAAAGCTCCCTCGCCAAGTGTTTGTCCTATAAAAATACCCTCAATGATGCTGTACACCGACATAGCAAACATACTTATCATTCCGGGCAGTGCCACGACGAAAAAGAGCCGCCAGGGATTCATCCGGGCATACATATCTTCTGTCTTCATTTTCATGTCAGGTTCTGTCCTCCAAAGTAATATTATCAATCAATATTGTCAAGCTCTTCTTTCACAGACACAGTATCGGGATAATCCTCACCGTAGTAATCGCACATACCGCGCCAGGATCTCTCCATCATCTCTTTAGCCTTTGCGCGCTCACCGAAAGCACGATATGTCCTTGCGAGATAATACTCAACATTTGCGACAAAGGAAGGATCAAGCTCAACAATTCCGCGCATTTTTTCATACAACGACTCATAGATCTCCTTGGCTTTCCGATATTCGGCGAAATTGAAATAAGTATAGGCTTGCTCGTCAAGCACGCGCAAGGTGCGCTCGTTGTTCTCACCGTACTTTTCCGCCATAACCTTATATTTCACTCTGTCGAGAGCACAGGACTTCTTGTATTCATCGAGCCTGATGTACGCCAAAGACAGCATATCAAGGGTCTTGAGCGTACGCTTATGAGATATTCCAAGCTCCTTTACGTGCAAAAGGAAGCATTCCTTGGCATACCCGCGCGCCTTCAGAGTAAAGAGATATTTGTTGCAAGCTTCGGTAATGTCGTAAAGATCCTCAAGCGGATCAAAGTAGACCTTACCGTCAGCCGCAAGCTTTATTCCGTAAAGCCTTTCGCGCAGAGCTATCTCAGAGCGACCGTCCTTCATGCTTGAATACACGTGAACAAGACATTCCGCGGTCTGCATGGTTTCGATATCCTCATATCCCGACGTCTCTTCCCTGACCTTAAGCACCTCGCGGAAAAGTTCCGCCGCCCTGACGTATTCGCCGAGCTTTTCATACGTAAAGGCTATGTTATGGAGCGTCATAAGGCTGTCGCGGTGATGCTCACCGAGCTTGTTCTTGCGCAGCTCATAAAGTTTTTCGTAGAGATCAAGAGCCTCGGAATGATTTTCAAGAAGATTCGAGATGTACGCGACAGCATGCATAACTTCGAGAGTGTCATGATCATCCACGCCGAGGTTTTCTATGCGCCATTTAAAGACTTTAAGCATCCCCTCTGCCGCTTCTTCATATTTTCTGTCCGACGACAGATGCAGACATTTTTCAAAAAGTTCGTCGATCTCCGCGCGGGAATATTCTTTATTATTCATCACGTACCCTCCTTACCGACAGCTCCGGAAAGCACTTCACCGATCGACGCGCGGATAACAAGATCAGCACTGTCGTCATACGGTGTCGGCGAGTAGTTGATTATAACAAGCTTTCCGCCCTCGAAATTGCCGACAAGAGACGCCGCTGGATAGACCGTCAGCGACGAACCGCCCGCGATAAGCAGGTCGGCACGCGCGATCTCTTCCTCGGCTTCGCGGAAGGTAAAGCCGTCAAGGGGCTCGCCGTAAAGAGTGACGTCAGGGCGAACAATACCTCCGCATTCGGTGCATTTCGGCACGGGTTCACCGTCCGAAACTTCGGGATCATAGACCTTACCGCACCTCATGCAGTAGCTTCTGCTGACTGTACCGTGAAGCTCAAGCACACGGCGGCTTCCCGCTTCCTGATGCAAGCCGTCGATATTCTGCGTTATAACAGCCTTGAGCTTACCCATAGCTTCAAGCTCGGCAAGTGCCTTATGCGCACGGTTGGGGCGCGCATCGGGAAAGACCATGCTTTCTCTGTAAAATCTGTAAAACGCGAAGGGATCAACTGTCAGACAGCGTCGGCTGAGATAGTATTCGTTGCCCTTACCGTCCGACGTATAAAGTCCACCGGCTCCGCGGAAATCGGGGATCCCGCTTTCGGTTGAAACACCCGCACCGCCGAAAAAGACGGCGTATTTCGACTCCTTCAGCATCGCGTGGAGAACTTCAATATCCTTTTTCAGTTTTTCGTCCATATTTATTCCTTCTTTTCAATTTCAGCCTTGACGGCAAGCGCGGCATCGGATATTCTCGCGTCGAGCAACAGTCCCGCGAAAAATTCCTTTACATCGCTGTCCGAAAGGATATAATGCACCTGGCTGTTCGAGATCGCCGCCGAGAAAAGCGCTTCCTTTTCGTCAATCGTCCAGTCGCTGACTGCCGAAAGTTCTGCAATTACCTTATGCGTCTGCGCAAAGCTGTGGCTGTCCTCGAGCGACATTATAAGGTCGCTCTTGCGAGCCTCACCCGCACCGATATGGCTTTCCGCATCGGCATTGTCGCGCTTGCAGTCGTAATGAATGCCCTCAAGCACTTCATTGGTCGCGGTGCGGTCGATGACGGCCTTGACGAGCACGTCAAGCTCGCTTCCCTCTCTGTAATCGGCGGGTGCGAAATACTTGATGCGGCGGTCACGCATCATCTTGTGAACCTTGGTCTTATCCTTTGTCTCAGCATTGTAAACGCCGATCGAATGTCCGCCGTTTGAATTGACGAGCTTCATGCAGGGGATATCGGTGTCGCTGTCACCGATATATACCATATTTCTGAAGGGCACGCGAATATCCTCGGGCGGGAAGGATTCGTTGACGGCAAAATCGTTGACATCAAGAACACCCTTCTCGATCCTGAAGAGGAACTGCGTTTTGTTGGTGTAATTTATGACCTGCGCGGGCCAGACGGCAATCCCGCGCTCGTTATAATAGAAGGACGAAGCATAGATCTTCTCAAATTCGCCCGCAACCGCGGTACCCTCGATCATCTCACGCAAACCCGAGGAGATTATATAATGCTCAACCTTAACGTCCTTTTCCGCGCCGTAATTACGAATACGGGCAAACCAATCCTCCACGCCGGGGAAAAGAGTTACGCGCGAACCGTAATCAGCAAGAGTCTTGCGGCTGAAAACGATATTGCCCTCGGCTTCCCTTACCATCTTGAGCATATAGGAAAGGTTCTGATCCATCTCGTTCTCTTCAGCAAGGCGGTTGGTTTCCTTCCAGAAATCCGCGACGTCGTAGCCGACCGACTGTATATATCCCTGCGCCTGCATATCATCGGGTGAGAGAGTTTTGTCAAAGTCATAGCAGATCGCAAGAACCGGCAGAGCCTCTTTTTTTCTTCTTTCAAAAATTTTATTCATATCGGAACCTCCGAAACATATTTCTTCATTTTATTATACCATTTTTTCAGACAAATGTAAATCCCAAAATAATTTTTTCTTTTGAAGTTGCGTGAACGTCTTTTGGACGTGGAAATATAACGCAGGAGCTGATTCATCAATCGAACGGTGAATCAGCCCCTGATATGTCACTAACAACTTTATTTGATCTCCGCGTCGGAAATTATCTTATCGGCCGCTTCCTTGCCGTACTTATCCACCGCGGCTTTATTCTTCTCGCCGTGGGTAAGGCATCCTGCGCCGCCGATGCATCCGCCGATACAAGCCATACCCTCGATAAAGTTTCCGTCGAGAACGTTCTTGCTCTTCTTGAGAAGCGCGACACGGCAAGCCTCGATACCGTCACAGGTGACGGGTTTGAGGTCAAAGTCTATATTCTGCTCGCAGAGAGCCTGAGCAACCGCCTCTCCGAGTCCGCCCGTGCGAGCAAAGATGCGTCCGTAATAGGAAGCGTCCGAAAGCGACGTCTCGTCAAGAGTCATGATGTCGATATCGCGGCTGTCAAATAGAGCCTGAAGTTCCTCGAAGGTGATAACTGCGTCAACGTAGGGCTTGACTTCCTCGCGCTGTGCCTCGCCCTTCTTTGCCGTGCAGGGACCGACAAAGACTACCTTTGCATCCTTGTCGTTATCCTTGATATGCTTTGCAAGAAGAGCCAT
>JAZSMP010000382.1:0-2489 GCA_045535915.1 Eubacteriales bacterium | reverse complement strand
ATGTCACCGGCGACTGTTTTTATCATATATCTTCTTTTTTCTTTCTGTTTTTTCTGTTCGAGTAGCTCGTAAACGCGACGGCGGCTACGAGTACGCCGATGGCGATCACGAGAAGCGCGGTTGCGCCGCCGTTTCCGCCCGATGAGCCGAAGACGTTGTCGATATAATCAACGCAGAGAACGGTTCTGATTCCCGTTTTCTCGGTAAATGATGCGAGGGCGGTGTTGACGGTATCGGCTGTCATAACGGGCAAGCCGTCCCCGGTCAGGTCAACGAATTTGGATTCCGAGGGTGAAGCGGGTCGGGTGGTATCCTTTTTGAAGGAGGAGGAAAGCTGCATACCGACAATTTCCTCTTCCATATCGTTTATTACCGCTGCAAGGTTTGTGTCGAGCGAGTAGGCATAGTACGCCTCAACGTTTTTAAATACTGCATTTCCGAGAGGTGTTTCGTTGCCGCCGAAAATATAGTATATATCCTTGTGGACGTTGTCTCCGACTTTGGCGATGCAGTAGATCTGTTCTCCCTCTTCTTCAACAAGGTAGTAAAGCAGAATATTGTCTTCATGAGTAGCTCCGGGCGCGAAATATTCCGCATATTTCTGTTCAAGAGCACTCTGGAATACCGTTTCATCGTATTCCTTTCCGAAATTACTTGTGTTTTCGGCGGGAAGCAGCATATATATCAGTAAAAATAACAGGAAAATACCGATTATTATCGGTGCCATAAGCGCACCGAGGCATCCTCCGCCTCCACCGTAATAGCGTCTGGGTCCCCATCCCCAGCCCCAACCGAAATGGGGACCGTGATGATGGTGGTGATGGTGATGGGGAGGGTGATGGTGAGGACCGCCAAAGCCGCCGGGTCTGGGACCGCCAAAGCCTCCTCTGTTTCCTCCTCCGAAGCCTCCTCCTCGGCTGCCGCCGAAACTTCCTCCTCGGTTGCCGCCGCTGAAGCCTCCTCCTCTTGAACCTGCCATATATGTTACCTCACTTTTGTTTTTTATTATTATACCACTTTGCGCGCCCGCTGTCAACGATCGATCGGTAAAAATGCATTTTTCTTGCCTCACGGCTTGACAATGCGGACGCTTTGTGTTATAATCAGCATATAATCAGTACCTGAGAGGTGGAAAATGATAATCACAGTCGATTGCGGAACTACGAATATGCGCTGCCGTCTTTTTGACGGAAAGACGCTGATAGATCAGGAGCGCGCTCTCTGCGGATGCCGCGACCGAGCATTTACCGGCTCGTCCGCGATCCTTGAAGAAAATCTTTCGCGGCTTATAAAGACGCTCCTCGACCGCAATTCGCTGAACGAGAGCGATATTGAGGCGGTCGTCTCATCTGGAACGCTTGCCTCCGACGTCGGAATCCATAAGATCCCGCACGCAGTCTGCCCTGCGGGCATACCCGAAAGCGTCCGCGCGGCTGAAATGGTCGTGATGGAGAGCGTCTCGAAGATCCCGATCCTCTTTATCCCGGGTGTAAAGACGCTTCCCGCGCCCGATGCAGATCTTGAAACCAAGATACTTATATATGAGTCGATGAGCGGCGAGGAATCCGAGATCTACGGCATCAGCGAGGCGATGGGACTTCCCGAGGAGTTCATCATCACCCTTCCCGGCTCGCACAACAAGGTCATGGAGGTCAAGGATTCCAAGATCGTCTCGATCAGAAGCGGACTTTGCGGTGAGTTTATCGCCTCGATCTCGGAGCACACGATGCTCAAGAGCGCACTGCCCCAGCCCGTCATCCGCGAGATACTGCCCGAAATGCTCCGCCTCGGATACAGAATGGCTGACAAATACGGTCTTTCCTCGATGCTTATCAAGGCGAGAATGCTCCAGCTTCTCGGCGGTTACAGTCAGGATGAGGCGGCAAACTTCTTTGTCGGCGCACTTCTTCACGACGATATCAGAACTGTTGCCGAGATCGCGGCAAGACCCGAGTCAAAGGGCAAGCCTGTGGTCGTAGGCGGAAGCGACCCGCTCAAGACGGTCTTTATGATCCTTCTTGAGGAAGCCGGCACCGAAAACCTTCTCGCAGTCCCCGCAGACGTCGCCACGCTTGCTTCGAACTACGGTGCGATGAAGGTCTATGAGGAGTGGAAAAGAGTGCAAAGTGCAAAGGGAAAAGTGCAAAGTTAAGGTAAATTTCCTCGTCGAGTCTCGGAAATTTTAAGTTATTTAAAAACCTCGCCGAATGGCGAGGTTCAGGCTGCTGACAAACCTCTACTCTAAAAAACGATATGTCAAAGTGCACAAAAAACAGTCAAACAGCTGTGTTCGCACTTGCTTGGCGGAGTGCAGGGGCGAAGCCCCTGCAAGAAAAAACATTGTCATCCTGAGGGCGCGAATACTTGCCGTTGGCAAGTGGCAATTCCGACTTCTCGGCTTACGCCTCCATTTTCCTTCGGAAAACCGTCGGAAATGCCCGCAACCGCTTGGCGCCCGGTAGGTGTGTTGCTTTGCAACGCACCTATAG
>JAZSMP010000149.1:0-8821 GCA_045535915.1 Eubacteriales bacterium | reverse complement strand
CTGCGGATGACTAACCGCCATCCGCCGTTACCACACCTACATACTGTCAGAAAATGTCCCTATGAACACTAACAGAAGGTGTTATCGGTAATTTTTGGCCTGCCCGATAGGATTTGAACCTACGGCCTTCAGAGTCGGAGTCTGACGCGCTATCCAGCTGTGCCACGGGCAGATGTACTTAAAATATTATACAACACGAAAAGTAAAAAGTCAAGTATTTTTTGTCGTCGGATAGATATATATGACGATATAATCCCGATCTTTTTGTAAAAATCTATTGACAAACCTGTGCCGGTATGATATAATATATTGCTGATATAACGAGATGTGGCTCAGTTTGGTAGAGCGCTACGTTCGGGACGTAGAAGTCGCAGGTTCGAATCCTGTCATCTCGACCAAAAGAATAGGGGATAGCCTTCGGCTATCCCCTATTCTTTTCGTCTCGATTCCACGGATT
Source organism: Eubacteriales bacterium (assembly GCA_045535915.1). Classification (GTDB taxonomy): domain Bacteria; phylum Bacillota; class Clostridia; order Oscillospirales; family CAG-272; genus CAG-390. The sequence continues at coordinate 8,364 of JAZSMP010000149.1, read as the reverse complement.
CGGAACCTCTTGGTGTTGCCTCGCAACACCAATCATTTGCGCGCTATCACAGCATTTCACTTTCGCACCCAATTATGCGCGCAAATATAGGTTGAGAATCCTGTCACTTCTATCTTTCGTCTCGATTCCACGGATTCGGAACCTCTTGGTGTTGCCCCGCAACACCAATCATTTGCGCGCCACCTCCGCATATCACTCTCGCACCCAATTATGCGCGCAAATATAGGTTCAGAATTCTGTTACTCCTGACCAAGCGAATTGCTTCGCTTGGGGTATGGCATTTATGCAAGGAAAGAAAACGTCGACCGCTTTTTATTCTCTCGCGATAAAGAATAGTTGCTCACTTGTCAACTGTCTTCGATTGGCGATCTGAGGAGTATATGCCTCATATGATATATATCCCAAAACATCTTTCATTTTGATGATATTATATGCGAGCTTTTTCATTTTTTCAACGTCACCCGAGGCTTCTGCTCTTTTCTGATCATTTGGAGTGAAAAATAGATACAAATGGTTATGCGCGAGCGGTCCGCTTTCTAAAGAGAATGAGCCGCATGTTAATTTTTCGTAGGATGGGAAGTGTTCCGCTAAGGCCTCGGAAACCTCATTTTTGGTTGCGCCGAATACATCGTCGGCATAGCATCGCAAATAAGACCGAAGTGTAACGCTGATGTATATTTTATCTTTGCCATTTGCATCGCTTGCCTGCTGCGTCTTCCAAAGATCGGATACGTCTGCAAATGCTTGATTGTCATCCTCTCCCAGCGCATCAATCAAGCACTCTATAATAGATCGGAACAACGGGTGATTGCGGCTGCAGGACTGATACGGGGTATTTTGCAAGATCTGCTCTGTAGCCGCCGAGTCTTGCACCCACACATATAATTGTATCTGCGGATATAGCTTAAGATTTCCGTATGCAAATGTAGCGACAGCCTCAATTCCTGCTTTTTCTTTCAGATTCCGATGAAATATTTCAGCACACGGTGAGTGTTGATATGAGCGAAACAGTTGACCGGGCAACCCAAAATCGATGCTTGACATTTCCGTAATGCAAGGGGATTTTGGCATATTGTCAGTTTTAATGCCTACTTCATTTTTTCTCAATTTCATTGTCTGATACTCCTCTTATGATACAATCAATTCCAAAGGTTTTCTGCCAATTGAACAAGTTGGATGATGTGAAAAATCTGTATATATTGGTTTCTTGGAGAATAAATCAATATTCGTTTATATTATACCACAAAATTCGATCACTTGCAACCTTTCCGCAAACAATCCCCTCTGCCCTCAATTTTGCACTCCCTTCTTGACTTTCTTTTCGCAATATGATATAATGTAAAATGTAATAATATGCAAAGAGGTATATCCCATGAACAACACACGCGGATATTTTATCGTTTTTGAAGGTTGTGACGGTTGCGGCAAGACCACGCAGACCGAGCGCCTCCGTGCCGCAGTCGCGGAAGCGACGGGCAGACCCTGTCTTTACGAGCGCGAGCCGAACGAGCGCAACGCCGCGGGCGCGATCATCCGCTCGGGTCTTTACGGCGGTGTCAGGTTCCTGACCGAGAGTATGGCTTATCTTCACGTTGCCGACAGACTTGAACACATCGAATTCATGCGCCCCCTCATCGAAAAGGGTACAAACATCGTCTGCGACCGCTACTATCTTTCAAATATGGCATACAACACGACCTCCCGCATCTCGATGGAGGATATCTACGCCATGAACAAGCCTTGCATCGAGGCTATGAAGCCCGATCTCTTCGTCTTCCTCGACGTCCCCACAGAGATCACCAAGGAGCGCCGCGACAAAAACCGCGCCGACCGTGAGATCTACGACGGCGACGACAAGCAGGCTCGCATCCGCCGCAACTATCTTGACGCCATTGAGTATCTTAAGAGCCGCGGCGAGAGAGTTGTCGTTGTTGACGCCTCGCGCGATATCGACAGCGTCTCCGCCGACATCAAGGAGCAGGTCTTTACCGCTCTCGGTATAGGCGAATGATCACTCTCTATTCCTATAAACCAGAGGCTGCCGACAGTACCACGAAGGCTATCTCCTTCGGGATCCTCGGCGGTGCGGCGATTTTGATACTTCTTTCGGAATTTCTGCCCGAATATAAGCCGGTTCTGCAGACAGCGGGATTCGTCATCGCGCTATTCGGCGTGCTTTTCTGCTCGAGATTCCTTTTGTCGGGGTACACCTACGTTATTGAGTCCGCCGCGGACGGAAGCTCGCCCGACCTCGTCATAACCGAGCAAAAGGGCAAGGTCACGCGCATCGTCTGCCGTGTTTCGATCGCGGGCGGTCGTCTTTACCGCGACGAAAAGTCTAAAAAGCCGGACGGAGCAGTCTACGATTACCGTCCATCGCCATTTTCTCCGAATTCTTGGGTCTTTAAAGTGCCCGAGCGCGACGGGGAAGGCTACGTGAAATTCACTCCCGATGAAAAAATGATCGGGCTTATGCGCGAGATCGGCTGTGAGGTGGAGGAATGAAGCGCCGCGGGGCTCTGCTTGCCCTGGCGGCACTGATGATCCTTTCTTCCTGCTCATCCGATCTGAAGGATGAACCCGCGATCTCCGCGTCTCTGCCCGAGGAGATCATCTCCGAGTCGGAAACGCTTCCCGAACCCGAACCGACCGAGGAGGTTACCGAAGAAGTTACCTCCCCGCCCGAGACCGAAGAGACGACGGAAGAAATTCCCGAGACAACTTTGCCCGAGGTCGAGGGAATCGAACTTCTTACGCCGAAGCAATTGCTCGATTTCGTTGAAATGCGTGCGCCTAATTATTATTCCTTCAGAAGACACACTCTGACTTCTGTCTCTATCGACGTTCTCGGCTCCGAGACCTTCACCGAGACCGATTCCTATCTCAGCGTCAAGGGCAACAGTGCCGCTTTCCGCCGCGGAGGCAAGGACGGATTTGAAGATCTCTATCTTGTCGAAAATGAACTTTACACCGAAAACGAGCTCGGCAAATGCCGTATCGGCGGCTACAGCCGTGAAAAATTCCTCTCTCTTGTGGCAGATATGCCGATAAGCACCTCATTTGTCGGCGGCGAGATGCAGAAGGAAGGCGAGGATCATATTTTGACCTTCACAGAGCTCGGCGATGACGGAAAGGATGTCATACGTGAAATGCTCGGTCTGCCCGCAGAGTATAGCGTCAGCTTCGGAAAGACAGATCTTTTGATGCGTGTTGACAGCATGGCAAATATGCTTTCTTCCGCTGTTGAGATCGGGCTTTCAGTCAGCATGGACGGTCAGGTGCTTATGACCGTCGGGATCAAGACCGAAACTACTCAGACCGATATTGCAAAGGATATTGAGCTCACTCTCCCGAAGGCGGAAGATCACGTTTTCTTCACCGATGACGAAGCGCTCGCAAAATATTCCTCTCTTATCTGCGAGATCGGAGATTTTTCGTCGTCGCATGAAAAATTCGAATACTCGGTCCGAGACGATATGATGATCTCGTCGGGCTCGATAAAATTGCCGCTATCTTCGAAGACGGTCTACGCCTACAACTCGAAGATCGGTGCCAGCATAGATAAGAGCTTTGACCTCGGTGACGGCACGGGAACTCACACCACGCTGACGCATTTCAATAAACGCCGCGGATTTTCGCAGATCGACGGCGGAAGCATATTCGTCGATACCACGGTAAACGCCAACAATCTCGCTTTCACGCTCTATTATCCCTTTACGACATCCTTTTTTGCCTTTGAGCATTGCACGGGAATGGATTCCGCGAGATCGGATGGGGTGATGCTGGCGTTTACGCTGAGCGATAATGCTGTGAACAATATCGCGGGCAACCTTCTTTTGCGCGCGGGAGTGCTTTCGTCCTCGGCAAATCTCAGCGAGGTTACGGCTTATACCTATATCAAACTCGGCACCGATGGCAAGATCGCCTCGATCGGATACGAATTTGAGGCTCTTGCTGATGTAAACGGCAAGACATACGAGCTGGAGCGCAAGGTCGAGCTCAAGATCATCTCGAGAAATTCGGCAAACGTAAAAGTCATCTATATCGAAGTTGAGGATGAAGAATAAAAAATGCGCCTTGATGGATTCAGATTACTGACAAATTCTTCTGCTGAAAACTATATATCAAGTTGCACAAAAACTGTCCAACAGCTGTGTTCGCACTTGCTAAACGGGGTGCAGGGGCGAAGCCCCCTTCAAGAAAGACGTTGTCATTCTGAGGGTGCGCCCGCGGGCTGCTTGGCACCGAAGGATCTCGTGACGACCGAGTTGTTCCTCGGGCGTCGCGGTGCTGGCGAAGTGATCTGCAGGGCACCGACCCAACTAAAAATATATGAATATGAAAAATCACGGTGTAGTTTCAAAATTACACAGTGATTATATTATTTTGCCTTTTAAAAGTGCAAACAACCACGTTTGACTATAATTCTACGATTATACACATCAAACTTCTCCGTACAGGCACCGCGCCGCCCTTGTAAATGGGGGGCGGCACGAGATTCTTCGGGTGCAAAATCGTCTGCGGACGCGCCCTCAGGATGACATCGTCTTTCTTGAAGGGGGCTGCGCCCCCTTCCCCCCTGCTTGGTTTGTACAAACATAGATTTCTGATTTTCAATTACAAATAATGAGCTAAGTCACCAATTAGATGACTTAGCTCTTGTTCTATTCAGATTTTCGCCTCAGCGAAAATCTACCTTCATTTTGCATTTTGCATTTTTAATTTTGCATTTATTTAACGTCCGCCGAGAAGAGATGAACCTTATCTATTCCTCTTGTCTCATCGAATACGACGGTAAGCTTCTTTGCCTTAACGCCGAGGGGGATTCTGCGGAGAGAGTTGTGGTTCTCGGTGTCGGCGAAGATCTCACGGCCGTCGGCAAGCACGCGGAAGGACTTGACGAGGGTGTTCGCAACCTTTACGGGAACGAAATCCTTGCCTGTCATAAGCTTCTGCGCGAATACACGCATCTTCTTGTTGGGAGTGATCGACTCGCGGGAGAAGTCGAGGTCGAAGACGAGACGAAGCTCGGAAAGCTCCTTCTCCTCGCCGAAATCGAATTCGAGCGCGTCGCCTACGTTCATTTCAATATAGTTGACGGTCATATCCTCATCGGGACGCTCGATACCGTTCTGAAGGAGCGCAAGCTCAGCCTCGGGAAGGTTGATCTTAGCCGACTTTGTAAGCTCGGGGATCTCGCGGACAGTACCGGGGATGTAGCAGCCCGCATCGCGGAGCTTATCCTGGAGGGTCTTCATCTTAGTCTCGTAAACGCCGTGGGGAGTTACACCTTCGTTTACACAGATCGAAGCTGCGGTACCCATAGCCTGACCGATGAGAGCACAGGTCGCCATAACACGGGTCGAGCTCATTGCGGCGTGTGTCGCGCTGATATTTCTGCCCGCGAAGAAGAGGTTGTCGACCTCATGACCGTAGAGGACACGGTAGGGGATGCCGTAGGGCGAAGGAGCGGGGTAGAGCTTGGATGCGGGAGCACCGCTTAAGTAGGAACGGAAGCCCGCGGGATTGTGGTCATCCATCGGCCAGCCGCCGTATGCAACTATGTCATCGAACTGTCCGCCTGCCTCAACGTCGTTCTCGGTAAGAACGTGTGCGCCGATATAACGGCGGCTCTCTCTCTTGCCGGGGATGCATCCGACCCACTCGAGAGTCCAGTTGGCGGCATTGTGGTCGCCGTAGTTCTTAACGTGATCCCAGATGCCGTATGCGATCTTGATGAGTTCATCGCGCATTTCCTCGGCATCGTGGATGCTGTCATACTCGCCGCCGAGCTCGAGCCACCAGAAGTTGGTCTCGCTTGTGCCGAGCTTGTGGGGACGCGCAAGATATTTGACGTCCTGGACCTTTACGCCCGAAACGCCTACGCCGGCATCGATAAAGTTGCCGTCGGTATCCTTGATAAGGTTGAAGTCATCGTCAGTCTCAAATTTATAAGCCCAATCGGGAGCGGTGAAGGGAACGGGCTCGTCGGTCTCGCGTGCCTGAATGAGGCAGGACATACCCATGGTTTTCTTGTCTGCAACCTCCTTACCCATAGCCTCGCCGTACTCCGAAGCAGCCTCACGTCCGACACGCCACTTTGCGCCCGAAATGGGAGCGAGGATCGAGTCGCCCGAGCAGTCTGCGAAGTACTTTGCCTTTACGGTGTGCCAGGTGTATGTGGTCATCTGCCAAGCGGTGACGGAGGTGAGATGCGATACGCCGTCTTTTTCCGTGCGGTCAGCGTCACAGCAGGTGGTGTTGAGAAGAAGCGTGATATTCTTCTCAGCCTTGACCTTTGCCCACATTACGTTGTCAAAGGTGGAGGGGATGAGGGTGGGGTTGAGGAAGATGTTTTCCTCTTCAAGCTCGGAGATGATTCCCGTCTCGCGGTTCTCAAGACCGTGAGCGCCGCGCACCCACATTCTGATCTCGCTCGATGCGTTACCGCCGAGCACGGGTCTGTCCTGAATAAGTACTACCTTTGTGCCTTCTCTCGCGGCTGCAAGAGCGGCGCAGAGACCTGTAAGACCTCCGCCGATGATGCAGAGGTCGGTCTCGTGCTCAATATGTCTCATTCCGTTGGTTTTTACGGTAAGTTCGCTCATATATTACCTCCCGTCAGTCCATAATAATGGTGACTTTTGTATAGAATTCTTTTCTGTCGCGCATCATTTCAAGTGCTTCAACGCAACGCTCAAGGGGATAACGGTGTGTGATAAGAGCCTCGTAGTCGATAAGATCGCCGTCAGCCATAGCCTTTGCGGTTTCCTCCCAGTCGTTGATCTGACTGTTGTAGGAGGAGTTCCAGGTTCCGCGGAGAGTGATCTCGCGGCGTAGGATCTGGGAATATACGCTCTGCGTGATCGTCATATCGCGTGCGGGATTTCCCATGAGGATAACGCGTCCGTGAGGCTTCATGGACTTGATGAGGTTGCAGAGCGCCTGGGGAGCGCCCGTGCCCTCGATCGCGCAGTCGCAAAGACCGTCGCGAGCCTCGTCGTAAGCCTCAAAGCCAAACTTCTTCGCAAACGCGAGCTTTTCCTCGCTGATGTCAACAACGCGGACGATGCCCGCACCTGCCTTCTTTGCCCAGGCTGCGGCAATGAGACCGATCGGTCCCGCGCCCCAGATAACTACGGTGTCGCCGAGCTTTACTTCAAGACGGCGTACAGCGGCGCGTGCGACCGCACCCGGCTCAACAAGGGACGCGCAAGCGTAGGAAAGATCGTCGGGCAGAAGAATAAGATTACGAATATCTACAGCAAGATATTCCGCAAACGCGCCGTCGCGGCGCGATCCGTAGTAGTCGTAGTTTTCGCAATTTGCAAACTCACCGAGCTCACAGGGAGTGCATTTTCTGCAGGGAAGGAGGGGGAATACGGCGGCACGGCGTCCGATCAGGGATTTGTCCTCTGCTTCAACGATCTCGCCCGCAAATTCGTGTCCGGGGATGGTGGGGAAGTGATAAGTACCCTTCTCAAATACGCGGGGGATATCCGAGCCGCATACGCCTGCCGCGCGGATCTTGAGAAGTACCTCGCCCTCGCCGCGCTTCGCCATGGGAACGTCCTCGTAGCGGAAGTCGCCGACAGCGTGGAGTACGCAGGCTTTCATGGTTTCATTGCTCATTTTATGTTCTCCTTATAGGAATAAATTTCATCAAAATAATACGCAGTTTTACAAGTGGCGTTTACGCTTTGCCGTCACATCCGCAAACGAGGATGCGCTGCTTGACTGCCTCGACTACTGCCGCGCGTGCCGCAGTGCCGTACTTCTTGGGGTCGTAGATCTTTTCGTCGGATGCAAGATTCTTTCTTACCGCATCGGTGTAAGCCACACGGAGCTCGGTTGCGAAGTTGACCTTGCAGATGCCCTCTGTGATACAGCTCTTTACAGCCTCGGGCGAGAGACCCGACGCGCCGTGGAGTACGAGCGGGATCGAGCAGCCGTTTTCCTCAAGCTTCTTACGGATAGCAATAAGGCGGGGAACGTCAAGAACGGGAGTGCCGACATAGAAGCCGTGTGCCGTTCCGATAGCAACTGCGAGGGAGGAAATACCCGTGCGTAGAACGAATTCTGCCGCCTTTTCTGGATCGGTGCCGTTATCTGCATCGGCTTCATGGTCGTCCTCTTTACCGCCGACTCGGCCAAGCTCAGCCTCAGTGGGAATGCCGAATTTATTTGCGATCTCTACAGCCTTTGCCGTGAGTTCAACGTTCTTTTCAAAATCCTCGCCCGAACCGTCGAACATGACCGAGGTATAACCCGCGGAGGCGGAAGCCTCACAGAGTTCGAGGGAAGAGCCGTGGTCAAGATGAACTGCGACCGGAACGGCAGCCTTCTCTGCAAGAGCCTTTGCGA
>JAZSMP010000229.1:0-5018 GCA_045535915.1 Eubacteriales bacterium | reverse complement strand
TCGATGACAGCTTCTCGGCTCTCGACTACGCGACTGATCTGCTCGTCAGAAGCAATATCGCAAAGCTTGAAGATACTCCCGCAACCGTCATTATCTCGCAGAGACCTTCTGCGGTCAAGGACGCCGACAGCATTGTTGTTCTCGATGACGGCGAGGCGGCAGGCATCGGAACTCACGATGAACTTCTTGCAACCTGTTCCGTTTACCGCGAGACATACGAAACACAGTACGGAGGTGAAAACTGATGGCAAAGAATAAAAAGACCTCCAAGCTTTCAAAGGCGGAGCAGAAGTACGTAATAGGGCGTCTGCTCGGATTCGCCAAGAGATTCATTCCGCTTTTCATTATCGCATTTATTTTTGCTGCGGCATCTTCATTTATGTCGCACTATATCCCCGTTCTGGTTGGTAACGGCATCGACCTTATCGTTGAGGCGGGTAAAGTCGATTTCGACGGTATCGCAAAGATAGTCCCCGTGATACTCGCGCTTGCCGTTGCGGGCGCTCTGCTTGACTGGTTCGTCAGACTTATTGCCACCCGCGCGGGTACTATGATCGTCCGCGATATCCGTGCCGAGGCTGTCCGCAAGCTCCAGAAGCTTCCCGTTTCCTATTTTGACAGCCATGCTTCTGGCGACATTCTTTCGCGCATCATTGCCGACACCGACCGCCTTTCGGAGGGACTGCTCACAGGACTTATCCAGCTTTATTCAAGCGTTCTCGGTATCGTTATCACGCTTGTGTTCATGATAATCATCGACTGGAAGGTTGCGCTGATCGTCGCTATCCTGACGCCTATGTCGATGTTCGTTGCGGGATTTATCGCATCGCGCACCTTCTCACTCTTCAAGAAGAGAAGCGCGACCTCTGCGGAGCAGACTGCCCTGCTCGACGAAGCTGTCGGCGGACGCGAGGTCATAACCGCTTTTTCGCATCAGAAAGACAGCCTTGCCGCGTTTGACGAGATCAACGAACGCTACCGCAAGGTAACGACCAATGCAGTTTACTTTTCTTCGATCACCAACCCCGCCACGAGATTCGTCAACAACCTCGTTTATTTCGGCGTTGCGCTCGTTTCCGCGCTGCTTTCGATCAGCTCAGGAAGCACGATTACCGCGGGCGGGATCTCGACTCTTCTGACCTACGCCTCGAACTACGCCAAGCCCTTCAACGAGCTTTCGGGCGTTGTGACCGAGCTTCAGTCCTCGCTTGCAAGTGCGCTCAGAATTTTTGAACTCCTTGACGCAGAGGAGATGGCTCCCGATGCGAAGGATGCCGCAGAGCTCTGTGCGGATACTCTTGCGGGCAGACTCGAAGCACACGATCTTGCTTTCAGCTACACCGACAAACCCTTTATGGAGAATATGAATTTCTGGGCAAAGCCGGGTCAGAGAATAGCGATCGTCGGTCCCACGGGATGCGGAAAGACAACGCTTGTCAATCTCTTTATGAGATTCTACGAGCCGACGGGCGGCAATATCGAAGTTGACGGCAAGGATATCTCGAAGATCACGCGTAAGAGTCTGCGCTCCTGCTTCGGAATGGTCCTTCAGGACACCTGGCTCTCGTCGGGTACTATCCGCGAAAATATCGCAATGGGACGCCCCGACGCGACCGATGAGGAGGTCGTAGCTGCTGCAAAAGCGGCTCACGCGCATTCCTTTATCAAGCGTTTGCCTCAGGGTTACGACACGCCCCTCGGCGAGGACGGCGGCAGACTCTCGCAGGGTCAGAAGCAGCTCCTCTGCATTGCCCGCGTAATGCTTTGCCTGCCCCCGATGCTGATCCTCGACGAGGCTACATCATCGATCGACCTTCGTACCGAGATCAAGATCAACCGCGCGTTTGCAGATCTTATGGAGGGCAGAACTTCGTTTATCGTTGCTCACAGACTTAACACGATCAAGAACGCCGATTGCATTCTTGTTATGCGTGACGGTAAGATCGTCGAGCAGGGCAACCACAATGAGCTGATGGAAAAGAACGGCTTCTACGCCGAGCTTTACGGAGCACAGTTTAAGCATGTGAGTGCGTAAAAAATAATGTGAAGGCGAATAGCCTTCCCCCAGGTTGATGACAAACCCCTATTCTAAAAAACGATATGTCAAAGGACACAAAAAACAGTCAAACAGCTGTGTTCGCACTTGCTAAACGGGGTGCAGGGGCGAAGCCCCTGCAAGAAAAAAACGATGTCATCCTGAGGAGCGCCCGCAGGCCGCGTGGCGACGAAGGATCTCGTGCCGCCCCCATTTACAAGGGCGGCGCGGTGTCTGTACGGAGTGGTTTGATGTGCATAATCGTAAAACTAAAGTCAAAAGTAGTTGTTCGCACTTTTGAAAGGTAAAATAATATAAAATCACTGAGTAATTTTGGAACTACACAGTGATTTTTCATATTCATATACATTTAGTTGGGTCGGTGCTGTACAGACCACTTCGCCAGCACCGCGCTGACCGAGGAACAACTCGGTCAGCACGAGATTCTTCGGTCGCGGTGGCGGTCTGCGGACGCGACCTCAGAATGACATAGTTGAGCAGAGCTCAACAGTCGGTTCTGCCTCGGCGGCTGAACACCGCCGTTTTCCTTTGGAAAACCGTCAGACCCGACGGGCAAGTGCGTAATATAGGCTGCCGCCCCCTTCACCCCTGCACCCTGAGTGCGAACATAGTGTTCTACTTTTTGTGGATATTGCTATATGTTGTTTTGTTAATCAGTAGCCTGAGCTACAGTTTGAACCTCAGCTTTCATTATTGCTAATAACTTCGCCTTAGGCGAACGTTAATTTGCCGTAAGGCAATATTAACTCGCGCTTGCGCGATTTTAACTTGCGCTCTGCGCAATCTTAACTTACATACAATACCAAATAATACTGATATACTGCAGCACGCTTCCGATGACAACAAAAATGTGGAAGACCGAGTGCAGATACTTGTGTTTTTTGCCCACGCCGTAGATGACCGCGCCGATGGTGTATGCGATACCGCCCGCGAGCATGAAGCCGAATCCCACAGCACCCATACCTTCAACTGCGGCTGAGAAGTCGATGGCTATACACCATCCCATGCCGATGTAGAATATCATCGAGACCTTGCTGAATTTCTCCATGTTCACCGCTGTCAGAGTTACCGCGGGGATGAGAAGAGTCCAGACGAGTCCGAAGACTATCCATCCCATCGTCACGTCGGCGTTGTGTACTCCGATCAATGCGGCGGGGGTGTATGTTCCCGCGATGAGAAAATAGATCGTGCAGTGGTCGAGTATCTGCATCACTCTCTTGCCGACATTCGGCGCGAGCGAATGGTAGACGCAAGAGACCGTGTAGAGAAGTATCAGCGACGTGCCGTATATCGCGCATGCGGTGATCTCTCTGGCACCCTCTGCTTTGATGAGCGTTGTTATCAGGGCGAATACTCCGAAAAGCGCGCCGGCTCCGTGGCTGATCGAATTCCATAGCTCCTCGCCGAGTGTGTATTTGGGGAGTAATTTCTTTGCTTCTGCGTTGTTCATTAGATACCTCGAGCGTTTTTTGTTGCCCATATTATATTCCAAAGTACCCGTAGAAGCAACCTACCATTCGAAAAACGAGGTAGAATATAAAAATACCCAACTCTACCGACAGTAGAGTTGGGTAAATTCTTAGTTTATCCTTGAGTTAATTGGTCAAAAAGATGTGTTAAAGCCGCTATTTCAGCGATTATCAGTGCTGCGTTCAAAAATTACGATTATTGTATCTTTAGCCCAAGTCATATCTGTATTTGTGGTCACAGATACTACTCGCCAACCTTCTTTTGCAAACTTATTTATCTCGTCTTCTGCTTCTTTGAATCTGAAATTCCTAACTTTGTATTCGTACATATCTATTAACAAATCTCAATGAGTTCCTTCGGCGAATGAGTGAAATTGAGGATTCCGTTGTCAAGGACGGCAACCATATCCTCGATACGGCATCCGTACTTGCCCTCGATGTAGATTCCGGGCTCAAATGTGACGATATGACCGGGGGTCAGCTTGCGGTCGGCGGGCATTGCGCGCTGTGAAAGGCTCGGCGCCTCGTGGATATACATGCCGACGCCGTGGCCGAGCGAGTGTCCGAAGCGTCCCTCATATCCTGCGCCGTCGATAATATCGCGCGCGATCTTGTCCATCTCGCGGCAGAGCGCGCCGGGCTTTGCGGCGGCGAGAGCGGCAAGCTGTGCCTCAAGAACTGTGTTGTAAAGTCTCTTCATCTCGGCGTCAGCCTTGCCGATGACGATGGTACGGGTCATATCGGAACAGTAACCGTCCACCTTTGCGCCGTAGTCCATTGTGAGGAATCCCTTTTCGAGCTGTACGTTTCTGGGTTCGCCGTGGGGGAGAGAGGAAGCCTTACCCGAGACTGCAATGGTCTCAAATGCGGTCGATTCCGCACCGTGAGCGCGCATGAAGAATTCAAGTTCGAGAGCAACATCGATCTCGGTCATGTCGGGACGGATGAACTCGACGATGTGCTTGAATGCCGCATCTGCGATGTCCTGTGCCTTTGCGGTGGAAGCTATCTCGTCGGCATCCTTGAACTCGCGAAGACCGTCTATGATAGCGGAAGCACCGCCTTTGACTTCGCATCCCTCGAGGGCCGATTTGAATGCTTCGTAGCCCGAGAGAGAAATTTTTGCTTCCTCAACTGCAGCGACCTTGCCGCTGCACTCTTTGATGATCTCAGCGACAACCGCAGACTGACGTTTGTCGGGAGTGATTATCTCAAATATTCCCGCAGCCTTCGAAGCCTTTGCCGCCTCGATGTAGCGGAAGTCGGTTATGAGGACAGCACGGGTCGCGGTCACGAGAACGAGACCGTCCTGGAAATTAAAGCCCGTGATGTATCTCTGGTTGACCTCGGATGTGATGATAACGGCGTCAAAGCCTTTTTCTGCCATAGCGGCGCGGAGTTTCTGAAGTTTGGACATTTTCATTTTTCCTTCCGTATATAAGTTAAATTAAATTTTTCAGCATATTTTTCATTGCGAGCGCGTCTTCCGCCTG
>JAZSMP010000380.1:0-19169 GCA_045535915.1 Eubacteriales bacterium | reverse complement strand
GTCAATATTTCGCATGCCGAGCTTGCAACTCCAGGTTATCCCTCGCATCTGGAGACGGGTAAATTCGATCTTACCGCGCCGATGCCCGCGATCCTCCCTCTGGCTCCCGTCAAGGAAGCTTATCACGGCGACTATTGCGGTCTTATAGAATTCGCGGCGATCCCTACCGATCCGGATCACTCGATCGGCAGAAGCACGGTAACTGTGACTCTTCCCAACGGTGAAAAGGAAGAATATGAAGCACTCGAGGAGCACGACGGTGTCCGCCGTGCGCGTATCCCCGAGGAAGTCTTCGAGCAGATGAGCGAGCTTGAATTTGAGATCAGCGTTTCGGACGGTGCAAGAGATTTCAGGCTCGGAAACGTAATTCCGCTGAGAGTTCCCGTTTACGATAACCGCGGTCCGCGAATCACAGGAATGGTCCCCACGAAGGGATATGCTTACGACGGCACCAAGCCGATCGTTATAAAGGCAAACTTTACCGACCCCGCGGGAATCAGGATCAAGGATTGCTATTTGAAGATCGACGGCAAGGACGTTACGAATGACGCGACAATAACCGCTACTTCTCTCGTTTACGAGCCGAAAAAGTCTCTTGATTTCGGCGAGCACACGCTTACGATCCGTCTTAAAGACGGTCTTGGAAACCGCACGACAAGAACGGTTGATTTCAGCGTTTCTGATATGAGCGAGCTTTCTGCGTATTTCGGAGAGATCCACGCACATACCGGAGATTCCGACGGAAACGGCAGAGGACGGGATGCTGTTGAGTTCGCATATGACAACGGTGCCGATTTCTTTGCGGTCACCGAACATTCTCATTATTTTACTCAAAAGATATACGACGAACAGAAGGCAGTCGCCAAGGAGCTTGACCGTCCCGGCAGATTTGCCGCTCTTTACGGATGGGAGATGACCTGGAACAATACCTGCGGTTACTGGGGTCACATGAACGTTATCGGAAGCGAGAAGGTCGTGTCGGATATTCACAGCGTTAATATGCCCGATCTTTTCAAGTGGCTCGAGGGTGAGCCCGATGCCGTCGGTATGTTCAATCATCCCGGAAGCGCATGGGGAGACTTTGAGGACTACGGATTTTGGAGCGAAAACGCCGACAGGCAAATGGCTCTTGCCGAGATCAAGGGTAGAGGATATGATCTGCAGTATGCTCTCCTTCTTTCGAGAGGATGGCACGTAGCTCCTTCGTTTAATGAAGACAACCATGCGCCCAACTGGACTGTTGCAAGTCCCTATATCACGGGAGTTCTCGCTCCCGCGCTGACACGTGAAAATATAATGGAGGCATTCCGTTCCCGCCGCGTATATTCGAGCGCCGATCCTACGATGAAGGTCTTCTATAAGATCAACGGTGAATGGATGGGCTCGCGACTGATCGATCCTTCCGATCTGAACGTATCTGTTAAGATCTCAACCGAAAACGCAAACGGAATCGGAAGAATTGAGATAATCGGTGAGGATAACATCCTTGTTGCACAGAAATACGTCGGCGCGCGTCAGAGCTATGAATGGAACATCAAACTTCCCGTGGAATTCGATTACTATTACGTTCGTATCTCAAACGGAGTGCAGTATTCGGTTACCGCACCTATATGGATCGAAAACAGAGGTGAGCCGAAGGTCCTTTCTATGACCCGATCGGCATCCTATGATTCGCACGACAGTACTGCCGTTACTCTAAAATTTGAAAATCCTACCGACAAGGTTATGGATGAGGTAAGGGTTGACTTCTATCTGACCGGTGTCGAAGGCTTTTCTCTTTCGGATGCCGTTCCTTACGCCAAGGTCTGCCTCGGGAAGCTCAAGCCGGGAAGAAGTGCGACGGTCATCCGTCAGCTTCCCGAGATTTCAAAGAAGCGCAGAATCAGCGCGATCGTCACCGCTGTTTCGGAAAAGAAGACGAGAAAGGCTACTGCCTATATTCTTGCCTCGCCGATAAGCATTACCGAAGTTCTTTGCTCGACCGCACCGGTCGAACGCGACGGTACAGTTATAGAAAATCCTTTCCCCTACGTCACGCTTTGCAACAATTCGGGTAACGGTATTCAGCTTAAGGATTCGAAACTTGCTCTCTGGACTACCACCGGCAAGCCTCCGAAGGATGAAAATATCTGGTCCGCTGACTCTGTGAGCATCCCCGCGAGAAGTTCGGTCGTTATCTGGTACCGTAAGGCTGAACACGATATGCTCACTGTCGAGGATTTCAATAAGAGATACGCAACGAACTTCATCGAAGGCGAGAATCTCTTTATCTGTGATAAGGCGATCACATCTCGTGCGACCGCGGGCAGAAGACTTGACCTTATGATCGCGGGCGAAGTTGTTTCGCGCGTGACATGGAATATGGGGCTCCGTTACGGCAAGACCGCTGAGGTTGACGAAGCGTATAAGTATTGCTTCTCCTGCGATATGTCTCCTCTCGGAACCTTCTGTGGCACGGGAATCCCGACGCCCGGTATGACCGATTACAAACAACTCGGTGCCCGCAAGCAGGTTGAACCCACCCGCAAGGAAATCAAGTCGGCAAAGAAGCAGTCGAAGAAGGATATCAAACGCGCAAAGCATAAGGCTCAGATCAAATATACTACCAAAGAGGCTGCTGCGATCGCCGCGGGGTCTGCCGCCCTTGCCGCTTTTGCCGCAGCTGGTATCACAAAACTTATTTCTAAGAAAAAATGAACTATCCTCTGATTCTTTCTCATATTTATAAGGAGCGCATCTGGGGCGGAGACAGACTTGCTTCCGCAGAGTCACCGATTGGCGAAGATTGGGTATTATCCGTGCGTGATGATGATAACAGTATCGTGATGAACGGTGAATTCGCGGGAAAAATGCTTGCGGAGGTTATCAACTGTAACGATAAATTCCCGCTTCTGATTAAATTTATTGATTCAAAAGAAACTCTCTCGATTCAGGTTCATCCGGATGATGAAACCGCCGCCCTTATGGGCGGCGAGGGAGGGAAGAGCGAGATGTGGTATATCATCGACGCTCTGCCCGATTCATATATTTATCTCGGTTTGGAAGACGATGTTGATCTGGAGAATTTTCGCAAGACCGTGCTGAACGGCGATGATCCCACACCTTATCTGAAAAAGATTTCGGTGAGTGCGGGCGAATGCTATTATATTCCCGCAGGTACGCCTCATGCGATCGGCGGCGGCAACTACATCTGCGAGGTTCAGCAGAATTGCGACACTACCTTCCGTATGTACGATTACGGCAGACCTCGTGAACTCCATCTTGACGCGGCGGCAAAGTCGCTAAAGAAGATTGATTTGCCGACTCCGACTAAATCGGGTGTTCTTGCTGAATGTGAATATTTCCGCGCGGAGCTTATTGAGATTGATGGCTCTACCGAGATTTCGGCGAGACGCGACGGATTTGTTTCTTTGACTTTAGTTTCGGGCGAAGCTTCAATATCGCAAAACTCTGTCAAATATCGGTTGAGTGACCGCGATTCTGTCTACATACCTGCAGGAGAAGAGAAGTATCTTCTTGAAGGCAAAGCCAAAATCATTAAAACAACAATATAAACAAAAAACCGATGCGTTTCCGCATCGGTTTTTTGCACAGCAAGGATTTTCGGATGTGCAAATATTTTTGATTAAATTACTTAATCTCAACGGTAGCGCCAGCCTCGGTAAGAGCAGCCTTGATGGACTCAGCTTCTTCCTTAGCAACGCCTTCCTTAAGGGTCTTGGGAGCACCCTCAACGAGCTCCTTAGCTTCCTTAAGTCCGAGACCGGTGATCTCACGAACAGCCTTGATAACGCCAAGCTTGTTAGCGCCGAAGGATGCGAGAACTACGTCGAACTCGGTCTTCTCTTCAACAGCAGCAGCAGCGGGAGCTGCGCCTGCAGCAGCACCTGCGGAAACGTTAGCAGCGGATACGCCGAACTCTTCCTCACATGCAGATACGAGCTCGGAGAGCTCAAGAACGGTAAGTGCCTTGATGGATTCAAGGATAGCGGTAATCTTTTCGTTTGCCATTTTAAATGACCTCCTGGAATATTTAAATGTTATGCCGCGAGAGCTTTACGCCTCTGCGGGAGCTTCTGCAGCCTCGGCGGGCTGCTCGTCCTTCTTGGCAACCTGGTCAAGAACATAGACGAATTTGGTAAGGGGAGACTGGATGCAAGCGAGCAACTGTGCAATGAGAGTTTCCTTCGAGGGGATGGTAGCAAGTCTTTCAACTGCAGCGGCGTCGATAACTTCGCCGTCACAATAACCTGCCAGAAGAGTGAAGGACTCGATCTTGTCAGCATACTGCTTGAGGATCTTAGCGGGAGCTACTGCATCTTCGGGGCTGACTGCGATAGCGGTCATACCGGAGAGATACTGCTTGATATCACCGTAGCCGCACTCTTCGCATGCTCTGCCGGTAAGGGTGTTCTTAACTACCTGATAGGAAACGCCTGCTTCGCGGAGTTCCTTACGGAGCTTGGTATCATCCTCAACGGTGATTCCCTGGTAGTTTACAACTACACCGGAAACCGAGTTGCGAATCTTCTCGGAAAGCTCGGAGACAACCTGCTGCTTCTGCTCAAGTATAGCTTTGCTGGGCATGTGTTTAACCTCCTTGTGGTTTGTGTTCGTAAAAAAATATCCTTCTCCCGAAATGCGCGCGCACAGAGAGAAAGACACAAATAAAATATTTGATTCTTCCTCGGCAGGGTGGCATGCGCTTTTACGGGAACCTGCTGTCTTTGGATAACGGGATATATTATACCACAAGTGCTTCGGTTTGTCAATACTTTTTTCTAAAAAAATTGAGTATTTTTGAAAAATATTTCGTTTGCTGATAATTTTGTCTTATTTATCTATATATAGGAAGGGTTGTTTACAACAAGTTCATATTTGAGGTGTATAATAATATAAATATTTGATAAATTGAAAGGTAATACCATGCTGGATAGATTTTTTAAGCGCGATAAGGAGTCTGCTCCTTTGAACATCAAGATTTGGTTCAGGGCGATTCTCTGTCTTGCACCGCTGGCGGCGATTCTGAGAACTGTTTTGTTTTTTACATCTTTTGATGCAGAGGTCGGATATTTCAACGTAAGCTTTCTTGTAACGCTTGTTAATTGGCTGATCGTGATAACTTCCGCCTTTGTACTTTGCGGTTTTATATTTATATCAAAGAAAGCGGATCTTTCACATAAGACAGATAACAGCGCGAATTCGATATTCTTTTCCGCAACCTTTGCGGGATTTATTATGCTCGCCGATTTTTCTTATAAGTTGTTTACTATGATTGGCGAAGGCAAGTTCTCTTATTATAAGATGATTTTTTCGTCTGCATTTAAATCCGATAACGCTTATATGCTCCGTGTCAGTGCTGTTATAGAAATCTTGGGCGTTTTGTCAGCTGTTCTTTCTGCAGCATGCTTCTTTGTGCGTTCATCGAAAGTTCCGAAGGAGAAACTTTCTGCGTGGCTTGGGTTCTTCCCGATAATCCGTGCGCTTGTCGGCGTTGCGCAGATGTATTTTGATATGACGGTTCAGATGAACCATCCGTCGAAGCTTATGCTCCAGTTCGCTCTTATCGCTGTGATGTTCTATTTCCTTTGCGAGGAAAGAGAGTACGTTTCTCCGGAGCATGCGCGTCCCCGCAGATTCTTCATCAGCGGTTGTATCGCTTACTTCCTTGCTTTTGTGGGCGGATTCTCCGAGATTATCGGATTCTTCACAGGAAAGCTTTCCAAGGGCAGTTTCTGTGTCGAAGCTTTCTTCTGCTTTGTTCTCAGCTTCTATATTCTTGCAAGAACAAACTCTTTTGTCAGAGGTATAAAGGTGCAAGAGTTGGCGGTTGAAGAATTTGATGTGGAGTATTATGAGAAGCCAGCCGAAGAAGAGAAGATTGACGAATAATTTCTTCCTTATTATATATAAGAAAAAATCCGTTCTTTGCGGATGACGAGAGGAGAGATCGGTATGTCGGGCGAATTTGCCGTTGAGAGAATAATCTGGCTTCATAAAAGAATAAAGGATGGCTATTATCCGAACGCTGTTCGTCTTTCCGAAAGATTTGGTATTTCGCACAGACAGGCACAGCGCGACTGCGATTATCTGCGCCGGAAGCTGAATGCTCCGGTAGAGTTTGACCGTTCGCGCCAGGGTTATTATTACACCGAACCTTTTTCGCTCCCCGATTCAATAAGAGTTGAGGATCCGAGAGATATTTCAAATATCGTTGCGCTTGCCGACATGCTCGGAGGTGCCGACGGCGAATCTACTCAGATATCCATCCCGTATTCTGCACTTTTGCAGATACCCGATAAACTTACCGCGCTCGAACTTGCACCTTTTGTGACGAAACGCGTAGGAAGCAAGGGTAAGTACATTTGTGAGTTTCAGAATATCCGTGTGTTCTTCGGCGCGTTGCTTGCGTCTGATGCCGAGATACGAATTCTCGAACCCGATTGGCTGAGAGAGGATTTTTGTAAGTCTCTTGACAGACTCCGCGCCGCAAACGAGAAGAACGAAGAGGAAGAAGAGCCGTAAACCGGGTCCGAGGACTGAATGTTTGTGCAAATTGATACTTTTCTGCATTTTGTACAAAAATACATACATAAAATACGAAAATCAGCCTCCGAAAACTGCTTCGGAGGTTGATTTTCGGGGTATTTTTGAGGCAAAATGACGTTAATTTGTTAAAAGTGCACAAAAACACCACAATATTTTTGGTATAAATTCTACTAATATGTTTATTGCAAATAGACGAAAAATGTAGTATAATATTGAGGCTTGATGTGCGAAGTATGCGTTGAAGCGAAAGGTTGCCGCAAGAACATGCGGGTAATTTTCGTGGAGAAGTCCGAATTTGATCGGGCGCGTGGGCTATGTCAGGCATCGGGCAGCCTCTGTTCAAAGGTTGCTTCGTGACGACGGCTTTGTAGCCGTACGATCCGGAATTCGCGTCGCGCCGTGCTTGCGTGACGGCGGCGAGTGGCGGGTTTCGGCTTTTGTATGGCTGCAAAACGAAACGCACGGAACGGTGCATAACAGAATCCGCTCCTAACTTTTCGAACGCGCTGCGCAAATGGCTACATTTTATTATATTCGCACGCACGCGAGAGAAAAAACAAGGAGGAAAACACAAGATGGCAGTTAAGGAACAGCTCAGAGTCAAGCTGAAGAGCTACGATCACACACTCGTTGACGCAGCAGCCGCGAAGATCGTCGAAGTTGCTAAGCGCAACGGCGCCGAGGTTTCGGGTCCCATTCCGCTTCCCACCGAGAAGGAGATCGTAACCATTCTCCGTGCAGTCCACAAGTACAAGGACAGTCGCGAGCAGTTTGAGCTTCGCAACCACAAGAGACTCATTGACATCAAGAAGCCTTCCAAGAAGCTTACTGAAGAACTGATGAACATTGAGCTCCCCGCAGGCGTTGATATTCAGGTTACTCTCTGATCAACCCTGACCCCCACCCACAAAACGCTCGAGAGAGCGCTTGTCGGTCAAGTTGGCGTAATGCCGAGAGGTAAAATTCACAGCGTCAACCAATAACCTTCAGGAGGAAAAAACATGAAAAAGGGCATTATCGGTAAGAAGATCGGTATGACTCAGATTTTCGACGAAGTCGGAAATGTCATTCCGGTAACGATAATCCAGGCAGGTCCCTGCGTAGTATCGCAGAAGAAGACCGCTGAACAGGACGGCTACGAGGCCGTACAGCTCGGCTTTGAGGATTGCAAGGACAAGCACGCAACCAAGGCTGAGATCGGACATTTCGCAAAGAACGGACTTACCACAAAGAGACATCTCAAGGAATTTCGCCTTGACGATTGCTCCGGCTACAACGTAGGTGATGTCGTATCGGTCGAAACCTTCGCCGTTGGCGAGAAGGTCGACGTAACAGGTATGACCAAGGGCCGCGGTTACACCGGTGCTATCAAGCGTTGGAACCTCGCTAAGCTGAGAATGACACACGGCGTTGGCCCTGTGCACCGTCAGTCCGGTTCTATGGGTGTTATCGACCCCGCGAGAATTTTCAAGAACAAGAAGATGGCAGGTCAGTACGGTAACGAGCAGGTTACTATTCTTAATCTTGCCGTTGCTAAGATCGATGCAGAGAACAACCTTATCGCAGTTCGCGGCGCTATTCCCGGCGCTCGTGGCGGTATCGTATTCATCCGCGATTCGATCAAGGCTTGACGAAAGAAGGAGGATTTGACAAATGCCTAACGTAAAAGTACTTGATATGACAGGCAAGGAAGTCGGCGAAATGAGCCTCTCTGAGAAGCTTTTCGGAGCTGAGGTAAACGCATCCGTCCTTCACGCCACAGTCAGAGCATACATGCTCAACCAGAGACAGGGTACTCAGTCCACCCTTACCCGTACCGAGGTAAGCGGCGGCGGTAAGAAGCCCTGGAGACAGAAGGGTACCGGACGTGCACGTCAGGGTTCCACCCGTGCTCCCCAGTGGGTACACGGCGGAATCGCCCTCGGTCCCAAGCCCCGCACCTATCGCACCGAGCTCAACAAGAAGACCAAGAGAGTTGCTCTCTTCAGCGCACTCTCTGATAAGGCTGCTAACGGCAACCTCATCATTCTTGACGAGTGCAAGCTCGAGTCCTACAAGACCTCCGAGATGGTAAAGATGTTTGCCTCTCTCGGCCTCCAGAAGGACGTAGAGAAGACCTACAAGGTCGGCGACGAGAAGAAGACCCGCACCGAGACCGTAGCATGCAAGACCCTGCTCGTTCTCCCTGAAGCTGACCGTCTCGTTGTTAAGAGCTGTGCCAACATTCCCACCGCTGAAACCACTCTTTACAGCACCATCAACGTTTATGAGATCCTCAATGCTGAGAAGCTCGTGATCACCAAGGCTGCTGTAGAAAAGCTCGAGGAGGTATACGCATAATGAAGAAAATGGTACAGGACATCATCATCGCTCCCGTTATCACCGAGGCGAGCATGGACATGATGAATCAGAAAAAGTATGTATTTAAAGTTATGACTTCCGCAACCAAGCCTGAGATTGCAAACGCAGTTGAGGTTATGTTCGGTGTAAAGGTTGCAGCAGTCAATACCATGATGATGAAGCGCAAGGAAAAGAGAGTCCGCTACAACTATGGCTACACCGCTGAGTGGAAGAAGGCCATCGTTACCCTTACTGAGGACTCCAAGACCATCGCCTTCTTCGACGGTATGAACTAAGTAGGAGGAAACGAATAATGCCTACAATCAAATATAAGCCTACGACACCTGCCAGAAGACACATGTCTGTTGCTTCCTTCGAGGAGATCACTAAGTTTTCTCCCGAGAAGAGCCTGGTAGTTATCAAGAAGAAGCACGCAGGACGTAACTCCTACGGTAAGATCACTGTTCGTCACAGAGGCGGCGGAAACAAGGTTAAGTACCGTATCATCGACTTCCGTCGTAACGACACTGAGGCTGCAAAGGTTATCGGTATCGAGTACGACCCCAACCGTACCGCTTACATCGCTCTCCTCGAGAACGAGTCCGGCAAGAAGAGCTACATCATCGCTCCCGTTGGACTTAAGGACGGCGACGTCGTTTACTCCGGCGCAGAGGCTGATATCAAGCCCGGTAACACCCTGCCCCTTGCAAACATCCCCACCGGTACTTTCATCCACAACATTGAGCTTCACCCCGGCAAGGGCGGTCAGCTTGTCCGTTCCGCTGGTTCCGCAGCTCAGCTCATCTCGAAAGAGAATGAGCAGGCTCTCATCCGTCTTCCCTCCGGCGAAGTCAGAATCGTTGCTCTCAACTGCAAGGCTACTATCGGCCAGGTTGGTAACATCGAGCATGACACCGTTAAGGTCGGTAAGGCAGGTAAGACCCGCCACAAGGGTATCAGACCTACCGTCCGCGGTTCTGTAATGAACCCCTGCGATCACCCCCACGGTGGTGGTGAAGGTAGATCCCCCATCGGTCATCCCGGACCGCTTACTCCTTGGGGCAAGCCCGCTCTCGGTTATAAGACTCGTAACAAGAAGGCTCTTACCGAGAAGTTCATCGTAAAGCACAGAAACGCTAAATAAGGAGGGAATATAGAATGAGCAGAAGTCTTAAGAAGGCGCCTTTTGTTGAAGAGAAACTCATCAGCAGAGTTCGCGCTATGAACGAAAAGAACGAGAAGAAAGTCATCAAGACCTGCTCCCGTGCATCTACAATATTCCCCGAATTCGTTGGCCACACCATCGCGGTTCACGACGGCAAGAAGCATGTTCCGGTATACATCATCGAGGACATGGTCGGACACAAGCTCGGTGAGTTTGCTCCCACCCGCCGCTTCCCCGGTCACGCAGGCACCAAGACATCCAACACCGGTAAATAATCGAGGAGGAAAGAAGAATAATGGAAGCAAGAGCTTATCTTAAATATTTGAGAATTTCTCCCCGTAAGGTAAAGATCGTTCTCGATCTCATCCGCGGTAAGGATACCAAGGTTGCAATGGCAATTCTCAAGAATACCCCCAAGGCTGCATCTCCCGAGCTCGTAAAGCTCCTCAAGAGTGCAATCGCAAATGCAGACCACAATTTCCAGATGGACACCGCAAACCTTTACGTTTCCGAGTGCTTCGTCTGCCCCGGTCCTACTCTCAAGAGATATATGCCCCGCGCTAAGGGTTCGGGCAACAGAATTCTCAAGAGAACATCTCATGTAACCCTCGCGGTTAAGGAAAGAGAAACTAAGGAGGTCAATGCCTAATGGGACAGAAAGTTAATCCTCACGGCCTTCGCGTTGGCGTCATCAAGGGCTGGGATTCCAGATGGTGCGTCAAGGACGAGGTTTTCGGAGATACACTTGTACAGGACTACAAGATCAGAAAGCTCCTCAAGGAAGAGCTTCAGAAGGCAGGCGTGCCTAAGATCGAGATCGAACGCGATCAGTACAGAGTCAGAGTTTATATCCACTGCGCAAAGCCCGGTTTTGTAATCGGCCGCAGCGGCGACAACATCGAGAAGATCAAGAAGGAAGTTGAAGCTATCGTTGGTAAGGATGCTAACGGTAAGGTAATTCCCGTATCCATCAACGTTGTTGAAGTTCGTAACCCTGAGCTCAACGCACAGCTCGTAGCAGAAAACATTGCAGCTCAGCTCGAAGGCCGTGTGGCTTTCCGCCGTGCAATGAAGATGGCTATCAGAAATACCATGCGCCTCGGCGCACGCGGAATCAAGATCACCTGCGGCGGCCGTCTCGGCGGTGCGGAAATCGCACGTTCCGAGCACTACCACGAGGGTACCATTCCGCTTCAGACCATCGGTGCAGACATCGATTACGGTTTCTGGGAGGCTAACACCACCTACGGTAAGATCGGTGTAAAGGTATGGATCTACAACGGCGAAGTCCTCAACGAGGGCGCAGCTCGCGAGAGAAGAAACGATCGCAGAAACGATCGCAGAGGCGATCGCAGAAACAACGGTGAGCGCCGCGACAACCGCGGTCCCCGCAACAATGACCGCCGTCAGGGTGGTAACAGACCTCAGGGCAATCGCCCCCAGGGTAACCGTCCCCAGGGCAACCGTCCCCAGGGCGCACGTCCCACTAAAGAAGGAGGCGCAAACTAATGTTAATGCCTAAAAGAGTAAAGTTCCGTCGCGTACAGCGTGGCCGCCTTACAGGTAAGGCTTCCCGCGGTAACGAGCTGGCGTACGGTGCTTACGGTCTCGTAGCTCTCGAGCCCGCTTGGATCACTTCCAACCAGATCGAGGCTGCCCGTATCGCAATGACCCGTTACATCCGCCGTGGCGGTAACGTATGGATCAAGATCTTCCCCGATAAGCCCATCACCGAGAAGCCTGCTGAGACCCGAATGGGTTCCGGTAAGGGATCTCCCGAGTACTGGGTAGCAGTCGTTAAGCCCGGACGCATCATGTTCGAGATGGACGGCGTATCCGAGGAAGTTGCAAAGGAAGCTATGCGTCTTGCTTCGCATAAGCTCCCCATCAAGTGCAAGTTTGTTTCTAAGGAGGTTACAGAATGAAGATCAGCGAGATCAGAGCTATGAGCATCGAAGAACTCGACGCTAAGCTCAAGGAACTGAAGGAAGAGTACTTTAACCTCCGCTTCCAGCTTGAGATCAACCAGCTCGAGAACACCAACCGCATCAGCGAGGTCAAGCGCGACATCGCACGCGTTATGACTGTTCAGAACGAGAAGAACGCGTAAGGAGGCTAAAGGAAATGGAAGACAGAAACCTCAGAAAAGTAAGAGTCGGACTTGTTGTAAGCAACAAGATGGACAAGACCGTTACCGTTGCTATCGCGGACAACGTAAAGCACCCCATCTACGGTAAGATCGTTAAGCACACACTCAAGGTTCACGCTCATGACGAGAACAACGAGTGCGGCATCGGCGATAAGGTCAGCATTATGGAAACCCGTCCTCTCTCCAAGACTAAGAGATGGCGCGTTGTTACCGTAATCGAAAAGGCTAAATAATCAAGCGGCAAATTCATACAGTAAATACGTCAAAAATCGTATTGAAACAGGAGGAATCTTAAGTGATACAGCAAGAATCAAGAATGAAGGTTGCCGACAATACCGGCGCCAAGGAGCTTCTCTGCATTCGCGTTCTTGGTGGCACCGGCCGCAGATATGCAAATATCGGCGATGTTGTTGTTGCTACTGTTAAGAAGGCAAGCCCCGGCGGAATCGTCAAGAAGGGCGACGTTGTAAAGGCAGTTATCGTACGCAGCACACACGGCACCAAGAGAGCAGACGGCTCATATATCAAGTTCGATGAGAACGCAGCGGTCATCATCAAGGAAGACCAGACCCCCCGTGGCACCCGTATCTTTGGCCCGGTGGCAAGAGAGCTCAGAGAAAAGCAGTACCTCAAGATACTGTCTCTCGCTCCCGAAGTACTTTAAGGTAAGGAGATCAAACGATGAATATCAAAACAGGCGATACTGTCGTACTTCTCACCGGTAAGGCAGCAGAAAAGAAAGATAAGAACGGCAAGGTTATTACTCACGAGGTAATCGCAGTTTCCCCCAAGGAGGAAAAGGTTATCGTTAAGGGTGTTAACACCGTTCACAAGCACGTAAAGGCTCGCCGTCAGGGCGAGACCAGCTCCATCGTTGAAACCGAGGGTGCTATCTACGCGTGCAAGGTAGCTCTTTATTGCCCCGCTTGCGACAAGGGCGTAAGAGTTAAGACCGTTCTTAAGGACGGCAAGAAGATCCGCACCTGTGCTAAGTGCGGTAAGGAACTGTAAGGAGGTAGGGAATTATGGCAAGACTTAAGGAAACTTACAGAAACGAAGTAGCTCCCGCACTCATGCAGCAGTTCGGTTACAAGAGCACCATGCAGATCCCCCGCCTTGACAAGGTTGTCCTCAACGTAGGCTCCAGCGAGGCAAGAGACAATGCAAAGGTTATCGAGAACATCATCGGCGACCTCACCCTCATCACCGGTCAGAAGGCAGTTCCCACCAAGGCTCGTAAGTCCGTCGCTAACTTCAAGGTTCGTGAAGGCATGACCATTGGTGCAAAGGTTACTCTCCGCGGTGAGAGAATGTACGAGTTCGTTGACAAGCTCTTCAACTTCGCACTCCCCCGCGTACGTGACTTCAAGGGTATCAACCCCGATGCATTCGACGGCAGAGGAAACTATGCTCTCGGACTTAAGGAGCAGCTCATCTTCCCCGAGATCGAGTACGATAAGATCGACAAGATCCGCGGTATGGATATCTGCTTCGTAACCACCGCTAACACCGACGAAGAGGCTCGCGCACTGCTTGCAGCGCTCGGCGCTCCCTTCGCAAAGAACTAATCAAGGAGGTAGGCAAAAATGGCAAAGAAGGCAATGATTAACAAGCAGCAGGCAAAGCAGAAGTTCTCCACCCGTGAGTACAACCGTTGCAAGATCTGCGGCCGTCCCCACGCTTACCTTCGTAAGTACGGCATCTGCCGTATCTGCTTCCGCGAGCTGGCTTACAAGGGCCAGATCCCGGGCGTAAGAAAGGCATCCTGGTAAGTAATTACCAACCCCACACTATCGGTAGGAAATTAAGCTGCGGCCCGATTTAACCGCCGATACGCCGCCGTTTGCCAACGGCAGCAAGATAAATTAAACTTGCATATGGAGGAAAATTGAAATGCAAATGTCAGACGTAATCGCCGATATGCTCACACGAATCAGAAATGCTAATGATGCAAAGCATGCAACTGTGGACATTCCGGCATCCAACATGAAGAAGGCAATCGCCGAAATCCTCGTAAATGAGGGCTATGTTTCCGCTTTCGAGACCATCGAAGACGGCAAGCAGGGAATCATCCGTGTAACCCTTAAGTACACCGGCAAGAAGCAGAAGGTTCTCCGCGGTATCCGCAGAGTATCCAAGCCCGGTCTCCGTATCTACGCAGGCTGTGAGGAAATGCCCCGTGTAATGAACGGTCTCGGCATCGCTATCGTATCCACTTCCAAGGGCATCATGACCGACAAGCAGGCTCGCAAAGAGAAGGTTGGCGGCGAAGTGCTTGCCTTTGTATGGTAATTAAGGAGGTAGAAAGATGTCCAGAATTGGTAGAAATCCCATCACCCTCCCCGCAGGCGTTGAGGTTAAGACCGAAGCAGGTCTCGTAACCGTCAAGGGTCCCCGCGGCACTCTCTCCGAGAAGATCTCCGAGAGAATGACTGTTAAGGTTGAGGCAGGCGTTCTTACTGTTGAGCGTCCCACCGATGAGAAGGCTGACAGAAGCCTCCACGGTCTCACCCGTACACTTATCTACAACATGGTAGTTGGCGTAACCGAGGGTTACACCCGCGTACTCGAGATCCACGGTACCGGTTACAGAGCAACCATGCAGGGTAATAACCTTCTCCTTTACGTAGGTCACTCCCTCGTAAACGGAAAGCCCCAGGCAAAGTTCACAATCGCTCAGCCCGAAGGCATCACCTTCGAGGTTGCAGAGAAGGTCGTTCCGATCACCATTACCATCAAGGGTAACAGCAAGCAGGCCGTAGGCCAGATCGCAGCAGTTATCCGCGGTAAGAGACCTCCCGAGCCTTACCACCAGAAGGGTATCCGTTACGCAGGCGAAAATGTCCGTCGTAAGGAAATGAAGAAGAAGAACTAAGAGAGAGGAGTAAAGAACAATGGTATCTAAGAAGGATAAGAACGCAGCGCGTATCAAGAGACATACCAGAGTCAGAGCAAAGATCTCCGGCACCACCGAGCGTCCTCGTCTCGCTGTATATCGTTCCACTAACAATATCAGCGCGCAGATCATCGACGATGTCAAGGGCATCACTCTTGTAAGTGCTTCTTCCTATGAGAAGGAATTTGAAGTTGGCGGCAACAAAGAGGCTGCCAAGAAGGTCGGCAAGCTTGTTGCCGAGAGAGCAATCGAAAAGGGTATCACCGAAGTCGTATTCGACCGCGGCGGCTATCTTTATCACGGACGTGTATCGGAACTGGCTGACGGCGCTCGCGAGGGCGGCCTGAAGTTCTGAGTCGTAAGACTGACTTCCGGTTTGTACACTGTTCAACTAATAATAATTGAACAATTTAGGAGATTAAAATGGCATTCAGAAACAATAATTACGAGGAAAAGCAGTATATTGAAAACCTCGTAGCACTGAACCGTGTTTCCAAGACCGTTAAAGGTGGACGTATTGCCCGCTTCGCAGCTCTTATGGTAGTAGGCGACGGCCACGGTCGTGTTGGCGTAGGTATCGGCAAGGCTGCCGAAGTTACCGAGGCCATCCGCAAAGGTGTTGAAGACGCAAAGAAGAATATGATCACCGTTTCCATCAAGGGCACCACCATTCCTCACGAGGTTATGGGCGTGTTCGGCGCAGGCAAGGTGCTTCTTAAGCCCGCTGCTCCCGGTACCGGTATCATCGCAGGCTCCAAGGTCCGTATGGTCCTCGAGGCTGCAGGCATTAGCAACATCCGTGCTAAGTGCCTCCGTTCCAACAACCCCATTAACGTAGTTAAGGCAACCCTCGCAGGACTCTCTGAGCTCCGTACCGTTGAGGAAGTAGCCCGCACTCGTGATATCACCGCAGAAGACGTTAAGGGAGGTACTCAGAAATGAAGAAAGTAACTCTCGTAAAGTCCCTCATCTGCGCTAAGCCGAACCAGAAGCTCACCGCTGCTTCTCTCGGCCTCAAGAAAATCGGTGACTTCGTCCTTCATCAGGAAGGTCCCGTACTTGACGGTAAGGTAAGAGTTATCTCCCACCTCGTATCCGTTGAGGATGTAGAGTAAAGGAGGAAGCAGACATGAAGCTTAATGAACTCAGACCCGCAGAAGGTTCCGTTCAGGAAAGATACCGCAAGGGTCGCGGACCCGGCTCCGGCAACGGCAAGACCGCAGGCAAGGGCCACAAGGGACAGAATGCTCGCTCCGGCGGCGGTGTAAGACCCGGTTTCGAGGGCGGACAGTTCCCGATTTACAGACAGCTTCCCAAGAGAGGCTTCAACAATAAGAGATTTGCAACCGTTTATGCAACCATCAACGTAAGCGATCTCAACCGCTTTGAGGACGGCGCTATCGTCGATATCCAGACTCTTCTTGACGCTCGCGTGATCCGCAAGGCTCAGGACGGTCTCAAGGTTCTTGGCAATGGCGAGATCACCAAGAAGCTCACCGTAAAGGCTGCTAAGTTCTCTGCAGCAGCTAAGGAAAAGATCGAAGCAGCAGGCGGAAGTTGCGAGGAGGTATAAGGATGTTTGCGACATTCAAAAATGCCTGGAAGGTAGCTGAGCTCCGCACTAAACTCCTGTTTACTCTGCTGATCCTTGTTGTTTACCGCCTTGGCGCGCAGATCCCCGTCCCCTTTATTAACCCCGATGCATACGCAATGTTTGCAACCAGTGCATCCGGTTCGATTTTCACCTATCTCAACCTGCTTTCGGGTGACGCTTTCGCAAAGGCAACACTCTTTGCGCTCTCCGTATCTCCCTACATCACTTCCTCGATCGTTATCCAGCTTCTCACAGTTGCGATCCCCGCACTTGAGAGACTTTCGAAGAACGGCGAAGAGGGCAGAGCGATCATCACACGAATCACCCGTTACACCACAGTAGGCCTTGCAATTCTCACTGCTATCGGTTACCTCGCATACATGGAGGCAGCCGGAATGCTCATGAGCGGCGTAACCGCTTTCGGTAAGGTCGTTATCGTTGCTTGCTACTGCGCAGGCGCTTCCATCATCATGTGGCTTGCAGAAAAGATCAATGACCACGGCATCGGCAACGGTGTTTCCATGATCCTTTTTGCTAACATTATCTCAGGTCTCCCCGGAATGATCGGTTCTCTCTGGACCACCGTTTTCGCAGGACCTTCGACTTTCGCTGGTTTCCAGCTCGGCGGAC
Organism: Eubacteriales bacterium; assembly: GCA_045535915.1. GTDB lineage: Bacteria > Bacillota > Clostridia > Oscillospirales > CAG-272 > CAG-390. The sequence continues at coordinate 1,846 of JAZSMP010000380.1, read as the reverse complement.
TCTTTATCGCTCTCTTTGCTGTTATATTCGTACTTGCAAGCATCGTATTTATCGTTTGGTTCACTGAATCCGAGCGCAGAATTCCGATCCAGTATGCAAAGCGCGTTGTAGGCAGAAAGATGTATGGCGGTCAGTCCTCCAACCTTCCGATGAAGCTGAACATGAACGGCGTTATGCCCGTCATCTTCGCAAGCTCCATCGTATCTCTCCCCGCAACCATCGCAGCGTTCTTCCCGAACAGCGGTTTTGCCAACTTTATTAATGAATTCTTCAACTATAATACTTGGCTCTACCTCATCATCAACCTGGGTCTGATCATCGTATTTGCGTACTTCTACGTACTCATCTCCTTCAACCCCGTTGAGGTTGCGAACAACATTCAGAAGAATGGCGGCTCTATCCCCGGCATCCGTTCGGGTAAGCCCACCATCACCTATATCAAGAAGATTCTTAACAGAGTTACTCTTATCGGTGCGATCTTCCTTTGCATCATCTCGGGTCTTCCCATGCTCATCAACATCGTTATCACCACGATCAACCCCCACAGCGTAGCGTTCTCCGCTATCGCATTCGGCGGTAACTCGCTCCTGATCGTTGTTGGTGTTGCACTTGAGACTGTACGTGATCTCGATGCACAGCTCGCACTCCGTAACATGAGCGGCTCTAAGACTAAGGGTCTCTTCGGTTAATACCGACCCGCGGATATTTCGGAGGAAATTAATGAATCTTATCATTATGGGAGCCCCCGGTGCGGGTAAAGGCACTCAGGCCGAAATTATTGCCGCAAGAGAAAATATCCCCGCGATTTCTACGGGACAGATCCTTCGCGACGCTATGGCAGCAGGTACCGAGCTCGGTAAGACTGCCAAGGGCTACGTCGAGAACGGTGATCTTGTCCCCGATGAGATCGTAATCGGCATCGTCCGCGACTATCTCAAGTCCGAGGCATGCGCGAACGGATTTATTCTTGACGGCTTCCCCCGTTCGATCGCTCAGGCAGAAGCGCTTGAGAAGATGGGCGTCGTAATCGACGCAGTTCTCTCAATCGATGTCAGTGACGAACGAATCGTAGCTCGTATGTCGGGCAGACGCGTTTGCAAGTGCGGCGCTTCCTACCACATCGAGTACAAACCGTCCAAGGTTGAAGGCATCTGCGATAAGTGCTCCTCGGAGCTTTATATCAGAGCCGACGACAAGGCTGAAACGGTTCTCACCAGACTTCACAACTACCACGCGCAGACAGAGCCCCTTCTTGCTTTCTACAATGAAAGACAGAAGCTCATTCGCGTTGAGGGTCAGGAAGAGGTTGAGGATACCACAAGGCTGGTGCGCGAAGCACTTGCCAAGGTTGGCGGCAGATAATGATACCGATCAAAAATCCCCAGCAAATAGCCGTAATGAGAGAAGCGGGAAGGATCGCCTACGAAGCGATGTTCAAGGCACGCGAGATCATCCGCGAGGGTGTCTCCACCTATGAGATCGACAAGGTCATCCGGGCACACATTGAAAAATGCGGTGCGCGTCCCGGCTTCCTCGGATACGGCGGTTTCCCGGGAAGCGCTTGTATCAGCGTCAATGACGAGGTCATCCACGGCATTCCGTCGAAGAAGAGAATACTCTTCGCGGGTGATATCGTCAAGATCGATACCGGTGCCTTCTATAAGGGATTTAACTCTGATATGGCAAGAACCTTCGCTGTCGGAAGCGTAAGCGATGAGGCTGCGCATCTGATCGAGACCACAAAGAAGAGCTTCTTCTGCGGACTCAGTCAGTGTCATGCTTCAAACCGAATCGGCGATATCGGTCATGCGATACAGAGTTGCGTTGAGGCTGAAGGCTTCAGCGT
>JAZSMP010000021.1:0-5665 GCA_045535915.1 Eubacteriales bacterium | reverse complement strand
CCAATCCCGGACGGTGATTAGCTTTTTTAGCCATCTCTTCATCACTCAGCTTGTCACCAACACTCGACACAGCATAGAGCATAATGATGTTATCTTCAAGATTGCTTTTATTGGCATACGACACCTTTCTGTTGCCCTTGTCGGGTACAATGTACGGATCTCTTGAGAAAACAATCCCCCACTTGAAAAAGAGCTTCAGCCTTACCTGCATCGGATAGAACCCCGTCTTCATAACGCAGAAAGTACCTTTTGGAAGTGACTTCAACTCATCCGGTGTGAGGAGCGGCCGCTCTATCATCTGCAAGCTTTGAGAGGGATCGTTCTTGCCTCGGCTCACAGATCCCGACTGTACGGTCCTTGTTCCGAGAGCTTTTGATAGAACCTGCGCAGATTCACTGTTAGGTGCAAAGCCACCGAAGATTGTCAGCTGTGTGTTGTCGGTAATTATCTCACAACCTTCCTTGCCGTAGTTCTTCTGCAACTGAGCGAAGGACTGAATGATCGCTACAATAGACACTCGTCGCGAACGCGATGCCGAGAACATCATTTCCGCTCCCTCAATCTTCGGGATAGTGCCAAACTCATCAAGATACATCATGACTCTGTTAGGGAGCTTACCGCCGTATTCATCTGCTACGGCAAGTATCTCGCGGTACATCTGTTGAACTATAAGAGATACCATAAAGTGCTTTGATGTATCTTCCTCGGGAAGGACTATAAATATTGCAGACTTGCTCTTGCAGAACTGCTCGGCATCTATGGCTGTATCAAAGCAGAGGATTTGTTCAAGTTCGGAGTCAAGGAAAGCATTCAGTCTCGAGAGGGCAGTAGACATAACCGATGACATTGCTTGCTCTGAAGTATTGAGAGCTGCCCCCGCAAACCAACGAGCTTTATGTTCTTCTGGAAGCTTTGATACAAGTATCTGAAACTGAGTTTTGCCTTTAAGTCCGGACGGAGCCAACAAATCCTGAATGATCTTGAAGACCGAAACAATATGCCTTGTTTCAGGAGGACAGAATTCGGATACGAGAAGGATTGACGCGGTAAGTAAACCCTCGGCAGCATCATAGAAAAAGGCATTCTGACCAAAGGATGCTCCGTCCATACCGGATAGAATAATCGTCTTTGAAATAATCTTAGCGTATTTCTCGGCTTTTGCCTTGTAGGCGAGATTGTCGGGTTCACTCTTCCATAGATCCATATATTTATTTACCAGATGCAATAGGTTATTGCCGTCAGATCTCGTAGGATTGCGAAGATCTATAACAGCTACATTGTATCCGTAGCATTCCTTTGCAATCTTACCGTAGTTTCGGTAAAGATCGCCTTTGGTATCGGAGGTTATAAAGCTCATCCCCGATGCACATGCATACTCAAGATTCGGATACAAAAAGTACGCGGTCTTGCCAACACCTGCCGCGCCTATCATTAGAGCATGCACATCTCCGGTATCAATCATAGCGGTTGTACCTGTCTTCTTTGAATCACAGCCAACAACGATTCCCTGATCTTCTGCTTTAGGAAGATTCTTTCCCTTTCTCCAAAGTGTGGGAGTGAAGGGGATATGCTTGTACGTTTTCTTGATCTCTTCCTTGCGAGCCCATCGCGCAGTTCCGTGCTGACCGTCCCCAACAGTCTTTGCCTTAATGTTGTTGAGATTATAGATGTGTGCAAGAACCGAAATGCCGCCAAGCACGCAGAACATTATTATTGCTACAACTATCAAAGTTGTAATTGGTGAGTTGCTCATTGTTTCTCCTTTCTGTCAAGATAATAAATCAGTCTTATACAGTCCATGCAGATTTTTAGTATCGGTCGTAAAAAGATATTGCGGTCACACGTTAGCTGCGGATTGTCATAAACTTTGGTTAGCTCCGTTGTGTCATTGTTCAGTTGACGGAGTCTGCTTGCAAGATCTCCGTTATCTGCATAAGGTATATAACTTTTAAGCAGTTCGGTCTCTATTTCATCCCAATCTATCGGATCGAGACTCTTTCTGCATTCGTCCTTTGCAAGCAAAAGGAGCAGACCGAGGTAATTCCCGATCCGCTCCCGCAGATTGTATTTATCTGACTTTACTATTGCAGTATATGAATCACATACACGACGGTAGAGCATAGGCGGCAGTTTGGCTTTCTCCGCGTTTCTTACTGCATCAATACATAGATTACGTATTGCTTCGCTGTGATCTTCTTCTGCAGGGATCGGTGCAATACCGTTCATTGCTTTTACATCCTCATCCCAGTCTTTGTTGCTGGAATGAAGAATTCGCACATTCTTGTAACCACGCAACTCGAGTATTTCTTTGATTCTCTTGCAAGCAATTATCCCCGCATTGTCGTTGTCCAGACAAAGAACGATCTTTTTGAGATTCGTATTAACTTTTATTCTATGAAGAATTGCTCTTTCGGATACAGAGCACAAAGCTACGTATGAATGCTTAATCCAATTCTCACGGTGTAGAGTAATAAAAGCAAGCATATCTACCGGTGCTTCAAATACAAAAAGCCATTCGCTTTCGCCGTCATGGTGAAATGAATATTCTGCCTGGCTTCCCGATTCTGTACATTTGAAACTGCCGACTGTTGCTCGTCTGTGGCAATGCTTTGGTATACCTTCTTCATCAAGGCCGACGAAGATGCAATTATGGTAAACTGCATCTTCATAGAGAGTCTTTGCACGCGCAAAGTGAGTTATAACATCACGTGCAATAAAGCGCTTGTTCATCAGATAAGCATACACTTGATTCATTGTTTGGTTTGCTTCCGGAAGGACAAGTACCTTCGGTTCTTTTGCCATACTCTCAAAAGCCACGGATTTGCTTACCGTATTTCCGATCAGCTCCGCAATAGATTCCTGAAATGTCATTCCCAAAAAACGCATCACAAAGCTTACGGCATATCCACCCTTTGATTCATAGTGAGTATACCACTCGTGTCCGCGAATCCATACTTGATGTTTCTCCCACAAGTGTTGATTACCGAAGCGTTTAAGTTCTTCACCTCGTGATAAAAGAAAAGCGGCGAGATCCGTGTGATTCGCCGACTCGATTTGAGATTCTGTATAATGCGGCATAGTTCCTCCTTACATACTGATATTTTGTCCTTTCTTCTTTGCCTCGATCTCGCGGCGAAGTTTGCTGTCGATGCGCAAAGCGGGATCGTTTGCGTATCCGTCGAATTCCTGACGAAAGATATTTGAGATATCTTTACCGAGACGAGAAACCGCGGTAATTACTTTGGCTTTTGCAATACTTGACGCCGCCGTATTTGTAGGTTTATTATACGGTATAGTATTGTTAGTTGAATTACCTTTATCTGTTTTCTTATCCTCGGTATTTGTTTCATTCAATTCTTTGCCAAGTTCAAACGCTCTCTTAATCACTGCATTGCGTATAGGTTTGAATACGTTTTCTTCGGAAAGCGGAAGCTGTGGCGAGAAATGATCCGTGTATGTGTTTTCAACCTCACACTTCGCAAGATACCACAAGTCATACAATCGTTTTACGTTCTCGTCTTTTTCAAGCTCATCGACGATGTCATCGACTTGCCTTTTAACTTCCGGCGGAAGATAACCGTATACCTTTTTGCCCTTGACGCTTTGCAGACGTCCGGCAAGCTCCGCCACCTTTTTAACTATCATTGGGTTATAACACAAACCGAGCTTTATGCTTTCGGCAAGTGCATCAAATTCTTCTATAGCTTCCGATGTAAGCAAGTTGCGGTATTGTGTTTGTCTATCATATATCTCTTGCAGATCCGCGCGGAAGATTTCCTTGCCGAACGTTTTGCGCATTAATTCAATTCCTTTGTTGTTAAGATAGCCGCGTTCTATATCGTCCTTTGAATAAATCATAAGATGCACGTGTGGATGATGCTTCTCATTATGAAAAGAGCCGTACCAACATAGTTTGTCAATAGGTATACCGTGTGCTTTTGCAATAACATCTTTATTGGCGCGTATAATATCTCTCCACTTTTCAGCGTTGTTATATGAGAGCCTTTCTGCATCCTCGCGTTTTATTGAAATGATTACAGAATAGACGTTACCGCTGTACGCTTCCATCTTACGCACTTCATCGGCGAGTTCAAGAGCAGATCCATCATCACTAAACAATCCGTGAGACCCTCCGATGCGTTCAACACGCGGACGGGTTGCGATATAATCGAGATATGTTTTTCCGCTGAGCAGTTCGGGATGCATTTCAATAACCGCTGCGATAAGTTCCGATGCATTACCGCGTGTATTGCTCTTTTCGAATGCAGAGTATTCGGGCATATTTGCAACGCTTCTATACGCATTAACAAATTGATCAATACATTCTTTTTGTTTTTCTGTTGCGGGTTTGTTGCTCTGTCCATCACTCAGTTTAGCCACACCTTCGCGCGTTGCTATGTATTGAAGAAGACCTCCTATGCTCTTTCTTGTTTTCTCACTTTGATAGTATCTGCACTTAACAATAATACGCGGCATCGAATTTCTCCTTATTCTTCAAAGTCTTGCAGTACATCTTCAAGCTTAATAAAACCGTGTTGCTTACGGACCTTATCATATGCAAGATTTCTGTACGCTTGAATTTCTTTTTCTGTGAGTTCCAATCCCATAACGCCAAGAAGATAGTTTTGAAGAGACAGCTCTCCCGAAATTTTGAATAACATACTTGCTATATGATTTTCCGAGTCCTTGACCGAAGCTTTCACTACTCGAAGCACTTCATCACTCAACAAATCTTTGCTTGATTCCGCATCAAGAACACAGCAATAATGACGTATAGCTGCATCAACGAATTGCGATCGGCTTCTCGTATCTGCCGCATCCACGTGTGCGGTAATCATTTCGGAAGTTCCCGGCTTAAGCCAGAAATAATATCCTTGCTTTTTGTCTTTTTCTTCTTTCATTTTACCTCCGAAAGGGCAAAAATTATACGCTATCGTTTTGCAATCGTCTTTTCAAAACCGCTATCGTTTTGTCACTCATGCAAATGCCTCGAAAGCTCTGTTTTTCGCCCTATTTCTCTCGCAGTCCGCTGTTGCGGGCTGCTGTTTGCGGGAAACCGCAATTAATACTTTAACCCGCTTAAAAATAAATACCCGCCCATATTCCCTCAAAACCCGCATTTTCTGTCCAGATTATCAGCTTTAGTTCTATTTGTAGCAATCATCGCTCAAGAGCCCTCACGATCGCCAATGTCGGCTTTTTTCGTGTCCTCTCGGCTTGTTGCTTTCGGCTGTGCTTTCTCGCCCGACACGGCGTTTATGCTTGAATTCGACTTTCTTCGGATAGGTTTTGAAGGCGGAGACTGTGTGGTCGCCCCCTCGTTCTCCTTCTTATCTATGAACTCGCGCACGGCCAGAGGAACATGTTTCTTGTAGAGCGAATCCATAAAGTGATCCAGCTCTTCGCTCAGCTTGCTGTTCTTTTCTTTGAGATAAATATTAATAGCTTCGAGCTTTGCATCATCGAAGCTAAATTCTATTGAGGTGTTCTTCATTTGTTTCTCCTTTACATTTTTAAAGTAATGTTTGATATGCTCTCGCTTGGATACTCAATAGTAACATTAAGCCTGAAGACAAGATACGCATTGTTGTAGTCTTCCACCATCTTCTCGGATTCGGTCAGAGTATGCGATGCATCATACCAACGCGACTGCATTTCGGAGAGT
>JAZSMP010000101.1:0-17029 GCA_045535915.1 Eubacteriales bacterium | reverse complement strand
GGAATCGCTCACTCGGTAGCGCACACTCTCGGTGCCGTTTACGACACACCTCACGGCGTTGCATGCGCTATGATGCTTCCCATTGTTATGGAGTACAATGCAGAATGCACCGGCGAGAAGCTCAAGGCAGTTGCCGAGGCTATGGGTGTTGACACCACGGGTATGACTCAGGAAGAGTACCGCAAGGCTGCAGTTGACGCAGTTCGTCAGCTTTCGGTAGATGTTGGAATCCCCGTAAAACTCGAAGCACTCAAGGAAGAGGATCTTGACTTCCTTGCCGAGTCGGCATACGCAGACGCATGCGCACCCGGTAACCCCAAGGGAGCTTCTGTTGAAGACATCAAGGGACTTATCCGCAAGCTTATGTAATGATATGGCTCCAAGTGAAGCGAGGAATATCTTAAATAATTATAATTTAAAACACCACGGATTTTTATCCGTGGTGTTTGTCATTAAATCAACTTTTTAAGTTTCTCCGCCGCATCGGTGAATGCGGTTTTTGCATCGGGGTACTTATAGGGATTCTCGAACGATCTTCCAACGAGGGCGTTGAGTCCCGAAAAGAGCTCAAGGTGAGGCTCGAGGGAAACAAAGAAGTCGCAATCAGAGTACTCTTTATGCTCCGCGAGTATCTCGCCGATCTTTGCCTCACCGCAGCCGGGAGGCACGATGGCACCCGCAGAGAGCGCGTCCTTGATGTGGAAATACGCGATCCTGTCCTTCAGAAGTCTGTAAGCCTCGGGATAAGGGTCAACTCCCTCGAGAACGTAATTACCCATATCGTAAACGCACATAAGCTCGGGGAACGCATCAAGCAATTCGCGGCATCGCTCGGGAATGTCGCCGTATATCTTTGCCTCGTTTTCGTGGCAGAGAACTACTCCGTATTCGCGCGCGGCGTCAAGGAGACGTGAGAGAGCAGAGAAGACCTCGTCTTTCATATCCGTGATATTCTTTCCCGCGGGTGCGTAGAAGCTGAACATACGGACAAACTTCGCGCCGAGGATATTGGCGTATTCAAAAACTTTTTTTGCAGTTTCAAGATGGCCGTCGATATCGCCGTCGAGCTTTATCTTACCGAGAGGCGAGCCTATAGCGGAGACCTTGATGCCGTGTTTGTCAAGAAGTTTTTTGACTTCGAGCACTTCCTCTTTTGTTAATATGGATATGTTTTTCTTATTAACGTGCCGTATCTCGATATGAGATATACCGAGTTTGCCGAGACCTTGAAGCTGTTCCTCAAAGGAATCGGCGTATTCATCGGCAAACGCAGAAAGTATGATTTTTGCCATATTTACACCTTGATTTCGGGAAGCGCTTCGGTTTTTCCGCTTTCAAGCGAGCGCATGATAGCGTTCATGATGAAAACGGGGGAGATGAATTCCTCGTAAGTGCAGGTCTGCGCGCTGCCGTCAAGTATTTCGGCAAATTCCTTGAACTCGCGGTAGTACCAATCTGTAGTTGTGGGGATCTCAAAGGATTTCGATGACTTTTCAGCCATACGCGCGGCATAGTAAACGTAAGAGCCGTCGCAGAAAAGACCGACGCAATCATAATTATCATAGTGGAAAAGCACGTTTATCGTCCTGCCGTTCTTCTTTGCCTCGACAGACTTCGGGAATCTTCCAAAGATCTCGCAGACCATCTCGACGAGGTGTTGGGCGTAGAAATAGAATCCGCCGTAGGCGTTTTCAGCCTGATAGGGCGCGCGGATGAAGCCGCCGAGCGTCTTGCCGCCGTTTTCCTTGAGAGCGTCCTTTTTCAGCTCGGAAACGTAAATATCCTGCTTGAGCGACGAGCCGCCCGAAATTCTCGTTCCGCGTGCCTTAAGCTCACGCATAAACTCGAGAGCTTCGTCCTCGGTAACGGTTATCGGTTTGTCAATGAACATAGGAATTCCGCTTTCAATGTAAGGCTTGGCGAATTTGTAATGATCTCCGCCGTGGCGCGCGGTGATGACAAGACCGTCGATGAGTCCGACTGCGCTGTCGTAATTTTCAAGAACGGGAACGCCGAAGGTATCACGGAGTTTTTCGGAAGCCGCGGAGTCAATGCTGTAAACGCCGATGCATTCGATGTCCGAGAATTCTTCCTTTTCTTTAATAAATTTCAAAAACGCATTTGCGTGCGAATTTTCACATCCGAGAATAGCTATTTTTTTCATTACATTTCTCCTTAAAACTTCAGAGGAAGGGGATTATCCGCGTGGACCTTTTCGATGACGCCGATTACTGCCGCTGCCATTTCGGGCGTGACGGTCATAGGTCTGCCCTCGGTGATCTTGTAGTAGAGCTGTTCGTAGAGAGAGGCAGTACCGACATCGAACGCCGTGCCGGTGAACTTGCCCTCCTCGGTATGCTTGACAAGCTTTTCGGAGCAATAGATAGGCTCGCCCGCGTCGTTTTTGATGAAGGTATCGTGCACGGGCATTTCGGGGTTCTCACCGTCTACAATATAGGTCATCTCGTAAGCTGCAGGCGTGCACTTGAAGCATCCGCGCGTGCCGAGGATCTTTACGTTGTAACCCGAGTAAGCGTCGATCGAGGTAACCTCGATATCAACAACGGGTTTGTTGGGGGTGTCGATAATGATCTTTGCAAAATCGTCCGAGTCGCCGAAGGTCAGCGCGCATCCGAGCTTGCTGTATGCAACGCGCGCGTTCTCGTCAAAATCAAGGAATCCGAGCGCGAGTCCGATGGGGTGAGGACCTGTGTTGTAAACGCCGCCCGCGCACTTTTTCTGCAGAGTCTGCCAGTCCCAACGGCGGGCAAATCCGTTGTAGCGGATGCTGATCTGCTTGATCTCGCCGAGCTTGCCCGACTTTGCGAGATCGTATGCAAAGGGATAGAAGGGAGCGAGGAAGGTCTGCTGGAATACGGCGAGGGTGACGCCCTTATCCTTCGCGATCTTGATAAGCTCGTCGCATTCGTATCTTGAGCGCGCAAAGGGCTTCTCAACGAGCACGTTGAAGCCGTGAAGCAGAAGATCCTTGGTTATCGGATAATGCATTTCGGAATATGTGGAGTTCACCACGAGATCGATGTCACCGAGGGCGAAAAGCTCGCGGTAGTCGGCGAAGGTCTTGCAGCCGGGATATATCTCCTCTGCAACACCTCTGCGGAATTCGTCCGCATCGACGACGTATTTTACGTCGTAATAGAGATTATCTTTGCTGCGGTAATACTTTCCGTGGATGTTCTTACCGCTTCTGCCTTGACCGATGATGGCGAGATTGAGTTTTTTCATTATATTATCTCCTTAAATATTATTTCTGCTTTTTCCAGATTAGGGGATTGAGACCGAGAAGAAGAGGGAAGACCTCGAGTCTGCCGAGAAGCATTGCGAAGGAGAGGATGATCTTTGAAAAGACCGAGTAATCCGCAAAGCTTGATGTGGGACCGACACCTGCAAGTCCGGGACCGATATTGTTGAAGCAGGCGAGAGTCGCAGTGAAATTCGTCTCGAAATCAAAGGGCTCAAATGAGAGCAAAATGAAAATTATGATTATGCAAAAGATATATACCGCAAAATATGAGGTAACGCCGTTCAAAGTAGTATCGTCGAGCTTTTTGCCTTCTGACATGACCGATTTGACAGAACGGGGATGAAGGAGCTTTTTGAGCTCTTTTTTGATAGATTTGAGCAATATTACCACGCGCGCAGCCTTCAGTCCGCCGCCCGTCGATCCAGCACAGCCGCCGATAACCATAAGCAGTACCAGAAGTGCTTTCGAAAAACCCGGCCAGAGGTTGAAATCGGCAGTCGCGTATCCTGTCGTGGAAACTATTGAGCTTACCTGGAACGCGGATGCTCTCAGAGCTTCGGAAAATGACGGATACATCGGGAGGATGTTTGCCGTTATCGCGCCTATGCAGATCAGCACGAGCGCGGTAAAGAACCAGAGCTCGTCAGAACCGAGAGCGGCGCGGAATTTGCGTACGAGGATTAGGTAATAGAGGTTGAAATTGATTGCAAAGAGGAACATAAATGCCGTTATGACCCATTGCAGATAGGGCGAATAGGATGCTATGCTGTCGGATCTTATACCGAATCCGCCCGTGCCGGCAGTACCGAAGGCGTGTACTATGCTGTCAAAGACAGGCATGCCGCCCGCGATAAGAAGCAGGGTAAGTATTGCGGTCATGGCAAAATAAATGTAATAAAGTATTTTTGCCGTGTCGCGCGAACGCGGAACGAGCTTGCCGACCGTGGGCCCCGGCATCTCAGCTTTCAGAATGTTGAGCGATCTGTCCGCAATATTCGGTACTACAGCCGTCACGAGAACGAGAACTCCCATTCCTCCGATCCAGTGAGTGAAGCTGCGCCAGAAGAGCATACACCTGTCAAGTGCCTCAACGTCGGTGAGTATTGAAGCACCCGTCGTGGTCAAGCCGCTGACAGTCTCAAAAAAGGCGTCGATATAAGAGGGGATCGCTCTGCCGATAACAAAGGGCAGCGCGCCGATGACGGAAAGCAGAAGCCATGCGTACGCGACTATGGCAAAGCCTTCTTTGGCATAGATAAGCCGGTTGTCCGGTTTTGAAAAGATGATGAGGAGGAGCCCCAAGCACAAAGCGATCGCCGCAGAGATCAGAAATGAAAATCCGCTTTTTTCAAGATATACCAAGGCTACATGCGCCGGCAGGAGCATCAGCGCCGCTTCCGCCAGAGCAATATGCCCGACGGTGTAAAAAATCATTTTCCGGTTCATTTTCCGCCTCCGTTATGCGATTATATCGGAGAGGTCGTATAGACGGTGGTTTGCGGCTATGACTATGACCTTGTCACCGGGCATTATGACGTCGTCACCGCTCGGCACTATCGGGCGGCGGTTGCGGAGAATGCCCGCGATCAGTATGTTCTGTTTGAACTTGATCTCCTTGAGCGCCTTGCCTGCATGCTTGAAGTCGGATCTTACGTTGAATTCGAGTGCCTCTGCCTGTCCGTCCATAATCTTGTAAAGCTTTTCAACGTTACTGCCGACGGAGTTCTGCAATGCGCGGGCGTAACGCACCATTTCGTCAGAAACCGTTGTTATGGGCGATATGATGGTGTCGATCCCGAGTTTGCCCGCGATAGGGTGAAATTCGGGTCTGTTTACCTTGGCGATGACCTTAGGTACCTTCTGCGAGGCGGCGAAGTATGATATCAGTATATTGTCTTCATCATATCCCGTGAGAGAAATGAAGGCGTCGGTCTGTCCGATTCCTTCCTCGATCAGCATATCCTGATCTGCTCCGTCGCCGCAAATGACGGTGACGCCGGGGAGTGTTTCTGCAAATTCTTCACAGCGCGACTGATCTTTATCAATGATAGTAACTTTCGTCCCTGAAGCGAGAAGCGAGAGTGAAAGATAGTATGCGATCCTGCTTGCGCCGAGAATCATGGCGCTTTTGGTTTTTCTCGTAATAAGGTCGAAGCTTCTGAGGAGTTTACCAATCTCATTAGGTGCCGCTGTGAAAGCGATACGGTCGCCGTCCTCGAGAACAAAACGTCCGTCGGGTATGATGACGCGGTTGTCTCTCATAACCGCGCAAATGAGGAATTTACCCGGACTGCGGCGGCGCAGGTCGATCATAGTCATTCCCGAAAGCGGAGATTTTTCACCGAGGATCATTTCGACGATCTCGAATTTGTTCGAGTCGAATGTGTCGATGTTCACCGCCGAGGGGAATTTTAAGATGTTGGCTATTGTGTGTGCCGCGTACATTTCGGGATTGATAGCCATTGAAAGCTGTAACTGTCCCGCCATGAAACCGAGGCTCTTATCGTTATATTCGCGGTCACGTATGCGGGCTACGGTGTTTTTTGCGCCGAGGGTTCTGGCTATAAAGCAGGAGAGCATATTGAGCTCGTCCGAGCCCGTGACACTGATGACGAGATCGGCTTTACCTGCGCCTGCCTCAGCGAGAACCTCGCAGTCGGTACCGATACCGCAAAGTCCGATAACGTCAAAAGCGTTGGTGGCGTCTTCTATGACGGCGGGATCCTTGTCGACCACCGCAACGTCGTGCCCTTCGGCAACGAGGCGATCTACAAGATTCCTGCCTATTTTTCCGAATCCGATAATAATGATTTTCATTTTAAACTCCGAAATTTCAGTTGCTTCCTTATTCGGGAATATAGTTTTGATAGATCCAATTGAGTCTTCCGAGAGGGGCGACGTCGCCGTAAAGGTAGAAATCCTCAATGGTGGTGTATTTGATGCCCTGATCGGCATCAGCCCATTTGAATTCAATATACATTTCCTTGTAATTTTCGATACCGAGCATCGAGAGGGGAACAGAGATCATCATTTCGGCACCTTCGACCTTGTATGAGACCTCGCCGATCTCTGCGGTTTCAAGCATACCATCCTTCGACGAACAGGAAGCAACCGTGGTTTTATCTGTACTCTTGGGTGTTGCATTGATAAGGAAATCGTAGCCGTACCAGGTGTCCGCGGAATTGTTGTTGGTGTTCACGAAGAGCTGCATCCAGGAGTTTTCGGTGTTGTATTCCGAAATATCCTTGGCGCATCTGACGTAGAAATATAGGTTTTCTGTGTCGCTTGTGACCTTGGCTTCGACAATGTCGTTGTTCCCCGTGCGGTCACGCAGAAGCTTGTTGCCGAAGGATTTTGCCGAACGTTCGCGGTTGTCTCCCTCGGGATCGGTATAGGATACTACGACCTTACCCCACTGATCGAATCCGCCGCCGAGGTCGATTTTATTTCTCGCGTCCTGAATGATGACGGGAGCCGAGCCTTTGAGACGCTGAACGTTTGAGATAAGCTGCATATAGTAGTTATCGAAATAACCGCCGCGCATCATTTCGGCGTCTCGGCTGAACTCCATTGATGCTGTGTCAACGAAATGTACGAAGCTGCCCTCGCCGCGGTGGAGCTGACCGTCCTGCCTCTGCGCCACCCATTCGTTCCAGCCGGTCACGAGGACGTAGGGCACGCCCGAGGAGATCGCGCGGTCCCACTGTGCCTGGAAATTCAGACCGAGGTTTGTGATCGAATTGTCAGCGTCGAATGCCATGCGATATGCTTCCATTGAGGCGTTGTCGTCCTTTGCGGCGTTGAAGCTTCTTCCGCGGTTGTAGGCGTAGCCGTAGAGCGAGGAATCGCTGAAGGTGATCGAGTGGTTGTGCTGCGCGATTGATACGCTGATGGCACTCGGGTTGCCGTTTTTATCGCTGAATATTCTCTGCGGCCATTCGAAATCCATCCAGGGCCAGCCGTTTTCCTTGTAACCCTCATTCGGCCACTGAGCGGCTTTTACCGTGAAGAAATTATTGATATTGCCATTTTCGACGCCGATGATGCAGGGCTTGCCGTCAATGTAGAACCATGTGTCGGGATAAAGCTCCTTTGAATAGATCTCGTCGTAGAGCTGTTTCATGACGCCCGCGGAGTTTGAATTGGTGTAGAAGACCACCTGCGGCGCGTCGTAGCCTTGCTCATTAAGTTCATGGCAAGTTTTCATTACTTTAAGCGCGTTGTCCTTGTAAATGTAGCCGTTGGTCACGTCGAAATAAAGGAAGTCTATGTTGGCATTTGAAAGCAGTTCCATATGCTTGCGGATGACCCATGAGTCGCTTGCGTAGTAGTAGCCGTAAAGAGGCTCGGCAAACCAATGCATAGTGCCGATATTACCGTAGATCTTTTTGCCGGTTGCAGGATCCTTTGCGTTCGCGTCCTTGGCAAGGTCGCCGTATGTGTCCATGATCTTCTGAAGATCAAAGATACCGTCATCGCCGTGCTCACCGTGCCAGAGAAAGTAAAAGAGTCCGACGTAGCGTTCGCCGTTTTCACCGTAAATGCCCGTGGTAAGGGAAGTAGGAAGCGAACGTCCGACGTCATCGGTTGCCGCAAAACCTCCCGAGGTGTAGTTTGCGTTGTTGGGGACTGTGTATGAAATTTTTTCACCGTTCAACATATAGGAGATCGTGACGGTTTTGCTGTCCTCACTCGTCTCGAATTTAAGAGTACCTTCATAGTTGTCTTCGGGATTTATATACATGGTTTCTTCTCCGGTTGAATTTGGTGTGTCCGTCGCTTCGTGCGATTCTTCATTGCAAGCTCCGAGCAGAGGCATTGAAAGAAGCAGAAGTGAGCACACCGCTGTCTTTATGATCTTGCTCAAATTGCTCATTATTAATAACTCCTTAAAGGATTTGTAATTATTATAGCACTTTTTTTGCTTATTTGCAATAGTTTATACTACTTGACTAAAGTTTTTTTATATGATATAATTTAATATATCAAACATCGGAGAATCAAAATGAAAAAAACAGCTAAAAGAATTGCGGCGTTCGCTATAGTGTTGCTGTTACTGTCGGCGCTGACTTTAAGTGCTTTTGCGGAAAAAGTCACCTATTCCGATACGCAGAATACGGGTGTCAGGGATGAGGTATGCGTCTCGCTTGAAGGTACAGGCGCAGTTAATTATTATTCGGGTGACAATACATATGAAAAACTCTCGTCGAAGAGTGACGCCGAACTGCTTGCGGCTCTGCGCAGTCTTATGACGGTGACACATACACACAAATCGTCCTACGCCGAGTCGCGCGATCTTGCGACGAATACCGACTGCGAGGGCGGAGACGGAAAAATCGTTTTGCTTTATACATCATCGAAGGTAGAATTTTCCGATTTCATCGGCTCCGGAAGCATAGGCTGGAACCGTGAGCACGTATGGCCCAAGAGCCTTGGCGGTTTCGAAAATAACGGCGCGGGCGCAGATCTGCACCACGTCCGTCCCGATGACGTCACGACAAACGCGAAGCGCGGAAATCTTAAATTCGGAAATGCCGCGGGCGGAAGCGGAGTCAAGGGCTCGACGCTCGTCAGCGGTGCTCTCGGCGGACATTCTGCGGGTGGTTATTTTGAGCCGCTTGATAACGTCAAGGGCGACGTCGCGAGAATCTGTCTCTACGTTTACGTCCGTTACGGCGCGGAACTTCCGAAATGTTCGAGCATCACGAACGTGTTCCAGAGCGTTGACGTGCTTCTCGACTGGTGCGAGAGCGATCCCGTTGACACTTGGGAAATGGGCAGAAACGAGGTCGTCGGCAAGATCCAGGGCAACAGAAACGTCTTTATCGACTATCCCGAGTACGCATGGCTCATTTTCGGACGAGAAGTGCCCGAGAATATGACGACTCCTTCGGGAATGGCTCTCCGGAAAGAAGAAACCACTATCGAAGAGACGGCCGAGGAAATTACAGTTTCGGTAACCGAAGTTGAAACCACAGCAGAGATAGCGGTTGAGACTACCGAAGACATTACCGAACCCGTAGAATCTGCATATGAGGTGTCTTCCGATTTGGCAACAGATACGCAATCTGCGGAAGAGAAGGGATGCGGAGGATTTTCAGTATACGCGGTATGTGCGCTCATTCCGATTTCTGTTGCCGTTTTGAAGAAAAAGAAGAAATAAGGTAAAAACAAGTGCCGTTTTGGACTTTTGTCCCGAACGGCACTTGTTTTTTATATAAATCTCTCAAACCACATAAGCAGTTCTTTCTTCATAACGGGAGCGACGGTGTGTTTTACCCCGTCCAGTATATGCAATTCTGCATAACACCCCGCGCGGCGGATCGAATCGTAGTATTCGCGGGTCATGACGGGGTCCACCGTCATATCGTCCGCGCCCTGCCAGATCTTTACGGGGCAGGGAGGAATGACTGCTCGTTCTCCGTCGGAATTTACGAAGGAGCGGGCGCGGTACGGGTCAAAGCCGAGAACATTTTTATCGCACCACTCTGCCGAGGGGAATCGGAAATATTTTATGATCTTTTCTCGGTATGGGTATCCTCCCGCTCTCGCTCTGTCCCAAGGATTTCTGCAAGCATGATCGCCGACATTTACGCCCGAAAGACTGAGTCCGGGATTTGAGATACCAAGCGCCACCGCGAGGGACGGAAAGGTGTTCGCAAAGCTTATCACCGTTTGCGCGCCCATCGAGTGACCAGCTAACAGCACACGCTCGGAAAGATTGTAATTCTTAACGGCATGACGGTATGCCTTATAGAGCGCGAAAACATGCTCGGGACAGCCGAGAGTGACGCCATGCGGCTCGGTTCCGCTTATATCGAGCACGGCAAAACCCGCGTTAAGGCAAAGAATTGCATTGGCAATGCCTCCGATCATGCCTTTTTCCTCGCATACCGTACTTCCCGCGCCGTGGCAGGACAGTATCAGCGGTGTTTCTTCTCCGCTGTCTGAATAACTGTCGGGCAGAGCGAGGACCGCCTCGCATTCCGCCCAATCCTCGCGGTCGAGGACTTCATTTGCACTCGAAGCACTTACATCGCGGTAATTATTGAAGCGCACCTTGAAAAAGATATATTCGCGGCGGAAATTTTCATTCATCGGCTCGCCGTTTTTGTTGTTCGGTAAAATAAATTTCTTGATATCCATGGCAGTTAAAGCTCATCAACAAGTCTGAGCGCACCGTTTTTGAGAAATTCGATGTTCGCCTCACTGAAAACGGTGTCGTGCTTTGTGTGTATTTTGTCCATATAAAGAGTACGGAGCTTTTTTGAGTATTTAAGAGATGCGACTCCGACACCACCCTTGAAATTGACTTGGTCGGAGGGGTAGAAAACTCCCTTCGACGCAATATCTACCTTGAAATAATCATCGGGTACGAAGGATCTTTCGAGCGCGGGGATATATTTTTTTGCCTTCTGCTTGACGGCAAAGAGGATCGTATCTCCGTCCGAAACGCAGTCGAAATTGAGAAGGAGCTTGTCCTTCATCGTCTTTTTGTGTTTGGAAGCAAAGCCCGATGAGCCGAAAAGTCCCATTTCTTCCATGTCAAAGAAGACGAATGCGATCTCGCTTCTCTTGTCCGCGGGGAGTGCCTGCATGATCTCGATCAGGGTGATGACTCCCGAGGTGTTATCGTTAGCGGTATGCTTGTTCGCGGGGCCGTCAAGAAGAAGCAGAAATACAAGAAGATATGCCAAAAGCGTGCCAAACGATATCAACAGATCGACCGCGGCTTCCGACATTTTGACCGCTTCGGTAATGAGCCCGATAAGTACGCCGAGACCGAATGCGGTCGCAAACATGACCGCAAGCAGTATTGCCGTGATCAATATCTGATACAGCAGGTAAAAAAAGATGTTCTTCGGTGTTATGAAGTTAGGAAACGGCAGACGCGGACAGGTGTCGTAGTGCGCGGTGTAGACGGCTTTTGCTGTTGCGGGATCGCCGATGACGATATTACGCGAGCCGAACGAGCCTTTTTCAACATTTGCGGAATAACCCTGTTCCTCCGCGAAACTCTTGACGTACTCTATAAATCCGTCTTTTTGTTTTTTTGATTTTCTTACGTGGAATTTTTCAAATACGTATTCGGATACCGAGGTCATTTTTGGTATCCTCCTTCGATGAAGTCGAATATCTTGTTCCAAAGCTCTCCGTCCTGCTCGGTGATCTTGTCCCAATCCCACGAGGTACGGAATTTCTCTGCGTCCTCGGGAGTTTTGAAGGTGTTTTTCTTGATTCCTTCGGTCATTGCCTTGCTCATTGTTGAAAGCTCTGCGACAGCCGCATCGGTGTAGTTCGGATTGTGAAGTCTGTTTTTCACAAGATGAAACTCGATGTTCGCGCCCTCGGGAAGCGAGCTTTTCAGTGTGTCGAAATGATACGCGGTCTTGACGGTCGGGTCATTGTCGGAGGCTATGTAAAGTATGCGCGACTTTGAGTTTTTCAGGCTCTTGCGCGCGTCGATCAGCGAATACATCGGGTTTGCCTCGCGCTCAAGACGAAGCACCGACGGGCGGTAGAATTTGAGAATGCCCGAGAAAAACTGTTCGATCATTCTCTCAACCGCGATGAATCCCGAAAGCGAGACACAGGATTCGATCTCGGGGTGGAGCGCGGAGATATTGAGCGCGGCAAATCCGCCCCAGCTGTGTCCGATGACCGAGAATTTCGCGTCCTTCCATTCCTTTGCGGAGTGAAGTGCGTTTACAGCGTAGTCGAGATCGCAGAGAGACTGTGCAAATCCGATGCAACTCTCTCCGCCTGATTCGAGACAGCCGGTGTGGTCGTAGGTGAAAACAGTATAGCCGCGGCGCGCGATAAGCTCGATCTCCTTCATGTAGGCAACGTGTCCGTTGCCCATTCCGTGATCGAAAATGATGAGTCTGTCCTTGCGCGGCGAAGCGTAATAATAGTAGTACCCCTGCAATTTTTGTCCGACGTTGCCCTCGAAATCAAAGGGCGTGCGCTGAAGGCCGGGGAAGTCCGATACTGAAAAATAATGCAGGAGAGGATTGCCGTCGTGGCGGATGCGGATGTTCTTTTTGTAGATGCCTACGATAGTTTTTTCAAAAATCATTTTCTTACTCCAATACTATTCCGACGGGGCAATGGTCGCTTCCCATTACCGATGTGAGGACGAAGCTGTCCTTAACGCGGTCAAAAAGGCGGTTAGATACGACAAAATAGTCGATGCGCCAGCCGACGTTCTTTGCGCGCGCGGAGAACATATAACTCCACCAGGAATATTCGATCTTGTCGGGATAGAGAGTGCGGAAAGTGTCTGTGAATCCCGATTCGAGAAGCTCGGAAAATTTTCCGCGTTCCTCGTCCGAAAATCCCGCGCTTTGTCGGTTTGATTTCGGATTTTTAAGGTCTATTTCGTTGTGCGCGACGTTCAGGTCGCCGCAATAAATGACCGGTTTCTTTTCGTCGAGTGACTTGATATATCCGCGCAGAGCGTCCTCCCACGCCATTCTGTAATCGAGTCTTGCAAGCTCGCGCTGTGCGTTCGGAGTGTAGACGCAGAGAAGATAAAAGTCCTCGTATTCGAGCGTAATCGCGCGCCCTTCGGTGTCGTGCTCGGGTATGCCGATGCCGTAGGCGACCGAAAGCGGCTCATGCTTTGTGAAAATTGCAGTACCCGAGTATCCTTTTTTCTCCGCGCTGTACCAATATTGATAATAACCCTCGGGTTCAAAGGATGCTTGCCCGGGCTGCATTTTGGTCTCCTGAATGCAGAAGAAATCTGCATTCTGATCGGCAAAAAAGTCCGCAAAACCTTTATCAAGACACGCGCGGAAGCCGTTTACATTCCATGAAATAAACTTCATTGTTCTGCCTCCAAATACTCACGAAGCGCGGTATATTCGCGCAGATACGAACCCCTTGTCTCCTCGCGCTCGAATTCGTCGTGCCGCGACCAAAGTTCTCGGATGAATTCAATATCCACCCATTCGGGAACGAGTCCGCGGCTGATCTCTTCTTTTGTAAGATGCGTTTCAGCTTCTCCGACGGCTTCGCAGATATAATAGTGTGTGATATATTTCCAATCCTCGTAGTACTCGTTGACGGTGATAATGAGATCTTTTACTTCTACGAGAATACCCGTTTCCTCGCATACTTCGCGGATGCAACATTCTTCAAGTGTTTCATCTTTTTCGATGCCGCCTCCCGGTGAGAAATACTGCTTGTCTTTGATCTCGTGGCAGATCAGAATTTTGCCGTCTTTAACTACGAATCCTCTGCACGCAGTACGACTGCGCTTTACTTCGGGCAACTGATTTGCTCCGAATATATCAACTGTTTTCATAATTCGTCCTAATTTTGCATTTTGCCTTTAGCATTTTGCATTTTTTACTGCTGCGGTACGACTGCAAAGAAGACAAGATCCTTCTTGCCGCGGTTGATGAAGCTGTGAGTGTGACCCTTGGGGCAGTAGTGGCATTCTCCTGCGCCGACCTTTTCTTCAACGCCGTCGAGGATCGCGGTGCCAACGCCTTCAAGGACGTAGATCACCTCGCTCGAGGTCTCGTGGCAATGCATACCGATCGAAGAACCGGGCGCGAGAGTGATCCTCATAATCTTATTTTTGTCGTCAACAAACATCTGCGCGGCGGTAACGCCCTCACCACCCTGGAAGTTTGGCATAAGGGTAGCTTGAATGTCGGTAAAATTGATCATAATTTTTTTGCCTCCAAAATAAAATTATACTTGACAAAAGTTCAATATAATGATATTATATACTTAATAACGTCAAAAGTCAATACTTTTTGGCACAGATAAAGGAGATAAATTATGATCTACAAGGAATTTAAAGGCAAAAAGCTTTCTGCACTCGGTATGGGATGTATGAGGCTCCCCACCTACGGCGAGGATAAGACCATTGACGAGGCGAAGACCGCTGAGATGTTTGATTATGCAATTAAGAACGGCATAAATTATTTTGATACTGCATGGGGCTACCACGACGGCAAGAGCGAGCTCGTTGTCGGCAAGGTGCTTGAAAATTATCCCCGCGAGAGCTTCTATCTTGCGTCCAAATTCCCCGGATACGCGCAGGCAAACTGGGGTAAGGCTGAGGAGATTTTCGCAAAGCAGCTCGAAAAATGCCGCGTGGACTACTTTGATTTTTATCTTATTCATAACGTCACAGAGTCGAATATTGACGCATATCTTGACGACAATTACGGCGACGTGATGTACTTCGTCAAGATGAAGGAAGAGGGCAAGATCAAGCATCTCGGCTTCTCGACACACGGCACTCTCGAAACGATGCGCCGTTTCCTCGACAAATATTCGCAGTATATGGAGTTCTGCCAGATCCAGCTCAACTGGCTCGATTACAGCTTCCAGAACGCAAAGGCGAAGATCGAAATGATGAAGGAATACGGGGGCATTCCGGTATGGGTAATGGAGCCCGTCCGCGGCGGTAAGCTTGCGACACTTGACGAGGCTTATGCGAAGAAGCTGCAGGCTCTGCGCGAGAACGAGAGCATTCCCGCGTGGGCGTTCAGATTTATCCAGACCATTCCCGAGGTCTGTGTAACTCTCTCGGGTATGTCCGATTTCGAGCAGGTCAAGGCAAATATTGCTACTTTTTCCGAGGAAAAGCCTGTCAACAAGGAAGAGTGGGATACTCTTATGAATATCGCCGACAGCATGGTAGGAAAGAAGACACTTTTCTGCACGGGTTGCAGCTACTGCACCACCCATTGCGCTATGAGCCTCGATATTCCGCGCATCATTGAGCTCTATAACGAGCACGTTTTCTCGGACGGCGGCTTTATCGCTCCTATGGCACTTTCCTCATTCCCCGAGGATAAGCTCCCTTCCGCTTGTATCGGTTGCACAGCCTGCGAGGAGGTCTGTCCGCAGAACATCAAGATCTCCGAGATGATGTCGGATTTCGCGGAAAAGCTGAAATAATATGAAAAGATCAAGCGGAGTGCTTATGCACGTCTCCTCTCTTTGGGGAGAATATTCCGAGGGCTCGTTCGGAGAGGTGGCGCGCGAGTGGATAGATCTGCTTGCAGACTGCGGCTTTACTTATTGGCAGACGCTGCCCTTCTGCCTTCCCGACGAGGCAAATTCACCCTATAAATCATACAGCGCATTCAGCGGAAATCCCTTTTTCATTGATCTGCCTCTCCTATGCGATGTCGGTCTCATTACTCGCGCGGAGCTTGACGAAGCAAAGCAGAGAACACCTTTTTACTGTGAATTTGACCGTCTGAACGAAGAGCGCATGGAGTTGCTTTTGCGCGCGTCAAAGCGGATGACGAATTATGCACCGATCGACGAGTTTATGTCATCTCATCCCGAAACAGAGAGCTTTTGCCGGTTTATGGCACTCAAAAAGGCAAACGGCGGCAAGGAATGGACTGAATGGACGGTTGACGTGCCCGACGAGGACGAGCTGAAGCTCTGGCGTTTTGCTCAGTTTGTTTTCTTTACACAATGGGCAGAGATCAAGGCTTACGCCAATAAAAAGGGAATCAAGATCATAGGTGATATTCCGATCTACGTCGCGCACGACAGCGCGGACGTATGGTCGTCGCCCGAACAGTTTTTGCTCGAAGATGACGGCTCACCCTCCGCAGTCGCGGGAGTTCCGCCCGATTATTTTGCGAAGGACGGACAGCTCTGGGGCAATCCCCTCTACAATTGGGACTATATGAAAAAAGACGGCTACACCTGGTGGCAGAGCCGTATGAAGTTTATGCTTGAGCTTTTTGACGGCGTCCGAATCGACCATTTCCGCGGTATCGAGGCTTTTTACAGCATCCCTGCGGGAGAGAAGACCGCGAAGAACGGCAAGTGGGTCAAAGGCCCCGGTATGGATCTGATCGACGCTCTTAAGCCTTTTTGCGGTGATAAACTCATTATAGCAGAGGATCTCGGCGATATCACGCCCGAGGTTGAAGCACTTGTCCGCGATAGCGGATTCCCCGGCATGCGGGTTTTGCAGTTCGCTTTCCTTTCCGTGGATGACTGCCCTCATACGCCCCATAATTATCCCGCAAATTGCGTTGCTTACACGGGAACGCACGACAACAACACGCTTCTCGGTTTCGTCTGGGATCTTGACGCGGGCACGCGCAGACGAGTCTTTGACTATTGCGGCTATTGTGGCGAGGATCTTGACGAAAGCTACGATTATCTTCTCCGAACGATGTTCGCAAGCCACGCCGATACGCTAATAATCCCTGTTCAGGATATGCTGCTCTTCGGCTCGGATACACGTATCAACAAGCCGGGTATAGCCGAGGGCAACTGGTCCTACCGTGTTACAAAGGAACAGTTTTGGCGAATCGACAGAGAAAAATTCAAATATCTCAATCACCTTTACGGAAGAAGCAGATAAAAACAAAAAAGGAGCTCTCAAATGGATTACAAACTCCAAAAAATCAGAAGATATTTCGATATCGTAAAAAAGAGCAGATGGACGAACACCCGCAAGGCTGATGCCATCGAGTACTGTCCCTGCGACTATAAATCAAGCAATACACCTCCCGCACTCTCCGAATTTGCTCCGTTCACGAACGGCGGCGAGTGGGGATCGGGTTGGGACAGCCACGCGTGGTTCCATCTGACCGCTCATTCCGACGACGAGAACCGCTATCTCTTTGTCCAGACCGATCTTTCGGGTTGGGATGCCGCGAATCCGCAGTTCATTGTTTACGTGAACGGCGAGATGAGACAGGGCATCGACGTCAACCACCGCGAAGTCCTTCTCGGCGATGTCGGTGACGCTGATATCTA
>JAZSMP010000220.1:0-4916 GCA_045535915.1 Eubacteriales bacterium | reverse complement strand
GCAGTTTTACAAGGCACTTGACGCCGAGCTTACAGATTTCCACATCAATACCGACCGCAAGCCGGGCGAAAACGGTTATCTCAATCCCGTAAGATATGACGTCTTCGGTCTCAGCGATGCCGAAGCAAGAACGGTCTACTCGATCTACAGAGACGATCACCCGCTTTATTACTGGATATCAATCAGTAGCGCGATCTATCCCGGCACCTCTTTCCTCGTTATGGTTGACGAAGATTACCGCGACAGCGCGACACGCGCATACTACAACGATCTCATTTATGACGTTGCCGCTGACTATCTCAAGCTCATCATAGGCGAGACCTCCGAGTATCAGATCTGTTGGGCTCTCCACGACGCGATCTGCCTGAACTCCAAGTACGCGTACATCCCCGGCACAGATACTCCCGAAAGTGCTTCCTGGGCACACAGCATCATCGGTATTATGGAGAAAAAGACCGGTGTTTGCGAAAGCTATACCGAAGTCTTCGGACTCCTTCTCAACTTTGCTGAGGTTGAAAACATCCGTGTCAGCGGTCTCGGTAACGGCGGCGGTCACGCCTGGAACCTTGTCAAGCTTGATAACGGCGAATGGTACTGGTACGATCTTACTTGGGACGACCTCGACACCGGTGACGTATATGAAGTCTTCCAGGGTTACTCCGCGGTAACCGATTACCAGGAGGTCACCGTCAAGATCGGCGGCGGATCCTTTGAGCCTCTGTACTTCCTCCAGAAGCACACTCCCGGCACCGATCACAATTACGGAGTGAATTACAACCCCGTGCTCCCCGAAAGAGCTGAAAATCCCTTCACCACATCCGACACTATGATCTATGACACCTTTACCGTTGAAGGCACTACCTATCAGGTCATCAGATTCGATACCGTTTATTGCTGCCCTTATCTCGGCATCGGATCCACTCCCCCCGAAACGATCACATATAACGGACGTGAGTATAAGGTTATAGTTGGCCAATAATAAAAAATCATCCGAGCCATGGCGTTGTGTTCCTAAGGACACAACGCCAACTCTATTCGCCTGCGGCGAGTTCTATTGCTTCGCAGTGGTATTCGACCCCTGCCGAGTGGTATTCGCTACGCGAGTTTTGGAGCGAATAGAATATAACTGCTCTGTTTACAGAGCAATATCACTTTTGCGAAGCAAAAATAACACTCTTTGCGAAAGCAAAGTATATCACTAAAAACTATCAGGAAGAGCGCACTTACTCACCACCGAAAGTGGTAGTGCTATAAAAAAGAGCCGATACGGAATCAAATCCATATCGGCTTTTTACTGTCCTTTAGCACCCGTCGCCATCGGCTCGGATGATTTTTTATTATTACGGCTCAATAACAACGATCACGCCGTTCTCAAAATACCCGGTATAGGACGCACGTCCGGTCGGCCATGTGTAGGTGCCGAATCCGTTCATGTTGCCGTTTGCGAACTGACCCGTATAAGTCTCGCCGTTCGCCCAGATATATTTTCCGTCGCCGTGGCGGAGGTCGCCCTTGAATCCGCCCTCGTAGACGTCGCCGTTAGCATAGACGTATTTGCCGACGCCCGACTTGATGCCGTAAGAGAAGTCGCCCTCGTAAACGCTTCCGTCGGCGGCTGTATGCTTGCCCTTGCCGTGGCGCATGTCACTCTTGAACTCGCCATCGTACTCGCTTCCTTCGGAGGAAGAGTACTTTCCTCTTCCCTCTTTCTTACCGTCAATCAGCTCGCCCTCGTAAACGTCGCCGCTCGCGAAGGTGAAGGTGCCGAAACCCGTCAGCTTATCCTCGAAAAAGTCACCGGTGTAGCTGTCGCCGTTTTCCCAGGTTATCGTTCCCTTGCCGTGCTTTCTGTAATCGGAATCGAGCGGACCGTAGTAAACCGTGCCGTCCGAGTAGGTAAGCGAACCCTCGTCAACGTCAAGCTCGGCGGAGATACCGTTCGAAAAATACAGCGTTCCCGAGATCGGTCTGCCGAATTTGTCGACGAGTCCGACGTATTTCAGTTCCTCGCCCGATGAGAGCGTCACGCTCGTATTCTGCGCGCCCTTCATCTTCCAGATGCCTACGCCGATCAGAAAAACGACCAGAGCAGCCGCCACGATGATGGTAAAAGCCGTCAGAGGCTGAATTTTTCTGAATTTTTTGTTTTGATATGCCATATTGATCACCCCGCACCGTTAATCATGCCGACAAAATTATCAAGCAGCTGCATAATATCGGGGAAAAACTTGAGTATCGCCCAAAGCATTGCGATCGACGCCACCGTCATCAGGACAGCACTTAAGATGCTCGTTCCCTTCTTTTCGAAGCGGATCGACGCGGTGTAATGCTTATCTTCGGGTATATAGAAATGCGCCGTCTCAAAATCAAACTTGTATTCGGGTGATTCGAAAGAAGGTGCAGAGTCGCCCGATGCGGCAACGCGCGCCTCGTATTCGCCTCTCGCAAGCTCGCGGGCAAAGTAATATTCCTCTGCCTCGACACATCGAAGCACGCCGCGGTAGGTGTTTCCGCTTCTGATAGCCGAGCGGACCGCGCTATTCTTCATATATCCGAGCTCCGAAAGAGTCTTTGCGGTGGACGGACTCGATGCTCCGAGCTCGATCACCGATGAGACAAAGGAGCCGTGGACCCGTTTGTTGAAGATCGAAAGATAAGCGGCAAGGATTATGCCTGCGACCATTCCGATTATGATCCCGCGCAGATTATTGAATGCGTAATCGCCGAATCCGAGATTCTCGTATTCACCCATGTCAAGCGCGAAAATATCGTTGATTATCCCAAGCCAGGAATCCTCCTCGGCTTCAAGGAAAAAGGGTATTAATTTCATTTTTTCTACCTATATATTATAAGTCAAAGATTTCGGGGCCGCAGAGCGTCAGAAGAAGCTCTGAAAGATCGTCAGTATCGTCAAAATCTATCTCGATCCGACGCTTTCCGACACCCATGTCACGGATCTTTACGCGACGTCCGCAAAGCTCTACTGCGCGGCGCTCGAGCTGTTCCATATAGACTGTCGTCTGCTCGTCGACGGGGAGTGTGGGCTTTGTCGTGACTGTCACGGGTCTGTTGAGTTTTTTTACCTCTGCTTCAAGCGCACGGACCGAAAGACCCTCCGCGATGACACGCTCTGCAAGCGCGAAAATCGCATTTTTGTCGTTCAGACCGAGAAGCGTGCGCGCGTGACCTGCCGAAAGCTCGCCGGATGCAACCATGGGGAGCACGTCCTCGGGAAGCTCGAGCAGACGAAGCGCGTTCGTTACTGCGGGACGCGACTTTCCGATCTTCTGCGCGACGCTGTCCTGAGTCATGCCGAAACGCTCGATAAGAGCGCGGTAACCCATTGCTTCCTCAATTGCGTTGAGGTCGCTTCGCTGAATATTCTCAACTAGCGAGACCTGCGCCGCCGCAAGCTCATCGCCGTCGAAAATTACGCAAGGGATCTCGTCAAGCCCCGCCATTCTCGAAGCCCTCCAACGTCTCTCGCCCGCGATAATAACGTAAGTTCCGGGGAGAACGCTGTTTTCGGTGACCACGATCGGCTGAAGAAGTCCGTATTCCGCGATCGAAGCCGAAAGCGACATAAGCTCTTCTTCGTCAAACTGCTTGCGCGGCTGATCGGGGTTGGGTTCGATGTCTGAAATGCGCAGGATCTCTGCGGCATTCTTTTTCGTATCAATAAAATTGTCCTCAAAGAGCGAATTGAAATCTCTTCCGAGTCCGCCTTTCTTTACTCTTGCCATTATGTTCCTCTGTTGGTAATTATTGTTATAT
Organism: Eubacteriales bacterium; assembly: GCA_045535915.1. Classification (GTDB taxonomy): domain Bacteria; phylum Bacillota; class Clostridia; order Oscillospirales; family CAG-272; genus CAG-390. Next base: position 1,142 of record JAZSMP010000220.1, on the reverse strand, counting down.
TCTTTCGATCAATTCCTTGGCTACGTCAAGGTATTCACGGCTTCCCCTCGAATTCGGGTCATGATAATAGACCGGCATACCAAATGAAGGTGCCTCGGAAAGTCTTACTCCGCGCGAAATTGCCGTAGAAAAGAGCTTTTCGTAGTAATGCTTCTTGAGCTCGGCAACGACCTGCGATGTCAGAAGCAGTCTGCCGTTGTACATAGTGAGAAGAATGCCCGTAACGGTCAGATCCTTGTTGTATTTCTGCTTTATGCGCGAAATTGTGATAACGAGCTGCGAAAGTCCCTCGAGAGCGTAAAATTCGCACTGCATCGGGATAATTACGCCGTCACTTGCCGCCAGAGCGTTAACCGTCAGCATTCCGAGCGAGGGCGGACAGTCAATTATGATGTAGTCATACTCATTTTTAAGGGGTGTGAGCGCTTCTTTGAGTATATATTCGCTGTTTTCAATCGAAAAAAGATCAAATTCTGCGCCTGCGAGCGAAATTGTTGCGGGGATCAGCGAAAGATTGTTGAAATCGGTCTTGATGATCGCCTGCTTGGCAACTTCATAAGGGCTCTTCCCTCCTCCGATCTCCGGAGCGAGCAAGATCTCGCGGATCGTTGTTTTCAGACCCTTTTTCTGTACTCCGACGCCGCTTGTGGTATTACCCTGGGGGTCGAGGTCTATCATAAGTACCTTTTTATCTAAAAGTCCGAGAGAGGCGGCAACGTTTACTGCCGAAGTAGTCTTGCCCACTCCTCCCTTCTGATTTGCAAAAGAGATAATTTTACCCACTTTGTCTGCCTCCATGCAGTTATTTATATTATTATATCATCTTTTGAGCAAATTTTCAATACTATATTGTTAATTACACAAAATTTACAATTTTGGTTTCACGTGAAACGTAAAAGTCCTATGTTTCACGTGAAACATAGGACTTTCTATTAGAATATCGGACGTTTTTTGATTTGTGCATACGCACGAGGATATTTAGTCGGTGTGGATGACAATTTTTTGAGAGTTACAATGCATCTTTCAAAATCTTCGTCATTATTTGCCAATTTGACGTTATGAAAGACAGGTTCTGAAATGCCCAATAGCTTTATTACCTTATTAATACCGGAAGTTTCACGTGAAACATCCTTGGATTTCAT
>JAZSMP010000390.1:0-7682 GCA_045535915.1 Eubacteriales bacterium | reverse complement strand
TTCTTCGCGTATCTCTTGGTAACAACGCTTGTCAATATGTTTTTCGGCAATGCGACTCTTGAATTTGCAACAGACGTTGCGTCGGGCGGGGAGCAAAACGTCTTCCTTACCGTTTTCTATTCACTTTTACAGCTTGGCGCGTTTGTTGGATTTTACGTCTATTCTATGGTCAGATTGGAACGCGATTCGGAAGAGAAGAGGGCATTTCTCACCTCTTTCGGTACGAATTGCTTCGACATAACAGAGTTTTCGAAGCGTTATTATTCGGAAAGAGGAAAATATATGTTGACTTATTTTTCGGTGACCTACGCTATTTTGTCGATCGCAAGACTGATCGGCGTTCCTTTTTCCTTGATGCTCATTTTTCCGCAGAGTATGCTTTCGAGCGTGCTCGGCCTGCTGATCGGAGGAAAATCCGCCGTGATCAGCATCATACTGCTTGTTGTTACGTACTTTATAAACGTCCTGATCTACTTTGTTTATCAAAGATTCGTTTGCGCGAAGGTCTACGAAAAGTGGGCTGAAGAGAGATTGAGAAAAGAAACTTAAATAAAGAAATTCGCACCAATAAACTTCCCCTCCCGGTTTACGGGAGGGGAGTAAGGGGTGGGTCCCGATTTATAATATGTTAAATTATAGGATACCGTCACAGGATTTTGCAGGCGCGAAATTTTTCATATGAGCCCGCAGAAAAAAGAAAGCGAGAGAAAACTTTATAAAAATGAAAATTTCCGAGCAAAGTGAGGAAATTGTCCTTCGTTCTGCCGAAGGCAGATAATCATTCTTGCGAAGCAAGATCATCATTCCGCGCAAGCGGAAATCACTGCGTCATCAGCCCCAAAAGTCTCGCAAACGTCCCCTCGCTCGCCCTCGTCAGCGGCATTCTGCAATAGGGTTTGCAGATGCCGAGAAGTGACAATGCGGCTTTGACGGGGATCGGATTTACCTCGCAGAATAGGGTGTCGGCGAGTGGTAAAAGTGAGGCGGCGAGGGCTTGGGATTCCTTTATTTTGCCCTCGCGGAAGGCGTGGCAGAGTCTTGACGTCTCCTTCGCTTTTATGTTGGAAAGCACCGAGATCACGCCGTCCGAGCCGAGCGAAAGCAGGGGCAGAGTGGCGTTATCGTTGCCCGACCAGAGGCAGGATTCGCCCCCGAGACGAGACAAAAATTGCGCTCCGTAGGCGATGTCGCCGGTCGCGTCCTTGATGCCGATCACGTTCGGGATCGCGAAAAGCTCGCCCCAGACGGAGGGCGGGATCGTCATTCCCGTGCGCGAGGGGACGGTGTAAACGATGACGGGAAGCGAAGTTGCCGATGCGATCTCACGGTAGTGACGGACGAGCCCTTCGGGGGTGCATTTGTTATAGTACGGAGTGACCGCAAGGAGCGCGTCGGCTCCGTTTTTTTCTGCCCGACGCGCTTTCAGGGCTGCGTGTGCGGTGCAGTTTGATCCCACTCCCATAATGACGGGAACGCTGTGGTCGGCGGTCTTAACGGTCTCCGTAAGGAGCTCGGAGCACTCGTCGTCGGACAGCGTCGGCGCCTCGCCCGTGGTGCCGCAGACGAGGAGAGCGTCGATGCCCTCGTCGAGCTGAAAACGCAATAATTTGCGGAATGATTCGAGGTCGAGTGCGCCATTTTGCTCAAAAGGCGTGCAGAGTGCCGTCGCCGCGCCGAAAAACAAAGAAAATTTACTCAAAATTCTCTCCTTTCTCAAAATTGTTATTGCTTTTTTTGCAAATTTATTATATAATATATATAATAGGCTAATTATACTTAATGTGAGATTTGAAATGAGCGATATTATTATAAATGCAAAGCCCGAAACGAGTCTTTGCACTTCGGATTTCGACTATTTTCTGCCCGAAGAGCAGATCGCGCAGCACCCTGCCGAGCCCCGCGATTCTTCGCGTCTGCTCTGCGTTGACCGCGAAAGCGGTAAGCTTGATCACAAGCATTTTTACGATATAATAGATCATCTGCACGAGGGCGACACGTTGGTCATCAATGATTCCAAGGTCATTCCCGCGCGTCTTTACGGACATGCAGAAGGCAGACCCGAGGCAATGGTCGAACTTCTCCTTCTCCGTCAGCGCGGCGACGATCTCTGGGAAACTCTCGTAAAGCCGGGAAAACGCGCGCGCATCGGAATGAAGATGGTCTTCGGAAACGGCGCACTCGTTGCAACCGTGGAGGATATCGTCGAGGAAGGCAACCGCCTCGTCAGACTCGAATACGACAAAAATTGTTACGCAAACGTATACGACATGCTCTCCGAGGTCGGAGTCATGCCCCTGCCGCCTTACATCACCGCGAAGCTTGAGGATAAGTCCCGCTACCAGACAGTATATGCGAAACGCGAGGGCTCTGCCGCCGCGCCGACTGCGGGATTGCACTTTACTCCCGAACTGCTTGAGAAGATCAAGGCGAAGGGCGTTGAAGTCGTTCCCGTCATGCTCCACGTAGGTCTCGGGACCTTCCGACCCGTCAAGGAGGAGAACATCGGTGAGCACGTTATGCACACCGAATATATCTCGGTCTCGAAGGAGAGTGCGGATATCATCAACAGCCGCCGCGCCGCGGGCGGAAGAACAGTCTGCGTAGGTACGACCTCCTGCCGTACGCTTGAAAGCGTTTCGGATGAGAACGGAATCGTTCATCCGAGGGACGGCGATACGGGTATCTTCATTTACCCCGGCTATCGCTTCAAGGCGACCGATGCGCTGATAACGAATTTCCACCTGCCCAAGTCAACCCTTCTTATGCTCGTCTCGGCTTTTTACGAAAGAGAAAAGATGCTTGAGGTTTACCATACCGCCGTCCGCGAGAAGTACAGATTCTTCTCCTTCGGAGATGCGATGTTTATTGAGTAAGAAAACGATTTGTGCTTCTTGCTGTGTTGAGGTATTATGATGGTTGCAGTAATTTCTCCGCATGTTGAACTTGTTCAGATATTGCTGTATCTGGCTAATTTGCAAGACAAGACCTGTCAGTATTTGAACAATAGATATTATGTTGATTCGATAGACGAATGGTTTGGGCAATTTCGGAATGACGAAGCGGTTATGCTGACACGGCAAATGATAACAAAACGGTATTTTTATCACATCAAACCGCTTAGAGCAATATTTCAGTTTGAGTCTATATTGTCCGATGCTCAAAACGAGTATTATGAATGGGCAGTTGCAGTAAAAAACTTCACCGAAAAAACTGGCTTCGATTCCTTTTTTCAAAGCCAACGATCGTTTTACGATGAAATATTGAATCGTGTTAATAACTGTGATCTGGAAGCGTGGGTAGCGTTTATTGAAAAATACTTTCGACAAAAGCCGGATGATTTTAAGTTGATTGTTTGCCCGATTGCCGGAAATTACGGTTTTACTCTCGAAATAGAGAACAAGGAAACATCATTTACTGTTCGCTGTATGCCGTATTGTAACGATAATGGGGAGTACGATTGGGATTTTGCAGCTTTTGCAAAAAGTATCGCGCACGAATATGCACATTGTTTTGTGAATTATACGGTAGAGAAAAATAAGAACAGACTTGCTTTGCATAATGTGTTCTTTGAAAAACACAGAAAAATTCCACACTTTTATAATACGGAATACGCCATTATAAATGAATATTTTGTCAGAGCATTTCAAATCAGGTTTATGGAAATAAACCAAAAGTGGTTTCCTGATTTTTGCGTTTCGGAAGAATACCGTAGGCAAAAGGAAATATTTGTTTACTTGGATCGATTTATAAGTGCTTTGAGGCTTTTTGAGCAGAGTACTCAATCGTTTTATGATTTTTACATTGAGCAAATTGATAAAATTCTCGAATGAATCTATTGACAATATCACGATACCGTGATATAATACTGATGAGGAGATAACCGAAAGGAGAACAACAATGCCTGTATTATCGAGGTTTTATGGGATTATTATCAGAATGTATTTTCTGCAAAGTGAACACAATCCTCCGCACATACACGCAATATATAACGAAGATGTTGCTGCAATAGATTTTTTGACAGGCGAAGTGCTTGAAGGTTATCTTCCCAATAAGGCTTTGGAAATGGTGCGTGAGTGGTTATCTTTGCATAAAGAAACATTGATGGACATTTGGAAAACTCAGGAGTTCAAAAAGATTCCTCCGCTTGAATGATTGGAGGCACGGTTATGTTTCACAAGATAAAAAATGTTTTTCCGCTGACTGATTACAGACTGAGCGTGCAATTTTCCGAAGGTGTTACGAAAATTTACGACGTAAAGCCTCTGTTTGAAAAAATACCGATGTTTTCGGAATTACGTAATAATCCGGAGTTTGAGTGCGTGTCCGTGGACGTGGGCGGTTACGGGATCGTCTGGAACGATGATCTTGACCTTTCCTGCGACGAGCTTTGGGAGAATGGGGTGCAGGTAGATACCCCGTTTGACGGCTTGATGTCCTTCGGCGATGCGACCGAGCTCTGGGGCTTGAATGAGAGCACGCTTCGTAAGGCTATCTCATACGGAAAGCTCGTCAACGGCGTTGACGTTTGTAAATTCGGTAAGCAATGGATCGTTTCTGTTGATGCAATGAAACGAGAATACGGAAATGGTCATAAAAGAGTATAAAAGCTTAAAATACCGAGTGATTGGTGCGAATATGCCAATCGTCAAATCTTATATATCATCAGCATCGTAGATGCTATGCTTATTGAATGATCGGAGAGTATCTTATGTGGTACGAAAAAGCTTACAGACGGCATCTGTGCGATATGCATATAGATGATTGGGATGAAGGATTCCTTTCGGAATTTTCGCCCGAGCAATATCTGCAGAACTTGAAGACAGCGAAAATACAGAGCGCGATGATCTATCTGCAATCGCACGTCGGTCTTTGTTACTACCCCACAAGGTCGGGCAGGATGCATAAGGCGTTCATCGGTCGAGAGGATACCTTCCGCAAGCTTATTGATTCCTGCCGCGCGAGTGGTATATCGGTTACGGGCTATTACAGCCTGATCTATAATAACTATGCATGCGACGAGCATCCCGATTGGCGCATCGTAAAGCCGTCGGATGTGGGAAAGACCCCGGATATATCCGAGTTCAGAGGCTCGCGCTATGGGCTTTGTTGTCCGAACAATCCCGATTACCTTGCTTTTACAGAGGCACAGATCCGCGAGATCGCGGAATACGTCCGTGTCGATGCGATGTTTTACGATATGCTTTTCTGGCCGAGCATGTGTTGCTGCGAGCATTGCCGCGAAAGATATTTTCGCGAGACGGGCGAGCAGATGCCGCTCGTTGAAGATTGGAACGACGAGCGTTGGCTCTTGCATATGAGGCTTCGCCGCAGATGGATGGGTGAATTTGCTTCATGGGTCACATCCTTGACAAAGGAGCTCATGCCCGGTGTAAGTGTTGAGCACAATGTGGCTTTCAGCGCGCTTCCCGATCCGAAAAAGGCAAATGCACTCGAGGTTATCAACGCCTGCGACTATGTCGGCGGAGATCTCGACCGAGGTGTTTACGGCCATTCCTTTACCTGCAAGTTTTACAAGAGTGTTTCAAAGAATCAGCCCTTTGAGCATATGTTTACCCGATGCGCTCCCGGACTCAAGGCGCATACACAGATCAAATCGCGCGATGCGATGAGGAGTGCGTTCTTTCTGACTGCGGCTCATCACGGCGCGACTCTGATAATCGACGCGATAGATCCCGTCGGAACGATGGATAGGCGTCTGTATGAACAGCTTGGCGAGCTTTTCGGCGAGGTTGAGCGGTATGAAAACTATTTCAGGGGCGAGATGGCAGAGGATATTGGCATCTACTATAGCCTTGAGAGCAAGTTTTCTTGCAGGGAAGAGCCCTATACCAATTATCTCGGAGTCACAGAGGCTCTGACGACTCTGATATCCGATCATATCCCCTGCGGCATCACGGGCAGATTTGCCGATCTCAAGAGACATAGGACGGTTATTGCGCCGATGCTTACCTGCGAGGACGCGATCGATGCCGAAAGGATCGCAAAATACGTCGAGGAGGGCGGAACTCTTTATTTCAGCGGTGCTGATTCGGAGGAGCTTTTGCGTATCTTCTTTGATGCTGAGGTCAAGGGAAGGACAAAAGAGACGGTGGTTTATATTGCTCCGAAGGAAAAAGTCCTTTCCGAATTTGAGTATTACAACGCGGATTATCCGATGGTGTTTTACGGAACGGCGCCAATTGTCGAGGGCGTTGACGAAAACTGCGTAACCGCAAATCTTACCCTTCCTTATACCAATCGCGGCGAGATCAGATTTGCTTCGATACATTCCGATCCGCCCGGAATTGCCACTTCGATGCCCGCAATGGCGGCGAGGGAATACGGCAAGGGCAGGGTCATCTGGTCGGCGCTTCCGATAGAGTGCAACACTCAATACGATCACAGACGCGTGCTGGTCAATCTTATACGCGGTCTGTCGGAAACTGCTTACACGTTTTCCGCCGACGTTGATGATGATGTAGAGATAACAGCTTTCAAAACCGATTCCTCCGTTCTGCTCAATGCGGTGCTGTTGAACACAAGACACACGGCTCGGCGAGTGGCGGATTTTGAGGTAACGGTACATCTCCCTTCTCTCCCGAAAAATCTTTTGCGTTTGCCCGAAAGAGAAGACGTGGATTTTGTTTACAACAGCGGTTCGCTGAAATTTATGATAAAAGATTTTAAGATATTTGACATGTATGAGATCGAGCTTTGATCTCACTCCCGAAAGAGTAATGATGAAAGATTTTGTGGATTTTAAAATATGGTCGCGGATAGCTCCCGATGATGAATGGAGACTGCCGAAGATCAGCGACTGCAAGCTTGAACTGATCGAAAATAGAGAGGTCGAGATGGGAGAGATTCCCGCGGATATCCTCATCTCGGTCGGCGGTATTACATCGCTCGTGCATTTCCGACTTTCGGAATATGAGAGCGAAAATTCCATTGTCTACGCGCGCAAATTCGCGCTCAAGACGGCGAAGGAACTCGACGGTGCTCTTGAGGAGACGGGTATGGAAACCGTGTTTTGCACCGAAAAACTCATTCCGCCCGCGCTCAACGAATACACGCCGATGCTCACACTTTCGGTCTGGTTTGAGACGAAAAAGAACTTTTCCTCGCTTTTTGAGGATATAGTTGCGCTTCTCGAAAAGGAAATGCCCTTCGCGCTTCCGTCACGGTTCGGAGAGCAGACTCCCCCCGACCGAGAATATGCCGACCGCACAGAGTTCATCGAATTTCTGAAGAACACTCCCGCTCCCGTCTGGTACGCCCGTAAGCCCGTGACTCACGTTCATATTAACGACTGCGAGCGCGCCGAGGCAAAACGCGATGAGCTGCGCGTCAATCGCATCTCGATCCGCATGCCCGACGAGCTTTACGAGACAGAGGAATGGAAATTCGCACTCCGACGCCTGCTCAAGTCGCTGACAACTCTGACGGGCGGATTCTTCGGACAGATCAGCCGCGGAGACAGCGGTGTGGTTTCCTGGTGGTGGAGGGGCATCCCGCTTGAGCTCGGAGTTGCCTGCACCTTTGGCGAGCCCTATTATTCGCTTATCCCCGACGCAACCGAGAAGGGCGAGAAGTTCGCGGAAGGATATTCGTATTTTGAAGAGCCTTACGGGCCCTACGTTCCGATCGAGCTCGTTTCTTCACCGAAGAAGAAATTCGGCTCC
>JAZSMP010000208.1:0-4039 GCA_045535915.1 Eubacteriales bacterium | reverse complement strand
TAACGGTCAGCACGTAAATAATATATTTTTTCGGGCATATAGCCTAACGAAAATCAAATCATTTGGATTATCGAAACAATGGTAAACGCTATCATGATCACACCCGCGGCAACGATACCCGGGGCGCGGAGGACGATATCGCGTTTGTCGCTCTCAAGCAGTGCGGGAGCGTTCTTCTCGATGACGATCTTCTTTCTGAAAACTATCAGCAGCACAATACCGACGATATTTATCGCCATAACCACTCCCGAGTACGCGAGCAACGCCGCCATCGCGCTGTTGTAGTCCGCATAGACCTCGGGCGGCAGTGCGGCGAGCTCTTCGGCACTCATACCTGCATAATCGGAGACTCTCGCTGACAAAAACGCGGGGATCACGCCGATCAGGTTGTATATCATATGCAAAAGAGTGACTGCGAGGTAACTGCCCGTCTTGCAGTAGAGATAGCCGAGAACGAGACCCGCACCCGCAGCGCCCGCGATCTGATAGACGTTCTGGTGGAAAAGCCCGAAAAAGGCTGCCGAGACAAGTATCGCGAGAAGCTCGCCGTGCCTATAAAGGCGGTCGATCAGCAGTTTGCGGAACAAAAATTCCTCCATGATCGGCGCAAGCAGAACCGTGCAGAGGATCACCTGCCAAGGCTCGACCGCCGAGATAGCCGCGCTGACTCTGTCGCCTATCGCAATTCCCGAGAACGAATACACCAGATTTATGAGAACTCGGCTGACGGTATTTCCGACGTACGACACACCGAAGGCGATCAAAACGACCGACGCAAAGCCTTTTACCGATATCTTTTTGCGCTCGGGCGCGTATCTCGGCACGCGAAGCAGAAAAAGTGCCGCTGCGGCGGTCGGGATCGCAACTAAGATCGCATTGTATATCAATAAGTATTTACCGGCAAATTCCAATGCCGCGTCGCCCGCGCCGACAAGCAAAGCGTCAAGCAGACGAACCAGAATGAATCCGAGTGCCGTATAAGCGAACAGCACCCATCCGCATCGATTATAGGTACGCCGCAGATCGCTTTTTTCACGCGCGGGATCGGCCTTTATCTCATCGTTCATAAATTTCACTCCTCACAAAAACCAATTACCTTCACGCCCTCGGGGAGTGCGTGTTTCAAGCCCTCGAAAGCCTCCTCGAGAGTTTTGAAATGTCCGCTGAAAACGGCTTTATTTTCATAATTGAACACGATTCCGAAGCCGGGCGGGGCGATCTCAATGCCGTTCGCGCAAACGGGTTCGGTGTTCTCGCTGACCGTAGCATCGACCGTCAGCTCGCCCTTCGGCGTTTCGAGGACGAGCTTCTGTTTCTGATATTTATGTCCCCAATACCACGCCTTACCGCAGTACTCGTCCCACTCGACTGTGACGCCGTCGAACGCGAATTCCGCAGATATCCACTCATTTCCGATTCCGCCGAATTCATATCCACCGTCGATCTCTTTGAAATACATAACCGCCGCGTGGTGGCTCGACTCAAGCTCATTTATGAATTTTCGGACACCCTCGTCGCCCTCGTAGACCACGAGCGGGTCGTCCGTGTAGGAATTGCCGTTTTCGTCCTTTTTCCAAGTGCGAGGCAACGTATAAGTGAAATTTTTGATACCGATAAAGGTCATGATAGCTTCCTTTATCTCCATATCCTTGCCGCAGTCGTTCTGCTGTGCGTCCTTGTGGATATTGAGCATCCGGATTCGGACGGTCAGATTTCCGTCCTCCCACGAAACGAAGCGCCACTCGCTGTCGTGGAACTCAAAATCGCAGAGTCTGTCTTTAGAAACGTATTTCATAATATCACCTCATTCCGATACTATTATAGCATATATTTATCGAAAAATCAAATTCTGGGATAAATAATATGATTTTTGGGATAATTTAATCAAATATCACCAATTCTGATCAATAATGTCGCTCCAGAATGGTATGCGGGTGATGTTTTCCCACTCGATCGCGCCCTTCTTGCCGAGAAATTCGCGGCGGAGATAATCGACGAGGTTGCAACCGTAATATATTATGTCGCTGCCCGCAACAGAAATTACGGGCGGATCGTCCACGCCCTCGATCACGGGGATATATCTGTGCCCGTAGACGGGGATCAGCATCGGGGCATTATCCGCAATTTCGGAAAATTTCGCCACCGCCTCGTCCTCATCCTTCGGACGCTCGCCCCATTCCTCGATCCAGAAGCCGTCCTTCACGGAGTCCTTCAGATTTTTGAGCGGTGCCCGGAGCCGTCTCTTTATGAGCGAAACATTTCCGTCGCTCATATCCCTCCAGTTCGGGAAATCCGATCTGAGATCCTTACCCACGGGCATTCCGCAAGCAAAGAAGTCGGAAAGCGAGCGCGGGAAACTGATCCCGTACGTTTTCCCGATCTCTTCCCTCTCGCTCACGGCGTGTTCGATCTCATAGCCACGGGTTTCAAGCTCATTGAGGATCGATTTATACTCCTCGGTCGGGTTTTCGTATTTCTTCGGCTCCTTCGGCTCGAGCAGTACCTTTTGCATAATGAAATAGTGTCCCTGCCGCTCGCCCGAGAGATCGCGGATGATCTTAAATCCAAGCTTCTGATAAACGGCAAACAATTCATAAAAATGCTTTTTCTCGAAATCTGCGAACATCCACTCCATAAGGTAGGTCTCCGCGTGGGTGTAGCCGCGATTCTTTGCGTCGTCAAGTGCGGCGCGGATCATCTTTTCCTCAACTCCGCAACCCTTGAACGCGTCCGCGATCATGATCTCGACTATCGAGAGGACTCTCGAGCCCTCGGGAGCTGTCGGAATTGCCCTTTCTTCCTCGGGAAGCGCGATCCTTGCGAATTTTTCCTTTCGTCCGCAATGGCAGAATCCGATCATCATCTCGTGGTACATTGCGGTAAATCCGCCCATTATGCCCGAGCGCACGTACTTTTCGATCTCGTCCTTATGAATTTCGTGCAGTGCGACCGAGCCGCGGCGTCTGAGGCCTTTGAGGCTGTTGTATTTTTCGCGCTCCTCGTCTTCCGGCACGTGCCACGCGGTTCCGAAATTGAAACAGTTGCCCTTGCATATATATTTTCTGCAGAAGCGGTAGTAATTCTTCCATCTGAACTCCGCAAGGCGCGGATATCCGAAGCACTCCTCGGCTATGCGGCGTCTGAGCGGAAGCGACTCGGGGAGACAAAGCTTCGGCTCGGACAAGAAACGCTCGATCAGGTCTTGCGTTTGGGGAGGATATCTGTTGCAGGTATCAACCGACATCATATCGAAAAGCGGCGCGGTATAGTCAAGCTTTTGCCAGGGCAGAAGGTCGTACGCCTTCGCGATCTCGTAAGCCTCGGTAAGCTTCGACACGTAGCGGTCAGAATCACCCTCCTCAAGGCTGAGGAGCGCGTCGCTTACGCAAAGAGTCCAAAGATGATGCGAGCGCAGAAGAATATCATCGCCCATCATCGTCCCGATCAGCCCGTAAGCCGCCTCGAGCGACTCGCGGGTATTGTAATTTTTCAGTTGCGTAAGGAGTCCCGAGGTCATATTCTTCATCCGTCTCTGACGAAAACGCCTTTTGGCATCTCCCTCGCTGAACTCCTCGATAAGGTAATCTCTGCCGCTCCTCATCGAATACGCAACCTTCATAGCGCGATCCTTCTGATCTGAGTGAAAATACGCCCCCGCGAGCAGGTTTTTGTATTCGTCGTTATCGGGGAATCGCTCGACAAGCTCCTCGAGATGCATAGCGGCTTCGGCAAGAAAGCCATTGTATGACCGTAGCTCTTTATCGCGCAAACCGAGCACCAATTCGTACTTCGCGCGGTGATAGAGGAATTCCTCGTCGTCGGGGAACTCGATCAGCGCATCGTCGATTGCGAGAAGTGCCATTTCCTCGTCGAGATCCTCCGCCTCGTGCCATCTTTTTTCAAGCTCTCGACGGCGGTCGCCGCCGAGAAGGTCGTTTACCGAGGTTTTGAGCACTTTGGACAACGGCACAAGAAGGGATATATCGGGCATAGTCTGCCCGTTTTCCCATTTCGAGATCGCCTGAGAGGAGATATGAAG
>JAZSMP010000260.1:0-2024 GCA_045535915.1 Eubacteriales bacterium | reverse complement strand
CTTATCGGCGACTCGATCCGTATGGGATACGATAAATACGTAAAAGAAGCTCTCCGCGAGACCGCACAGGTTTATTATCCCGCCGAAAACTGCAGATTTGCAACCTACATAATCCGTTTCGTCCACGAATGGAAGAAAAAGGGCGAATGGCCCGAGGACGCAGACCTTGTCCATTGGAACGCGGGACTCTGGGACGTTCCCGAGATCATGGGCGACGGGCCCGTGACCCCCATTGAGCATTATGCCGTCCAGATCGCGCGCATCGACCGCCGTCTGCGACTGCTTTTCCCGAAGGCAAAGATCGTTTTCGCCACCTGTACCGCAGTTGAGGAAGAAAAATACGGCGCGACCTTCAAGCGCCGCAATGCGACCATCGAGGCTTTCAACGAGGCTGCAGTAAAGGCACTCGAGGGCACGGGCACAGTCATCAACGATCTTTACGCCGTCACGGCGTCAGCTCCCGACGGATGCCACAGCGATATGACTCACTATTCCACTCCCGCGGGCATCGAACACGTCGGCGGGCGCGTAGTCGAGGTCCTCTGCCGTGAGCTTGAAATCGAGCCCGCAAAGGTCGATATGGCAACCTTCTATCCGGAGAATTACTCCAAGAAAAACATCGGAAACTAAAAGGAGATAATCATGAGCGACATCAAAAAAGAAGCTTACGTAGAAGTAGATAAAAACCTGATAGTCGAGACCGTCTTCCCCGATACCGAGGACGTAAAATTCCATAATGCAAGAAACGCTCCCTTTGAGCTTTACAATCTTTACGGCGAGCAGGATGAGATCTACCGCCGTCTGCCGGTGGCAGTTGCCGCGGAGACGAGCAAGGGTGTAGACAAGCTCGCAAAAGAGACCGCAGGCGTCCGCGTGCGCTTCTCGACCGACTCGGGCTACATCCTTATCAAGGCTAAAATGCCCGTCATCGGACGCAATTCGCATATGACCCTGCTCATGTCGGCGGGCTTTGACCTCTACGAGGACACCCCGACCGGAAGCCGTTTCGTCAAATCCTTCATGCCTCCCTACAAGATGGAGGATGGCTACGAGCAGATCATCCGCTTCGGCAGCCGCAAGATGCGTTATTTCACGATCAACTTCCCGCTCCACTCGGTAGTTTCCGAATTTTACGTGGGACTCCAGGAGGATTCCGTGATCGGCGCGGGCAAGCCCTACAAAAATGAAAAGCCGATCATCATTTACGGCTCCTCGATCGTTCACGGCACGGGCGCATCCCGCCCCGGACTTGCATATTCGAACATCATCAGCCGCAAGCTCGGCATGAATATCGTAAACCTCGGTTTTTCGGGCAACGCAAAAGCAGAACTGCCGATAATGAATTATCTTGCGTCCCTCGATATGTGCCTCTTCGTTTACGATTATGACCACAACGCGCCGAACCCCGAATATCTCGCCGAGACCCACAAGCGCGGCTACGATATCATCCGCGCGGCTCATCCCGATATCCCGATAATCCTGATCACCCGCCCGAACGCGGCAACCAACCCCTCGAAGGTCGAGGAGCGCAAGAAGATCATCATTGACACCTACCGCGCGGCTCTCGATGCGGGCGACCGCAACGTCTACTACATCGACGGCGAGTCCTTCTTCCTCGGTATGGACGGTGAGAGCGATTTCGTAATCGACGGCGTCCACCCGAACGACGTTGGCTACTATCTGATGGCTGAGGGCATCGGAAACACGATCCTGCAGGCAATCGAGAGAAAGGGCGGCTGTCTTGAGTGAGGGCGGAGGCGTAATCGCCGTAGAAGCGCTCGCCTATCTCGGCGACGCGGCGATGGAGGTACTGATCCGTGAGCGTCTCGTCCGCTCGGGACTCTGCTCCTCGAAAAGACTTAACGACGCCTCTCTCGCGTACGTCAAGGCGACCGCGCAAAGCGAAGCACTCGAGCGTATGCTCCCACACCTGACCGAAGAGGAAGAGGCGACCTACAAACGCGGACGCAACCTCGGGCACGGCAAGAACACGCCGAGAAGCGCATCCGTCAGCGAATACCGCC
>JAZSMP010000302.1:0-3375 GCA_045535915.1 Eubacteriales bacterium | reverse complement strand
GGGGATACTTCTCTACCTCGACGAGATCCAGTACTTCAACCGCAAACAACAGCAATCCCTGCTTGAATATATCGAGGACGGGCGCGTGACCCTGATCGCCTCGACGACCGAAAATCCTCATTTCTACCTCTACGGCGCCCTCATCTCGCGCTCGACTCTCTTTGAGTTCAAACCCGTGCCGCCCGCCGAGGTCGTACGCGCGCTTTCGAGAGGTATGGATTACCTCAACCGCGAGACGAACCGCACCCGTCACTTTGACGCAGGCGTTGCCGAGAAGATCGCATCCTCCTCCGGAGGGGACGTCCGCCGCGCGCTGACTCTCTTTGAAAACGCCTATCTCTCCTCCGACGGCGACGCCATTCTCCTCTCCGACGTCACGCCCTTTGAGTCGAATATTGCAAATTACTCGGACGATATCCACTTCGACCTTCTTTCGGCACTCCAGAAGTCGATCCGAGGCTCCGACCCCGACGCCGCTGTATTTTATCTGAACAAATTACTCGCATCGGGCGAGCTTCTTGCCGCGTGCCGACGCCTTCAGGTCATCGCGAGCGAGGACATCGGTCTAGCCTACCCGATGGCACCCGTGATCGTACGTGCCTGCTGTGAGTCTGCGCGTGAGCTCGGTATGCCCGAGGCAAGAATACCGCTTTCGAACGCCGCAGTGATGCTTGCGACCGCGCCCAAATCAAATTCTGCCTACCTCGCCGCTGCCGCGGCAAACGAGGATATCGAGGCGGGCAGGGGCAAAATTCCGCCAAAGCACATCCAGTCCCCGCTCTTTGAGGGCTACGTCTACCCGCACGACTACCCGAATCACTACACACCACAGCAATACCTCCCCGACGATCTCCGCGGCCGCGTCTACTACAAATACGCGCCGAACAAGACCGAATCTGCCGCAGCCGCATACGCCGATGCCATCGGAAGCCGCAAAAAAGGCTCTTGAACTTAAGGATCATATTGACTTTATTAATATTATAAGATATAATATATTAAGTATCATTTTCAGGAAGGAATAATGAGATGAAAAAATTTTTAATTGCATCATTGTCGCTTCTGCTTCTCTTCTCGCTTTCGGCAGTCGGCGTTTCGGCGGCGGAACTGCCCGGTGACATCAACGGCGACGGAAAGGTCAACATCCGTGACGCGGCGACCGTACTGCTTTATATAGAAGGCAAGAAAGTTGAATGCCTCGCAGACACGGTCGACACCAACGGCGACGGAATCATTGACGCAAAGGATGCTGAAAATATTCTGAAGAATATCACAGGGCATCCCGACGCCGAGCTGAAAACCGGCGAGACCTGCGTACATGAGCTTACATACGTTGAATATGTCGCTCCCACATGCAATAAGGGCAATATCGAGCATTGGCGCTGCAAAAAATGCTCAAAGCTATTCAAGGATGAGACAGGACGTATCCTTATCACTGCCTCAGCCGCGGAGATCGCTCCTCTGCCCGGCTCGGAGGGTCTGGAATTTTCAATAAATGATGGCGGGTCCTCCTATACCGTTGTCAGCATCGGAAGCTGCCGCGACACCGATATAATCATTCCCGCGCTTTATGACGGTCTGCCCGTGACACGCATTGAAGATTATGCCTTCTGCGAGCTTAAGAGCTTCACAAGCATCGCCATCCCCGACAGCGTAACAAGCATTGGTGAGTTTGCCTTTGCATACTGCACCGAGCTTGAAAGTGTTTTGCTTCCGAGCGGCTTGAAGCGCATACGCAACAGCACCTTTATCGGATGCTCAAAGCTTGTGAACATCAATATTCCCGAATGCATAGAGATTATTGACGACTATGCTTTCGCCGACTGTGCAAGTCTGCCTTTCCTTGCACTCCCGAAAACGCTGACCTCAATAGGCGATTTTGCCTTCAACGGATCTACCGGTCTTACAAGCATCACCGTGGACAAAGACAACCCGGTATATCACAGTGCCGGCAATTGCCTTATCGAAACATCCTCTGAAACACTTCTCAGAGGATGTGCAAACAGCATCATCCCCGAGGACGGAAGCGTAAAGAGCATATATGATTCCGCGTTCGGAAGCTTGCAAACTCTTACAAGCATAAATATCCCGGACTCAATCACGAGCATAGGCAATTATGCCTTCCATTTATGCTCGGCTCTTGAGAGCATCACTATCCCCGAAGGTATTACGAGCATAGGCAGATATGCCTTCGGATCCTGCGAAAGCCTTTCGGAATTTGTCTATAGTGGCACATCAGCACAATGGGAGTCTGTATTCAAGGACGAAAATTGGAATCATAACAGCTCCTTCACCGTCACCTTCTCGGGCACACACACCCACTCGACCGTAACAGTCCCCGGCACACCCGCGGGTGAGCGCACTTTCGGCAAGACCGATCACGTTTACTGCTCCACCTGCTCCGAGGTAATTTCAGAATCCACCCTCATCCTCCCCCTCGGAATTGAAAATCCCGAATACTACGCAAGCAATTGGGGCTACGAATACCTCGCATCTCTCCCGAACGGCTCGGCAATGCAGCAGTTTTACAAGGCACTTGACGCCGAGCTTACAGATTTCCACATCAATACCGACCGCAAGCCGGGCGAAAACGGTTATCTTAATCAGGTTTATTACAACGTTTACGGTCTGACCGACAATGAAGCAAAAGTTGTATTTAAGATTTATAAAGACGATCATCCTCTCTATTATTGGATAGCAAGAGGAATATCTTACTATCCCTCAACCTCGTTTTTGGTTGGAGTTGACACAAATTACCGCGACAGCTCCGTGCGCAAATACTACAATGAGCTCATTTATGCCAAAGCTGCAGAATATCTGAAGCTTACCGTCGATGAGACATCAGAGTATCAGATCGCTCTCATCCTCAATGATGCGATCTGCCTTAACGCATCCTATTCATATAAGCCCGGAACAACTATCCCCGAAAGTGCCGAGTGGGCGCACAATATCATCGGTATTATTGAGAAAAATACCGGCGTTTGCGAAAGCTACACAGAAGTTTTCGGACTCCTTCTCAATTTTGCCGGCATTGAGAATATCAGAGTAACCGGTACTGCCGGCGGAGCTCACGCATGGAACCTTGTCAAGCTCGATGACGGCGAATGGTATTGGGTAGACGTTACATGGAACGATATTAAATGGGATATCTACGGCGCTTACCATACTTATTTTGCAGTAACCGACACCGAAGAAATGTCGAACAGAATAGGCAGATGGTCATTCGGCGATCCTACCTTCTTCTTCAACGAACACATCCCCGGAACAGATTACAATTACAGCCTTGATTACAATCCTGTTCTTCCCGAAAGAGCTGACGTTCCGTTTGATTCAGATGACACTATGGTCTATGATACCTTTGTCTATGATGGTACACAG
>JAZSMP010000246.1:0-13819 GCA_045535915.1 Eubacteriales bacterium | reverse complement strand
AAAAGCTCCGCACCCGCGGGAAGGATGACGGTCAGAGTGTACTTGCACTCATCGGGTGTGGCAAATTTGTAGGTTCCGTTGTCGTTCGAAAGCAAATCGACCTGAGCTTCGCCGATCTTCGCCTCAACATCGACCTCACCGAAGAGGTTGTCAATAGTCCAAACGCTGAGTCTCGGAAGTGTGCCCGTTCCGCCGTCGTCGAGATCGCCGAGTTCGCCGTCGATCTCGCTTCGGCTCGCCCATTCCTCGGTCAGAAGAATACCGCTGACGTACGCGTCAACTCCGACGGGAACGATCACGTTGACGAGATGCGTCGCATCCTCGGGATAATAGAAGAAGAATTCGTTACTCTCACTCTCGGCAAGCTTAAGGCTTACTCCGTCAAGAGAGGCGCCAAGCTCGGGAAGGAAATAAATATCATTAAAGATATAGAGATCGCAGGGTGCAACGTCGTGACCCTTCTCCGCGATCGAAAGCGCGGGATAGGTGACGCTGTATTTCTCCTTGAGTGCAGGATCTATCGTTGCGCCGTTCACGGTAAGAGACGCGCCGGCAGGAAGAATGACGCGGTATTCGGGGAAATCCACGTTATCGAAATACTCAACGTCAAATTCGATGCGCTCAATCTCCCACTGACCCATCGAGAAGAGTCCGATCGAGGTATCCTTGATCACAAGCGAGGCGAAATGCTCGCCGTCCGAAAAAAGCTCGAAGACAGGATAACCTTCTGTCGAGGGAGTTACACGGTGCAGATACGTGATCTTACCGAGCTCAAGTGCGGGAGAGAGAACGTCGTACGCCAGCTTCGATGCATCTTCATACGCGGGATAGGTCCTCGGCAGATTCAGTCTGAGTTGCTGCTGCCATGCCGACAGGTCGCTTTCGGCGATGAAGTTATCAACGAAAAGCTCGGCGCGGCTTCCCTCGCGGATCTCGGCAAAGCGCCAGGAGACCACGATCAGTATGCCGATGACAAGGAGAGCGGCGCTGAAATAGGCAAGCAGTCCTTTGAGAAGTCCGTGCGACTTGGGATGACGGCGGCGCTCACCGCCCTCGAAATGCGCATCAAGTCCGATGCCGATCTTTGAGGATACGTCTCCGCGCTCACCCGCGGTCTCGGACATCGAAACAATATTCTTATCACGCCCGATATCATCGGGAAGGTTCTTCGGGAATTCGTGTTTATTTTCAGACATCAGTCAGCACCCCCTCTCACTGTAAGAGCAAAGGAGCTTGGGCACTTTTGACCGAGCTGACCTACGCCGTCGGCGTAAAAACCGCCCTCGGCTCTGAGTGCCGCAGCATTCACCGCGCCGTATTCATACATCAGCGATGCAAGCTCGGAATAAGTAATACCCGACGGATAAAATCCGCGGTCATTAACAAAAGCAAGAATGATCGATCCGTCAGCCGCCTGTCCGATAGCGGCGCGGGATGCGTATCCTCCTCCGAGGTCCTCCGCAGGCGCACTGTCACGGACAAGCACGCGGTCAGCCTCGAGTCCCCATACGTAACCCGAATTTGCCGCATCGTATGCCGTCATCGCACCAATATCGAGGACACCGTCCTCTCCCATAGCACAAAAGCAGTATATCTCGCCGTCGTCACCTCGGTAGGTAAGGTAGTCACCGATCAGAAAAGCGTCAAGATCACCGCCGAGCCCGAACGAATATTTACCGCCCGCGTATGCACTGTCAGTCTCGGTGAGAGACAGCGAATCGGGAGAAATACCCGTAATAACAACGGCATCCCACGCGTTTGAAACATCATCAACGTAATAAACCGCGCTGTTGTAAGAACCGCTCGGTTCGATCTGAGACTCAATAACTTCGGGAGGCATATAGAAGGTGGAGCGTTCAAGCTCGTCCGCGCTGAAGAAAAGCCCCGCAAGCGGAAAGCGTTTTTCGGCAAACGTTGCGCAGAGGCGCGCAGACTCGCTTCTTGCGGGGCCCTTGGCAATGACAAAGGCGGCACCCGCGAGAGCACCGAGAAGTATGACAGCGGTAAGCATGACTGTCAGCGCGACAGCAAGAAGAGCCTTACCCGTTTTTTTCTTTCTCTTTATAACCTTTGACATTTTTACTCCATAAGTAATATTACAATAGTATACTATTATATATTTTACAACAAAAAACGACGAATGTCAATATATTAATTGTAAAAAGGACGGTTCACTTCAATTTGAACCGTCCTTCTTTTATTCTCTTTCAATACCGAGTGCCGTCATAATATTCTTGGCTCCCGACGCCATAGCCGCGCGGGTCTGCGATTCGGTGTCGGGTGCGTTTCCGCAACCGAGGATCACACGGATCGAATACTCGCGGCAGATCTCAAGCGTACGCGAAACTCTGTCCGCGATCACCGACTCGGCACTCATAAGCAAAGGAATTTCTGCAGAGCTCAGGTCAAGCGCAAGAAATCCGCATTTCTTTGCAACACCGTCGATCTTCTCCCTTGCGCCCTCCGAAATGAGGAAATCAAAGGAAAAAGCAATTCCGATAACCGTGCCCCTTTCCTTCTGCTCGTAAATATCCGAGATAAAGGAAAGACCTTCTTCGGAGTCTCCCGAAAAACCGATGAGCATGATCTCGTCGAATCCCGCCTCTACAAGCTCGCAGATCAGCGCGATCTCGTAAGCACGCATGATTCCGCGGGTCTCTTCGGGACGGTTCGGATAATCCACTTCAAAAATTCCGCATACCTTCGTCCGATCTCCCCAGTTTTCGGCGATAAGTCCGAGTCCTTCGTAAAGATCGCAAGCGCCGGTAACGTCGATCGAATATTCAAGGCTTACCTCGGATGAATATGCAAGAAGCATCTCACCGCTGTCCCTGTCCTTTTTTCTGAGGCTGACCGATACCGAATCAAACTTCACGGGGTCTTCCGGCGCAATCTCACGATTGGTCTCTTCGGTCTCAAAGCTTGTTTCTTCGTTTTCTGTTTCGGTCTCGGTCTCCGTTTCGGTTTCCGTAACTGCCGAATAATCCTTGCCGAACAGAATACCGCGCGACAGAACGTTTGCGGGCGGGTTCGCGTAATAAACCTCTGCCTCAGTTGAGGAGGGTTCCGTGGTGTCCTCGATTATATCCTCGGCAAGTCCGCGGAGATAGTTGCCGAGCATAACGGCAAAAACGAAAAGCAGAAGTGCGAGAGTCACAAATATCACCGCAAGCTTTCCGCCGGGAGGCATAGGGGTATGATGACGGCTTCTGAAGGCTCTGCGCCTTCCGCCGCTTACTGTACTCATTTATTCAATCTCCAGATATTTGATCGTTTTTCCGTAATCGTTAAGTTCGAACACGAGGTCTTTCTTGAATTCGGCAAGATTCACGTTGAATTCAGAACCCATGATATCGGCTCTGAAATCCTCATAATTCTGTTTCATGTAATCCTCTTCGAGTTCGAGGCGCAAGATGATATAGTATCCTTCGGGGGTCTTTACGATATCGCTGAGGCTTCCCACACCGAGTTCAAACGCCGCAAGCTCATATTCATCGCTGTAATCCGAGGTGTATCTTGCGAAATACTTGCCGTGGCGAGTCGTCATGGTGTAATCCGAGCAATGGATGCCCTTGAGCATGATAAGCTCGAGCTCGCGGCTTTCTCTGTCGCATTCCTCAATCTGTTTATGAAGCGTCTCTGCAAGCGCGAGATTTTCCTCGGTAGCACCCTTAAGGAAGATATGATTGGTGCGGATAAACTTGCCCGAATTCATATATTCGGTAATATATTCCTCGCTGCCGTCGATTATTCCGAGGTCCTGCGAAAGAATATAGAAAAGCTCGGTTGCACATTCTTCCAAGGAGTTGTAGAAACGGAAGAGGTAGTCGGTCAGATACTGATCTTCAAGCATCTTCTTGTACTTATTCTTGCTTCCGCATTCGTCTACAGCAAGCTCGACAGTCTCCTGGACGGCATCAAGAATAGGCTCCTCGTTCATCATACCCTCAGCACCGCCGCCGACATAGTAGTAATCAGCCATAGCCTGAAGGGCATAATAGTCGCTGACGATGGTCTCATTTACTCTCTTGATAAGCTCAGCCTCGTACTCCTCCGGCTTCTCCGTCCAGATATTCTCACCGAATTCAAGAGCCATATCCACCTTGTGGTTGAGAACGATATAGCGAAGCTCCTCATATCTCACCTCGTATTTCCCGATCTTTCCGACGATCTTCGCTTCCTCTTCGGTACTCTTGATCGGCTTGACAGCGCAGGAAGTGAGACATACGCCGAGCATCATGATCATTGCAAGCATAAGAGAAAGTCTCTTTACTGTTTTTGTCTTCATAATATAATTCTCCTGTAGGGATAATTTTTCATTTAATAATACCACATTTTTGTGTCGCCCATATGAATATTCCAATTTTCTTTAAAAAATTTCACAAAAAGGTTTGCAACCGGACCGATTATATGGTATACTATATATAACAAATATTTAAGAGGATGCTTGACATGGAAGAAAAGAACAGAATATCGCTCTCATCGCTCATAAAAGAATTCAAGCTTGAAACAATATATCTCCCCCGCGAGCCCGAAGAAATATTCGTAACCGCACCCGAGGTTGACCGCCCCGGACTTGCACTTACCGGATTCTTTGACTTTTTCCAGGAAGGACGGATTCAGCTTGTCGGCATAGCGGAATTCCGTTATCTTTCGAATATGACGGAGGACGAGCGCGACGAGCACATCCGTGAATTCGTTGCGCACAAGCCGGTTGCGATCATGATGACCTCCGGCAATCCCGCATTTCCCGAGCTTATAAAGCATTGCGAGGAATATGAAGTTCCGCTTCTCGCAACCGAAGAGTTGACCTCCGCAACAATGGCGGCACTCTTTGCGTCACTCAACGTCCATCTCGCGCCCTGCATCACGCGCCACGGCGTACTTGTTGAGGTCTACGGCGAGGGTATCCTCATCCTCGGCGACAGCGGAGTCGGTAAATCCGAGACCGCGATCGAGCTTGTCAAGAGAGGTCACCGACTCATCGCGGACGACGCCGTTGAGATCAAGCGCGTATCAAAGAAGGCTCTCGTCGGACAGGCTCCCGAGATCCTGCGCCACTACGTTGAGCTCCGCGGAATCGGTATCATCGACGTCAAGAGGCTTTACGGTATCAGTGCCGTCAAGGACACCGAAAAGATCGACCTTGTCATCAATCTTGAATCCTGGGTTCAGGGCAAGATGTACGACCGCCTCGGACTCGATGAGCAGACCATCAATATCCTTGGAATTGATCTTCCCTCGCTTACCATACCCGTCCGCCCGGGACGAAACCTCGCCATCATCCTTGAGATCGCGGCAATGAACAACCGTCAGAAGAAGATGGGATACAATACCGCCGAGGAGTTTAATAAGAGACTGATGGCGATGATGGGGATTGAAGAATAAGTCCGAAAAATCATATTGACTAATATTGCGAAATATGTTATAATAAATAAAGAAAACAATAATCGAGGAAATCGTTATGCCGGAATTATCCAGATTCTATAATATCATCATTAAAATGATCTATAATGACAACAGCCAGCATCACAAACCGCATTTTCACGTTTATTTTGCCGAATATGAAGCATCGGTAGGAATAGACGGAGAGCTTCTTGCCGGAAGTCTTCCGGTAAAGCAGTTGAAATTGGTACAGGCTTGGGCACTTATTCATGAAGATGAGCTTTATGCAGCATGGAACAATGCCATCAAAGGTGTTGCTTTCGGTAAAATCGAACCACTTCGATAATTTCGGAAAGGAGTTTACGGTTATGTATATAAGAAACGGTATTGCCTATGCCGGCAATGAACCCCCGATGTTAAAAGTAAACGGTATTCGTCCTCTCGACAATCACAAACTTTGGATTCGATTCAACACAGGAGAAGCAAGAGTCTTTGACTTGACGCCATTTTTGTCGCAACCCGCATTCGCCCCTCTCGCTGATCTAAAAGTTTTTAAAAACGTGTATATTGATTACGGTATTCCGGTATGGAATGACGGAGACATTGATATCGCCCCGGAAACACTTTATGAACAGAGCATTCCCGCAGGAAGCGTCGGAGCTTAAACCATTTCCGCCCAAATCGGGCGGAAATTTTCATTTTAATAATCAGGCTGATTGAAAAATCGGTCTTTTTTTATGCAAAAATTTTGAAATCCGTGAGACTTTTGAGACTGCGCTTGACTGCAGGTATCGTTTTGAGACTCCGCTCGGCGGTAAAATGATTACGGTACAGACGGGAAAGCGAGGTAAAGATGTCCGCAAACGACACCATACCGCCAAATACCCCAAGCCGCACCGTGCTCGAAAGGCTTGCAGATGAGGACAAAATGGCAGACGCCCTCGGCGACTACATTTCCCGCTGCCGCTTCGAGTGCGGCGGCAACCCCAAAAGTGCGGGCAGAATACCGAATGTCGCAGGCTTTTGCAGATTTCTCGGCGTGACTCTCTCCGATTTCGATCGGCTGAAATCGACACGCCCCGAGATCCACGGCGCTATCTGCGCCGCACTTGAGGATGAAGCTCTCAACTCGCAGATGACCGCCACGATCCTTTCTATCTATCTGAAACACCGTCTCGGTTACTCGGAGGAAAGACACGAGGAAAGGTCGGTCACCGATTCGGGTCAGCTCCGTCTGATCTTCGATCATGACGCATTTGAAGACGGCGTCTGATGCGCCCGAGCGCGCCCTTCACATCCCCGGCTCCCCGAACGCACGCCAACGCGAGTTTTTCACTTGCCAAGCGAAGTACGTCGCTTACGGCGGAGCGCGTGGGGGCGGGAAGTCATGGGCACTCCGACGCAAGCTCATTCTCATGTGTCTGCGGTACCCGGGACTTCGCTGTCTGCTCGTAAGGCGGACTCTCCCAGAGCTCCGCTCAAACCATCTCGCGCCGCTTCTTGCGGAATACGGCGCAATACTCTCATACAGTGAGCGCGACCGCGAGCTCACTCTCGAAAACGGAAGCCGTATAATCTTCGGTTACTGCGCCGCCGAACGCGACGCACTCCGCTATCAGGGTCAGGAATACGACGTAATCGCCATCGACGAGGCAACGCAGCTGAGCGAATATCAGTTTACCATCTTCAAGGCCTGTCTGCGAGGCACTCGGGATTTTCCGAGGCGTATTTACCTTACCTGCAATCCCGGAGGCGTCGGTCATTCGTGGGTCAAAAGACTCTTTATCGACCGCGATTACCGCCTCGGCGAAAACCCCGATGATTACGCCTTCATCCCCGCCACGGTTTTTGACAACGGTATTCTCACCCGCGCCGATCCCGACTACGTGCGAAGGCTTGAGACCCTACCGCCGAGACTCCGTGACGCATGGCTCTACGGCAAATGGGATATTTTCGAGGGTCAGTTCTTCACCGAATTCGATACCGCACGCCACGTTTGCGCCGAAGACGCCATCCCGCGCGCAAGCCACAGCGTCGTGGCCTTCGACTACGGTTTCGATATGCTCGCCGCCTACATCTGTATCTGCGACCCCTGCGGCAGGATCTACGTAACCGACGAATTCTGCGCTCCCGGACTGACGCTCGGAGAAGCCGCCGCGAAGGTCGCCGATCTCTGCCGCGGTAAGAATATCGAATTTGCAGTTGCGTCTCCCGACCTCTGGAACCGCCGTCAAGACAGCGGACGGAGCGGATTTGAGATAATGCAGTCGGTCGACGGTATGCCTCCGATGCGTCCCGCCGACGACAGACGCATCCCCGGCTGGCGACTGATGCGCGAATATCTCGCCGACCGCTCCGACGGCAAACCGGGACTTCTGATCAGCCGCCGATGCCCCGAGCTGATCCGCTGTCTGCCCGCTCTTCTCTTTGATAAGACACGTACGGAAGATGCCTCGGGCGAGCCGCATTCGGTAACTCACTCGCCCGAGGCTCTCAGGTACGCGCTTATGAGCCGTTTTTCAGCCGAAAGCGAACTGCCGTCGAGAGATGAGCACAAATTCAGATTCCGCAAAAAAACTTCAGACTCCTTTTTTGACTAAAAAACTTCGTCTGTACCGTGCCAAAAAAGGAAAATTCACAAGAAAGGAAAAAGAATGGCATCGATCAAATTCAAAAACGCCCACGGCGTTGAGCGCGGATGCGAGGACGGCTTCGGGGGCATCGACGGGAGAAGCCGAAGACCGAACGATAGCTTGGCGTTTCTCTCAAATCTCGACACGAACTCAGACGACTCGCTTTCGACGCGAAGCGGATACCGCGAGATCATGTCGATGTCGGCGCCCATCCGTGCCGTACTCTCCGCGGGCAAAATCTTCTACTGCCTTGCGGGCGACGAGCTGACTGAGACCAACACCGAAAACGGTGAAACCGCCGTTATCGGGGAAGTCGAAACCTCAACGGGAGACGGAGAATTATTCTTTTTAGGTGGAGAGCTTTACGTACACGACTCGCAAAAGCTATACCGTCTCGCCGACGGCAAGCTTATTGAGACCGACGGCTACGCCCCTCTTTACGGGAAGGAATGGCATCCCGAAAAGCGCGGTCCCGTCTTCGAGGACCTGAATCTCGTATCCGACCGCATCCGTATCTCGTACGTGACGGACGGTTTGCATGCGGACTTTCTTCTCGGAATCGACGTCGAATCACTTGACAGAGTCGAGATCAACGGTGAGGTCAGGAATATGGAAGAACACGGTATCGTGCTGATTGAAAACAAGGTTGATTTCACAAAGAACGTCGGTCTTGCCGCGGACATGATCATCACCTTTTGGCTGACGCTGAAAGACACAGCTTCGAAGAGACGCGAACTTGCGGGAAGCATGCGCTCCTTCGTCTTTAGGAACGGCGGCGGTGAGCGGCTCTGTCTCTATTCTCCTGAAGGATCGCCGATGCTTCTCTGCTCTCGCATACCCACCTCATCCGAGTTTGCAGAGTCGAAAAAAACTGCGCACGATTCCTCCGAGCTCTATCTACCGCATGGCTCTGCTTTGCGTATCGGCAATTCTTCTTCGCCGATAACGGGCATGGCGCACCACAAAGACCGCGCACTTCTCTTCACCGATTCCGACACCCGGTGCGTTGATTTCGAGGGCAAGGAAAAGGATCCCGATTACCTCACTCCGAAGCTCTTTTTGCTCAATTCCGCAATCGGCGCCGAGGCTGGCACATCTTTTGCACACTGCGAAAACGACCCGATATCCTACTATCGCGGAAAACTCTTCCGCTGGCATTCGATGTCCGGAGTGCGTGACGAGTGCAGTGCCGAGCTGATATCCGACGCGGTATCCGATCTCATTCCCAAAGACGCTGAAAATATCGCGATGCTCTCTCTGCCTCACTTGGGTATGATATTTATCTCGGACGGCGACAGCGCAGAAGGAAAAGTCATCGTGTACAACGCCGAAATGAAAGCCTTCACTCTCTACAGCGATATTTTCGCCGAAAAGCTCTTTGCATTCGGATCGGATCCCGCATTTTCGCGCGGAGAGCATATCTATCTTCTCTGCGGAAACTCGGAGAAGGATATCGACGGAGACGATGAGTATTCGATCCCCTCACGCATCGTCTCGCATTTCCTCGATTTCGGATGTCCCGAAAAGGATAAGCACTCGCTCTCGCTTCTGATGAGCGGAAGCTTCGGTGGGGAGGTACGGATCGGATTCGAAAACGAGATCGGCGAAAAGGTGAGCTACACTCTCGGAAAGAGGAATGGAGTGATAGAGGAAAGATTCAGACTACCGCGCTTCAAAAAACTGCGCTATACCATCGAAAGCCTATCGCCCATCCGTCTAAACAGCATAATATTATCTGCATAAGGAGGAAATATGATATCCGAATCTCAAAAAAAGACCTGGCGGCAATATGAAGCCGGCAGAAATTACAAAAGGCAGATCGGGCTCTACTCGCGCATTGACGAAAACGAACGCTTCTATCGGGGCGACCAATGGCGCGGCGGCGGAGGACTCCCCAAGCCCGTCTTCAACGTGATCAGCCGAATCGTCGACTACCTCGTCTCAACTGCCGCAGTCGGTGACGTCAAGATCACGTACTCTGACGAAAATCTTCCATTCGCCGAAAATTCCGCCGAAGCGGCGGCGATCAGCGAAGCTGTCGATCTGCTCACGAAGAACGCCTCATACCGATGGGAGCGTTCAAGACTTCAGAGCCTGATCTACCGTCTTCTCTATGACGCCGCGATCACGGGCGACGGTCTTCTCTACTGCTCTTGGGATCCCGATTCAGAGGGCGGGGGCGGATGGCGCGGTGATATTTCAACGACCGCACTCGATTCCGTCAACATCTTCCCCGCCGACACCTCGAATCCCGATATTCAGTCCCAGGACTACATCATCATTTCGGGCAGAGCGAGCGTTGATGCCCTCAAGCGCGAAGCAAAGGAAGCGGGAGCTACCGCAAAGGAGATCTCGCAGATCATTCCCGACGGCATCAGCGAATTTATCGAAAGAGGCGCGGGCGAGCTTGCGAAATTCGAGCCCGAATACGAGGGAGACGAAGCCCGCGCAACCTATCTGATCAAATTCTTCCGCGAAAACGGACAGGTCGTGTTCGAAAAATCCACACGCAACTGCCTCATCCGACGTGCGGTCACGCCCTGCAAGCTCTATCCTGTGGCGCATTTTTCATGGCAGGCGGCAAAGAATTGTTTCTTTGGTTCCTCTCCCGTCAGCTCGATGATCGCAAATCAGAAATACATCAACCGCGCTTACGCCATGGTTATGAAGCATATGACCGACACGGCGTTCTCAAAGGTCATCTACGACCGCACGCGGATTCCCGAATGGACCAACGAAGTCGGCGAAGCGATCGCCGCCGTCGGCGGAGGCAATCTTTCGGATGCCGTAACGGTCGTCGGTACGGGCAGACTCGAGAATGGCTATCTTGAGCTGATCGACAACGCCGTAACTATGACCAAGGAGCTTTCGGGCGCAACCGAGACCGCGCTCGGCAACGTCAATCCGACCAACACCAGCGCGATCCTCGCACTCCGCGAAGCATCAATGCAGGCTCTCGAAAGGGTTCAGAGCGATCTCTACCTCTGCCTTGAGCAGATGGCTTGCATCTGGGCGGACATGACTCTCGCCTACTGCCCCGACGGCAGACCGCTCCGTACGCCCGAAGGATGCTCAAAATTCTTCCCCTCAAAGCTTCATTCCATGCTTATCAGCGCAAAGATCGACATCTGCGATTCCGCGCGTTACTCTGCATCGGGAACGCAAAGCGTGCTCGACCGTCTGCTCGACGGAGGACACATAACGCTTGCCGAATACCTCGAGCGACTGCCCGAAGGTCTCGTACCCGATCGACAAGCTCTTACCGAGGCGCACAGAAAGGAGACAGTCCATGGACGAGAATCTTGATCTTGAACTCACCGAAGAACTTCAGGAAAATATTCCCGAAGAAAACGGAGAAGACGAAAGAGCATCGCTTCTTTCCGAGCTTGAAACGCTGCGTTCGCGGCTTGAAACTGCCGAGCGGACCGCTCGCGAGATAAGCGCGGGGTGGCGTGAATTTACCGAACTTTATCCCGAAGCCGACATTTCTTCTCTGCCCGATTCCTTCAATGCCGCCATTGAGCGCGGAATCCCGCCCGCCGCGGCATACGCTCTTGAACTGCGTCGGAAAGAGGTAAGACTTGCACGCATCAAAGCCGCTGACCAAAGAGCTCGCGAGCTTTCCGCGGGAAAGCTCGATCCCGCCGACGACACACTCTATTCCCCCGACGAGGTACGCGCAATGCCGCCCGCCGAAGTCAGAAAAAACATCGAAAAGATCCGCCGCTCAATGAAGAGCTGGCGATGAAAAAACATTTATAAAAAGGAAAGGAAAATTAAAAAATGGCACTCAACAACTTTATCTCTACCGTTTGGAGCGAAACGCTCTACTCCCAGATGGACAAAAAGTACATCGCCGTCGCAAACTGCAACCGTGACTTCGAGGGCGATATCAAGAACCGCGGCGACAGAGTCAAGATCTGCGGCGTCGGCGACATCAACGTATTCGACTACACCAAAAACGCCGATTTCGAAAGCGCCGCACAGGAGCTCGGCGATGCTGTCAAGACTCTCGTTATTGATCAGGCAAAGGCTTTCAATTTCCAGATCGACGATATCGAAAAGGCTCAGACCAATCCCAAGCTCATGGATGCGGCTGTAAAGAATGCCGCAGCGGCTCTGGCAAACGTTGCCGATCAGTACGTCTTCGGTCTTTGCTCCAAGGCGGGATCAAACATCACTGCATCCGCTACCGTTGACAATATCATCCCCCTTCTCATCGACGCACGTACCAAGCTTCTCAAGCAGAACGTCTGCGATCCCGGTGAGATCGTTATCGAGGTTTCCCCCGAGGTAAGTAATCTCATCCTCAAGAGCAAGATCAACACCTCCAATGAGGATACCGCACTCGAAACCGGTTGCATCGGCAATATTGCGGGCTGTAAGGTGTTCGTTTCCAACAACATCGTAGTTAACGGCAACGTACATAAGTGCATAGCACGCTCCAAGAGAGCTATCGCATTCGCAGAACAGCTCTCCGAGATGGACGCTTACCGTCCCGAAAAGAGATTCGCCGACGCCGTCAAGGGTCTGCACCTTTACGGTGCGGAGGTCATCTACCCCTCCGAGATGGTAAGACTCGACCTTACCCTTGCCGCGTAACCTCAGGGAGGGCGAAAAATGACTCTTCGCTCGGTATATCTTACTGCCCTGAAGCTCATCGGCGAGGTTGATTACAGCACAAGCGAAGCTGAGCTATCCGAGCGCGCGCCTTACATAGGCGCCGCGCTCTGCAGAGAAGCCGCCGCTCTCGACCGCGCATACAGAAAAGCCTTCGGAATAGGTGAAACGCAAGAATTCGAGGGACTTTACCTCGATCTTGAAGCAAAGTTTCCTCTTGCTGACCGCTTTGCTCCCGCCGCCGCATACTACATGGCGGCAATGCTGATTCTCGATGAGGACACCGAGCTCTACGAAACACTCTTCGAACGCTGGTGCGACGCACTCGCCGCAATCTCCGCTGAGATCCCCTTCGTTAAAGGCTCGACAGCTGACGTTTATCCCGAATAAATAATCAAAACGGATACTCAATTTTCCCTCAAGGAGTTGAGTATCCGTTTTTATTATATGCACTTGATAAACTCGTCAATATCGTGAACGGTTGATACCACTGTATGCGCATCTTTTCCGAGGACATCGTCGGCGAGGTAGTCGGCTTCGATTCCGCGGTTTTGCAGATGGGAAATATATTTTGCCGCGTCCTCGACTCGCTTGAAGGATTTTTCAAAGCTTGCGGGGAACGATAGCGTTTTATATCCATGTTCTCTACTGACAGCCTCAACGATCTTCTCACCGATCTCGCGGAAAAGTTCCTCGTTATCGCGGAATTCGGCTTCGTTTCTCGATATTTCGCGCTTAGTCGTGACCGTAACTATATCATCCACGGCGCGCCTCGCCTGCGAACAAGCGATATTACCGCCAGCAAAAAAGACCGAGGGCTTGGAGTGCGACGCCGCGATATAGGCGTCCATATCGATCTCGCCGATATATTTTCCGTTCAGCTTATAGAACTGCACCGTCTTACTGCTCATCGTATGCGCAAGCACGCCGCCGAGAGTTCCCTCCATGGAATGATAGCCGAAGTAGCAGACACAGTCGTAATCGTCGGCGAAGTACATACGTGGCAGCGACAGATCGGGATCGAGCAGATCAACGCGCGGGTCAAGGTCGACTTTATCAATATTGTGACCGCCGCCGTGGTTATCCCAGAGATCGACCCTCTCGGCGCCTGCGGCAAAAAGCGCACGCGCCGCCGCATTGATCTCGAGAGCACCCTGAACTTTTGCGATCTTCCATTCGTC
>JAZSMP010000321.1:0-3583 GCA_045535915.1 Eubacteriales bacterium | reverse complement strand
TTTCTTTCGAATCAACACCGTCACCAAAAATATGCCCCGCCGATAAAATCCGTTGAAAGAATAAACGTCTCTTTTGAGTCCGATATTCCGCTCCCCACGTCCGATGACATCGCGGAATACGTAAACGGAGAAGATCATTTTCTGGTTTACGGCAATACGGAAAATTCTGTGCTTTATTTTGCCTGTATGCTTCCGGATAGTACGAAGACCGTATTTTTCAAGTACAGCACTCTCAACGGCAATATCTCCAAAATCAACGCCGAAGTCGAATACACACCCACATTTTACTACTCTGACCGGTTTATTTATTATTTAAAACCCAAGGATGGTAATTATTCCGGCACGGTCAACTATCTTTGCCGCGTTCCGACGTCGGGCGGCAATGAGCAAATACTTGCCGAATACGATCTTGGCAACGTAACGTCGGCAAGTCTGCATTTCGTAGTTGAAAACAAGGTGATTTTGAGTCTTTCGAAGAAAATTTTCGCATACGACCTTGATAAAAACGAGACTATTACCTTATTCGATGCCGAGAAAAACGGATTTGATCTTATCGTCTCGAATATCTGGTATTACAGCGGAAATCTGTATTTCAGCGCATTATCCGAAACACGTGAAAACAATATTCCGACCGCCGAAAACTTTCCCGAAGACGTTACTCCCGTCAATAGCCGGTATCTTATCAGGCTGAATATCAAAACTAAAAAATTTTCCCTTATGTTCGATGAACCGATCAACTGTTTTTATATGACCGAGGATGAAATAATCTATATGCCGAAAGTCCACAACGTCACCGAGATCGGCGGAAAGCTCATGCCTCTTTACAGCGACAAGATCTTTGCCTGTGACCTTGACGGTAAAAATTCAAGGGAGATCTTCAGCGGACTTGAAATCTGGGCATATTCAATCCTTGCTATCAAAGACGAAAAGATCTACGTTAACGACGGTTACGCCGAAACAGTCAAAGAGTCAATCAAAGAAATCGACATAAATACCGGAGAAGTGGGCATTTATCGAGGTGAAGAAACAGAATGAAAATCAAGAAAAAAGAACTGATTACAATAATAATCATCGCCGTCGTTCTTGCGGCGATCCTTTTCGGCGCGACCTATCTTGCGGGTCGTCGGGGTAAATCAACCGACGGCAAGCCGATCAATCTCTACCGCCCGATATGGCAAGATAAGCTCATATACGATCACAACGGTATTCATGTCATAAACTCCGAAATTCCCGATATTAAAGAGCTTCCGATAGACCTTTCCGCATACGGTATAGATAGTACCCAACAAGGCGTGCTCTGGGCAGGTAATGTTGACGGATTGTATCTCTATTTCGGTCGCCGTAACTATATAGGATCATCCGATGCTTTCCAATTTTACAGATATAATCTTCTCACCGCCGAAACGTCAATGATCCTCTCATCAAAATCAGTCTCGTTTCCAATGTTCGACAGTTCATCAAGTTCATCATTATTCTTAGTAAATTCTCATTATAACTTTTATGCCCATGGCGGATATCTCTACTATTTCGGCTATAATCATCCCGATTATCTTCAAGGTTCAGCAGATATAAGCAAAAATCTCTGTCGCGTACCCGTGCAGGGCGGCAAGGAAGAGGTTATTACCGAGTACGAAGACATGGAAGAATATATTCGTTTCGTTGATGGAGACACGGTCATTACCTCAAACAGATCGTCGGTCTACGCCTACGACGTCTCAAAAAGGAAAAAGACCGAGCTTTTCAATGCTGAAAAGAACGGTTTTCGACTGATCTTGACCGAGAGATCGTATTATTATGACGGCAAACTCTACTTTTTGGCTGAAAAGGATCTTCCTTCCGTCGCCGAAGCCGATGAAGGCTTCAAGGAAGATTGGAAAACTCCCGACGATTACCTGATAGCACTCGATATCAAGAATAAAAAGTGGAAAAAGGCAGTTGACGGTCCTGTCAGTCTCTTTTGCGTGACCGAGGACAGGATATATTACATCAGGAAAAAGTACCGCTTGATCCCTATCTCCGAATTTGCGATTTCGATGAACGACGTCCTTACCGTTTACTGTGATGACAGCATCTGCTCTCAGCCCATCGGCGGCGGCGAGAAACGGGTGCACTACACCAACGATAAAATATCGTTCAACGAAATATTCACAATAAAAGACGGTAAATTCTGCGGAAGGATCAACTCACCTACCGAGACCGAATACGATTACAGTATCAAATTCGCCGTCATTGACTTCTCTTCGGGAATCATCACAACTTTCTATATGCCTGAATAACCAAAAGGGGCTGCTTCATTAAGGATTTGTGCAATATGCAGCTCGAATCAAAAATACGTGCAAACAAAGTGCATCCGTCACTTCCCCTCATCCACCACACTTACGTGTGGTCCCCCTTCCCCGCCGGGTTCCCGGAAACGCGCTCGCGCGTTTTTGGGGTTCGGGCGATAGCGGTGGATGAGGGGAAGTGACGGATGCACTTTGTTTGAAATAACTTCAGTTCGAGCGGTATATTACACAAATCCTTAATGAATCAGCCTCTTTTTTAAAGTTATTTATTTATTTTTTTCTTCTTTTTTCTGACCGAGTAACCAAAGGTGCCGACAGTCTTGCCGAGCTCGAAATACTCGCCGTGCGCGAATGCCGAAAGGTTGGCGCGGCCGAGATGCAGGCTTCCTTTCTCGTCGATCAGCGACTCGTCAACTCCCGTTGCAACGATGTCGGCTACGAACATATCGTGCGAGCCCTGCGGGATGATATCGCGGAGCTTACATTCGAGCGTCAGAGGAGACTCTGCAATCGAAGGAGCGGCAACTTTGAAGCTCTTTTCAGCCGTCAGCTTGCATTTTTCGAATTTATCGACCTTTCTGCCCGTCAGCACACCGCAGGTGTCGGCGGCGCGGACGAGATTTACGGGAACGAGATTGACGCAGAATTCGCCCGTTTCTTTAATTATCTCGTAGGAATGGCGCGATGGACGCACCGAAATATAGAGCGCGGGCGGATGCGTCGAGATAATTCCGCACCACGCGATCGTTATCGCGTTCGGCTTCTCGCCCTCGCGCGCACAGGTTACTATAACTGCAGGCAGAGGCGCCAAAAGTGCCCCGCCTTTCCATTCTTGTTTGGACATTTTATACCTCTTTTTTTCTGTTTTCAATATGTTTCAATATATCATTACAAGTACAGGCAAATAAGTGCCTTATACTTCTGTTATGATATCTTAATACCAATATACCAAGACTTTCAAGATAAGCATCTCTTACTTTGTCGGCTTCCGCATTTTTTGGTTTTCCGTGCTGACTGCCATCAAGTTCTATAACTATTTTAGGTTCAGCAATATAAAAATCTACTACATATTTGCCTATAACCTTTTGTCTATGTACCGTTATAGGCAGTTTTTTAAGAAAATCATACCAAAGATGCTTCTCATCCGGAGTCATATTTTTTCTTAATACCTTTGAAATCGGTGTTAGTTTATGATTTTTTGTTCCGTTATACATTTTTATATTTGTATAGACTTCGCTACCCCTCATCCCCCGCTATCGCCCGAACCCCAAAAACGCGCGAGCGCGTTTCCGGGAACC
>JAZSMP010000350.1:0-7746 GCA_045535915.1 Eubacteriales bacterium | reverse complement strand
CCTATACAAAAAATCACCCGCTATCATTTATAGATAGCAGGTGATTTTTTGTTAACTTGTAACAAAGGAACATGCAAAAATTTTAATTTGACTCAGCCCCGTTACATTTATCTAGATACCGATCACTGACCACTTATTTCTGCTCCATAGCTTTTTTTGCTTCCTCACGGGCGTTGGTCTTGCCTTCTGCCTTGATGTCGCCTGCCTTGGTAAGCGCAACTTTGGTCAGTGCGGGACCTACGAGCTCGTAAATAAGTACAGCGAAGAGAGTGATGCTCTGTGCAAGCACACCGATGTCACCGCCGAAGGTGAGTGCCTGGCTTGCCATACCGAGTGCAACGCCCGCCTGCGGGAAGAGGGTGATGCCGAGGTATTTTACAATGTTGTCGTCACATCCGGAGATCTTTGCGCTCCAGAATGCGCCGAAGTACTTGCCGATGCAGCGGAATACGATGTATGCCACACCGATAACGACGAATACCCAGTTGGTGAAAACGCCGAGGTTGAGCTCTGCGCCGCTGATAACGAAGAAAAGGATGAGAAGGGGCGCGGTCCACCTGTCGGCTCTCTCCATAAGCTCCTCGGAAAAATCACAGATGTTGCAGAAAACGGTTCCGAGCATCATACAAGCGAGAAGGCTCGAGAACGCGATATGTACGTGTCCGACCTCAAACTTGAGCGAGGAGATCGCAACGGTCAGCATTACGAAGGTGACCGAAACCGCCATACGCTTTGAGCGCGAATGGAAGAATCTCTCACAGAAGGAGAAGAGCCAACCCATAACAGCGCCGAGAATGAGCGAGAGAACGACCTCAATGACGGGATTGAGGATCATGGAGACGGGATCGATTGTACCCGTGTTGATCGCGCCCGCAACTCCGAAGGAGATAGCGAAGATGACGAGACCTACTGCGTCGTCGAGAGCAACTACGGGAAGAAGGATATCGGTTACGGGACCCTTTGCCTTATACTGGCGAACTACCATGAGGGTCGCTGCGGGAGCGGTTGCGGTCGCAACTGCGCCGAGGATGATCGCAGCGGGGATGGGAAGGCATCCTTCGGGAAGGATGAAGGAAAGTGCGATAAGACCTGCATCAACTACTACGGTAGTTACGATCGCCTGACCGATGCCTACGATAGTTGCCTGACGGCCGACCTTCTTGAGCTGTTCGAGACGGAACTCGTTACCGATCGCAAAAGCAATGAAACCGAGCGCGAGATCGCAAAGGATCTTGTAATTCTCGGGCTTATTTGCATCGTGGTCAAATCCGATGCCGAACTGTCCGAGAAGGTAAGGGCCTATGAGAACGCCGGCAACGAGGTATGCGGTTACTGCAGGGAGTCCTACCTTCTTCGCTACACGCGAGAGAAGAAGTCCCGAAAGGAGCGCGATAGAGAGCGTGAGAAAAATGTTTGCAGTCATTTTGATTATCTTCTTTCTTGAGATTTGATATTTTTCACAAGTTCATATTATATCACAAATAGGAAGGATAATCAAGACTTTTGGCGTTTTTTGTAAGAAAATAAGCGACAATCTTTTTCGGGAAATGCGGGAAGGAGTTGGGTATTTTGACAAGGGAGCGGCTTTGCCGCAGTGACTAGTGGCTAGTATTTTAGTGGCTAATGATTAGTGGCTAGTGACTAGTCGCTAGTCACTAGCCACTTTCTTCGTCACTAGCCACTTCTATAGATTCAGAGCCGCAAGTCACTTTATCTCCACTTGTCTGGTTTCTTCTGTCTTCGGCGCGAGTTTGGGCAGATCGAGCGTGAGAACGCCGTTCTTGAAGGATGCGGTGATAGCTTCGGCGTCGATGCCTTCAAGGTCGAAGGTGCGGGAGAAAACGCCGCTCGTGCGCTCGCGGCGAAGATAGTTTTCCTTCTTATCTTCGCTTTCCGACTTGTGCTCGGCGCGAATGGTAAGATATCCGTTCTTGATCTCTGCGTGGATGTCCTCGCGGGCAAATCCGGGCAGGTCGGCTTCAAGAATATATGAGCTTTCGGTCTCGCGGATATCGGTCTTCAGGGCAGGAGTCCGTTGTCCGAAAAAGCGTCTTTCAAACTCCTCCATTTCTTTAAAAGGGTCGTAAGATGCAACGTAATAGTTGCGGGTAAAGGGTGTAAGTCCAAACATAACAGAATCCTCCTTTTAGGTTCTATGTAAAGTGATTTTTTGAGATTTTTTCGGTCGATCGCGATGCGTTTCGGCGCCTTTTTCGCATCTTTTTTCGACACTATAATGATACACCTGATATGTTACACAAATATGACAAAAGTGTTGCGAAACAGAAAATATTAGCACTCTCGATTAAAGAGTGCTAAAAATTCAATACGCTAAAAGTGGTGAAAAGCGAGATATTCTTGGCATTAGTCACAGTTGAGTGCTAATACAAATTTCACTTTTTGAGAGTCGGAATTGCGCTTCTTCATACTGCTTGGCGGTAAAATTTCGCGCGCCGGTGGAGAGGGACCTACCCCCTCGCTCCCCCTCACCGTAAACCGGGAGGGGGAAAGTTTAAGTGCTCGAACTCATTTATTCAGCATTCTGAATATCGAAATAATAATTCACGAGATATAATTTTTTAGCAAAATAATATTAGTGCGTTTTGGTGCCCAAAAACATGAAAATCCGACGGTTGCGCGTTTTGTCGGAAAAACTCGGAAAATCTTTTGAGCAATATGCAAATTTTTAGTGTAATTACATAATATAATTGTAGGTTAAGTTGCCGAAACTGTATCTATTATATTGACAAAATAAGAGCTTTATGCTATAATGTATAATGTAAAAAATTGTTTTGCCGGCTGACGAAAAACGCGGCTCGGCGGAACATTATCATTTTGGGAGGACTTTGCTATGGGAGCAAAAATCACCATTATCGGGGCCGGAAACGTCGGCTCAACGATCGCTTTTGCGCTTTCTGACGAAGATCTTGCGTCCGAAATAGTTCTTATTGACATCAATAAGGAAAAGGTCGAGGGCGAGGCAATGGATATCGTTCAGGGTACCTTTTTCCGTCAGCCTATCTCGATCATTGCGGGCGAATATGAGGATGCAAAGGGCTCGGATATCGTCATCATCACCTCGGGTGTTGCACGCAAGCCGGGACAGACCCGCCTCGACCTTGCACAGACAAATCTTAATATCCTGAAGAGCATTACGCCGAATATCGTCAGCGTTTGCCCGAAGGCGCTTTACATCATCGTAAGCAACCCCATGGATATTATGACCTATGCGTTTACCAAGTATTCGGGACTTCCCGAAAGTCAGATAATCGGCTCGGGAACTCTTCTCGATACCGCCCGTCTGCGTTACGCTCTTTCCGAGCATTACGGAGTTTCACAGAGAAGCATCCACGCATACGTTTTCGGTGAGCACGGTGACACCTCCTTCGTTCCCTGGTCGAGAGCCTTCGTCTCCTGTGTGCATATCGACGAGTATCACAGACTTATGTCGCAGAAGGTCCCGGGTATCAAGCCTCTTGACAAGGACTATATGACCGACTACGTCCGCAATTCGGGCGCACATATCATCAAGAACAAGGGCGCAACCTTCTACGCGATCGCGCAGACGGTATGTCAGCTTTGCTCAATGCTTCTTGCATCGTCGGATTCGCTCCTTATGGTATCTTCCATGATGCACGGCGAGTACGGCATCGAGGACGTTTGTCTCTCAACCCTTACTCTGGTCGGCCCCGAGGGTATCCACGGAAAGGTTCCGATGGATCTGACATACGAGGAGATCAGACAGCTCCACGTGAGTGCGGAGTCGCTAAAGGCGGTCATCTCCAAGCTGGAATTTTAATTTGATTGGAAATTATTTTTGAAAGGATAAAGATAATGAAGTACAGTTACTACCCCGGTTGTACTCTGAAGAACAAGGCAAAGGATCTTGACGCTTATGCAAGAGCTTCCGCAAAGGCGCTTGGCTTCGAACTTGAAGAGATCGAGAA
The DNA here is from genome assembly GCA_045535915.1 of Eubacteriales bacterium. Lineage (GTDB taxonomy): Bacteria > Bacillota > Clostridia > Oscillospirales > CAG-272 > CAG-390. Next base: position 3,799 of record JAZSMP010000350.1, on the reverse strand, counting down.
CTGGCAGTGCTGCGGCGGTGTTTACCCCCTCGGCAGTGACGAGATCGCAACAAAGCTCTCTTCCGTCCGTGCGCTGAACGAAGCTAAGGAAAAGGGTCAGGACCTCGTTACCCTCTGTTCGGCATGCCACCACGTTATCAAGCGCGTCAACGACGACATGAAGAACGTAGATGATATCCGTTTCAGAGCAAACAACTACCTAAAGCTCGACACCCCCTATGCGGGTGAAACGAAGGTCGTTCACTTCCTTGAGCTGCTTCGCGACACCATCGGCTTTGACGAGCTGAAGAAGCGCGTCGTCAACCCCCTCACGGGCAAGAAGATCGGCGCTTACTACGGCTGTCTGCTCCTTCGCCCCTCGGGAGTCCTCGCTTTTGACGATCCCGAGAATCCCAAGATCATCGAGGACTTCATCCGCGCTATCGGCGCAACTCCCGTGATCTACCCCTACCGCAACGAATGCTGCGGCGGTTACATATCCCTCAAGGAAAAGGATATGGCGAAGAACATGTGCGATAAGATCACAGAGAGCGCATCGGGCTTCGGCGCCGATATGCTCATCACGGCATGTCCCCTCTGCATGTATAACCTCAATAAGAGTGCAGAGAAGGATCTTCCCGTATATTACTTCACCGAGCTCCTCGCAGAGGCTCTCGGAGTCAAGGAGGAGGCAGAAGCATGAGTCACGCAAAGAATCAGGCGGAGCGTGTCCGCGAGATCAGCGGAGTAAATCCTCTTAAGTGTATGAAGTGCGGCAAGTGCTCGGCTACCTGCCCCGCATTCAACGAGATGGACATCAAGCCCCATCAGTTCGTTTCCTACGTTGCAAATGAGAATATCGAGGAACTCGTAAAGAGCGAGTCGCTCTGGAAGTGCCTTTCCTGCTTTGCATGCGTTGAGCGTTGCCCCAGAGACGTCAAGCCCGGCAAGATCATTGACGCGGCTCGTCAGCTCGTAGTACGCGAGCGCGGCGGCAATTACCTTACCGCAGATGAGATCCCCGAGCTTCTTGATGAAGAGATGCCTCAGCAGCTCCTCGTCAGCGCATACAGAAGATATAAGAGGTGAGCAGAATGCAGAGAATTGGTGTATTTGTCTGTCATTGCGGCAATAACATCGCCGCAACGGTAGACGTTAAAAAGGTCGTCGAGGTGATCGCCTCCGAGCCCGGTGTCGTACATGCTGAGGATTATCAGTACATGTGCTCCGAGGCAGGTCAGGAAAAGATCGCAGTCGCAGTAAGAGAGAAGAAGCTGACGGGTATCGTCGTTTGCTCCTGCTCTCCCCGTATGCACGAGGCTACCTTCAGAAAGGCGGCTGAGCGCGCAGGCATCAACCCCTATATGGTTGAGATCGCAAACATCCGCGAGCATTGCTCCTGGATCCACAAGGATATCAATGAAGCGACCGAGAAGGCAGTTATCCTCGCTCGCGCCGCTATCGCTAAGGTCAACCTCAACACTCCCCTCACCCCCGGCGAGAGCCGCGTAACCAAGCGCGCGCTTGTTATCGGCGGGGGTATTGCGGGTATCCAGACTGCGCTCGACATCGCAGACGCGGGCTATAAGGTAGATATCGTTGAGAAGACTCCCTCGATCGGCGGAAGAATGTCCCAGCTTGACAAGACCTTCCCCACCCTCGACTGCTCGGCTTGTATCCTCACTCCCAAGATGGTTGAGGCTGCCGCTCACGAGAACATTACCATCTATACATACAGTGAGGTAGAAAAGGTCAGCGGATTTGTCGGCGATTTCACAGTTGATATCCGCAAGAAGGCAAGATACGTTGACGCCGATAAGTGTACCGGTTGCGGCGCTTGCCAGGAAAAGTGCCCTTCCAAGAAGACTCCGAGCGAGTTCAACAGAGCACTCAATACCAGAACCGCTATCTACACTCCCTTCGCTCAGGCTATCCCGAACGTACCCGTAATCGACACCGAGGCTTGTATCAAGTTCAAGACCGGTAAGTGCGGTCTCTGCCAGAAGATCTGTGCGGCAGGCGCAGTCGATTACACTCAGAAGGACGAGATCGTAACCGAGAAGTACGGCGCGATCGTCGTTGCGACCGGTTTCGACACCATCAATCTTGATAAGTACGACGAGTACGCATACAACCAGAGCCCCGACGTTATCACCTCCCTCGAGCTCGAGAGAGTTATGAACGCCGCAGGTCCTACTCACGGTCACCTCGAGAGACTTTCCGACGGTAAGGCACCCAAGGAGATCGTATTCATCCAGTGTGTAGGAAGCCGTTGCTCGGATGACAGAGGCAAGCCCTACTGCTCCAAGATCTGCTGTATGTATACCGCAAAGCACGCGATGCTTATCCGCGATAAGTATCCGGACGTAAACGTAACCGTATTCTACATCGACGTTCGTACCCCCGGTAAGAACTTTGACGAGTTCTACCGCCGCGCTGTTGAGCAGTACGGTGTAAATTATGTCAAGGGTCAGGTCGGCAAGGTCATTCCTCAGCCGAACGGCAAGCTCCTCGTTCAGGGAAGCGACCTTCTTGACAACAAGCAGATCCTCAAGGAAGCCGATATGGTAGTTCTTGCTACCGCTATCGAGCCCAATAAGGACGTAAGAAAGATCGCTACAATGCTCACAGCAAGTATCGATACCAACAACTTCCTCACCGAGGCTCACGCAAAGCTCCGTCCCGTTGAATCTCCCACCGCGGGTATCTTCCTCTCCGGCGTTGTCCAGGGACCGAAGGATATTCCCGAGACGGTTTCCCAGGCGGGTGCCGCAGCCGTTAAGGTCGTCGGACTCCTTGCCAAGGATAAGCTTCTCACTAACCCCTGCACCGCAAAGGCAGACGAGCTTCTCTGTAACGGTTGCTCGAGCTGCGCGAACGTATGTCCCTACGGTGCTATCTCTTATGAGGACACTCTCGTCAACGACCACGGAATCCGTGAGACCCGCCGCATAGCGATCGTCAACAGCGCGCTCTGCCAGGGCTGCGGTGCTTGTACCGTTGCTTGTCCTTCGGGAGCTATGGACCTTCAGGGCTTCTCTAACAGACAGATCTTGTCGGAGGTAGATGCAATATGTCGGTAAATAATGAATTCAGACCCAAGATAGTTGCTTTCTGTTGCAACTGGTGCAGCTATGCGGGTGCGGACCTCGCGGGAAGCTCGAGACTTGCTTACCCCGCTGACGTAAAGATCATCCGCCTACCCTGCTCCTGCCGTGTAAATCCCATGTTCATCCTTCGTGCTGTTGAGAAGGGCGCTGACGGCGTTATCATCTGCGGATGCCACCCCGGCGACTGTCACTACAGCACAGGTAACTACTATGCAAGAAGAAGAATGACACTTCTGTTCTCGATGCTCGACTATATCGGCGTTGAGAAGGGACGTACCCGCGTTGAGTGGGTATCCGCCGCAGAGGGCGTTAAGTTCTCTGACACAATGAATGACTTCGTAGCCAAGATCCGTGGTCTCGGCGAGAACGTCAGATTGGGGGATCTGAGATGCAAGAACTGATTACTCGTGCAAAGGAACTCCTTGCGAACGGTACCGTAGCAAGAGTTCTGGGCTGGAAGATCGGCGATATGCCCTACAATCCCGAGCCCGCATTCTTTGAGACCGCGGAAAGCCTTGATAAGTTCGTTTACAACGGATTCTGCGGCGCAAACCTTTCAAAATATATGATCGAGGCAACCAAGCTCGAGGGTAAGACCCTCGTTTGCCTCAAACCCTGCGACAGCTACAGTTTCAACCAGCTCCTGACCGAGCACAGAGTTGACAGAGATAAGGCGTACATAATCGGCGTCGGCTGTAAGGGTAAGCTCG
>JAZSMP010000134.1:0-9575 GCA_045535915.1 Eubacteriales bacterium | reverse complement strand
CAGATTTACCGATGATATGCGTCCGCTTTTTTACAAATGGCTTGGAATTACGCCCGAAAGTTACGTTTTGGATGCCGGATGCGGTACGGGAGTTTTTGCCCGCTACCTGGCAGCCGATCTGAACGGCGGTCATATCGACGGCTTTGACATAAACGAAGGCTTTATTGAATTTGGCAGAAAGAAACTTGACGAGTTAGGACTTGCGGACAAGATCACGCTGATGCTTGACGACGGTTTTAATCTTTCTTTCAAGGACAATACGTACGACGCGGTGACGAATTATACTTATATCGGCGTCCTTTCCGATCCGGTTGCGGGGCTGAGAGAAATGATACGCGTGTGCAAGCCCGGCGGAGTTGTTTCCTGTGTTGTCGCTACGACTGCGATTCCGCGTATTGTCTGGCAAGGTGACTATCCCTTTGACGGCGCCGATGAACTTCAAAGGCTTTCAAATGAGGAAGCAAATATTTTTGCGAAATACGCAAGACAGAATACCGATTTCAATCAGAGCGAAGAGTGGCATGCGCTTCGATACCCGAAGATGTTCGATTTATGTGGATTGAGAGATATCAAAATTCATCCGTTCGGTTATACGTTCAATTACAACGACAAAAGCTACCCGCTCGAATATCGCAAACGGCTTTTGATTAATGAGATCGAGGGCGATATCGGCTGGATCGAGTCGCGGTACGACGAAAAGCGAGAGATTTATATCGAGTACGGTTTTAATGACATCAAATTGAGTCGTCTGTTAGAACTGATGAACCGCAAGCTTGAATACGTAAGGAATAATTTTGAGAATGACAACAGCTTTGAGTGGACCGGAGGTTTCAACTTTATCGTAACCGGTATCAAGTAGTATTGCGGAAAATTTAGTTGTGATGAATTTATAAATAAGAAATAATTTCCATAGGCTGGCTCAAATTTTTTATTTTGAGCCAGCCTCTTTTACTTTAGGAAAATTTTTGCTCCAGATGAGTCGCTTCTTCTTGACTTGCTATGGATCTTATGATAGAATATAAGTAATATTTCACCCGATGGAGGAAAAATTATGAAAATTCCCGTGAGCCTTATAGTAGACGATCCCGCACCGATTATTTCAGTATATCACGAGCACGCAAGCAGTAGAACAACGGCGGACGGAAGACCGCTTGTTCCGACTTTTTCCAATGAACTTTTAGATCGCTTTTGTGACATCGTGGAAAAACACGGCATCAAAGGAAAATTTTCTGTTATTCCTATGCCCGGCAATAAAGGAGATATCGTAAACGGTTTGAATGGAGTCAGCAGAGAGGAACTTGACGAGTGGTTGAATACCGTCAAAGCGCGTCTTTTGCCGTCCTTTAGCATCGGACCAGAGATGCTGACCCACCATAAGGCTGTCGATCTCGCTACAGGCGACGCGTTTCCGATGAATGAGCGCGATTGGGCATCCACACAGGACAGAACGACTTTGATCCCGTATATCTCCAAGGCTCTCAGGATTTTAAAAGATGCGGGCTTTTCCCCGATCGGTGTCACCTCGCCGTGGGATTTCGGAATTGAGGTAGAGGATGAATATGAGGCGTCGATCTCGCGAGCTGTTTATGAGACGAGCGGATCGCGTGAAGCGTGGTTTTTCCTGCGCCAACTTCGTAACGTGCCGAATGCGAAGCCTTGGGTCGCGCTCTCCGAGGAGGGAAGAACGCTCGTCGCCATTCCGGGTACGCTGAAGGATTGCACCTGGCAGACGATCAACTGCCCCGACGTGAGCGACGAATACGTAAGCCGCGTTGCCGATGAGATAATCACAGCGGACGGGCAGGGTGGAGAATTTGTTTGGATGCTCGAAAACGGCGGCTATCCCATCCTCCTCTCGCATTGGCAAAGTCTGATGTCAAACGGACTTGGCACGGGCATCCGTGTTCTTGACGAAATCGCACGTCGTATCAATCTACACTATTCCGACAAGGTGGAATGGATGAGCTTTGAGGAGCTGATGCGTCTTGTGATCGATAACAGAGCTGATTATCCGATACCCGCTTGCCGTCGTAAGGCGTGAATAATGCAGATAAACGAAAGGACATAAATTATGGAAGAAATGATAAAAAATATGTACGTCGTAGTCACGGACTACGTGCAGCCCAACACGGGCGAGGACGTTTCGGACGCTCTGCAGGAACTGATTTTGTCGAATCCTCAAAGAACGATTTTCTTTCCGGACGGAGAATATCTTCTCTCGAAGCCGATCTGTACTCCCGCAAATCCCGCACATGCGGTTTCCCTCAAGCTTGCTACCTTTGCGAAGCTCAAGGCGATGGATTCGTGGACCGATAAGGAAGCGGTAGTTCGTATCGGTGCGGCGGAGCCCTTTAACACAATCTATATCCCCGGATCAAACTATTATTTTGAGGGCGGTATCATTGACGGAAACGGCAAGGCTAACGGTATTTCGATCGACTCGGGTCGTGAGACCTCGATCCATCACGTTTCGATAAAAAATACCGAGATAGGTATCCATATCAAGTGGGGCGCAAACAACCGTTCATCCGATGCTGACATCTTCAACGTAAATATCGTCGGCAATCATTCGGCTACCTCTGTCGGCGTTCTGCTCGAGGGACACGACAACACGCTCACGAATATGCGCATAGCGGGCGTACACGTTGGTATTCAGGCGGACAGCGGTGGCAATATTTTCCGAAATCTCCACCCGCTTTACACATACGGCGGCGAGAATGCGAAGGACGAGAATTACCTTACAAGCGTTGCTTTTATGGACAGATGGAACGATAACTACTACGACATCTGCTACAGCGATCAGTTTTGCACGGCGTTCTCGATGCAGTCGAGCTCGCGAAATATCTACACCAACTCCTACATTATGTGGTATACCAGCCGCGGCGGCGTTGAAACCGCATTTAAGGTAAACGGAAAATTCAACTCTGTAGTCAGAACTCCCCGTATCAACTTCCACAACGATACAGTCAACGCCCTCCTCACCGTAACCGAGGAGAACGGCTCGGGTATTATCGAAAATCCGATGATAAATCACGAGGAATATATCACCGATAAGACTTATAAGGATTATCTTGCTGGAATAGTTATTACACCGAAGAAATAAAAGGAGTTTATGATATGACAAACGTATCTTTAAAGGATCGCGAAATTTTGCGTGAGCTTGCGGCTCGGAAAGCGGCGCTTGCTAATTCTGCCCGCAATGACGAGATTCTCGAAATGTGGTATAAGCAGGCAAAAGGCTTACGCGACACCCCTACTGTCAGATTGCTGTTCTCAAACTTTCCGCGCGAAGTAATTGATCCCCGTATGCGTTGCGAAGGAAGCGATGCCCGCAGGCTTGAGAGACAGTTGCTGTCATCCATGGTCGGACGCGAGCTTTTTGACGATGATACCCCCATTTCGGATAAATTTGAAGTAAATATATTCGTAAAAGGTTCTCCTTTCGGAGCAACTCCGATTATTACAAGAGCTAAGGATTCCATCGGCTACCATATTGAACCCTTGACTGACGACATCGAGGAAGATTTTGATATTTTCCGTAACGGCGGATTTACCGTTGATATGGAGGGTACTAAAGAATGGTGCGCCTTCGCCGACAGTATATTCGGAGATATTCTTCCGTCACGCATTATGCAATCGTCTTTGAAGGGCGCTATTACCAATCCGCTCGTAAAGCTTGTTAATATGGAGACCTACTATATGTCCATGTACGATTGCCCCGAAAAGCTGCATGAGTTGATGGACATGGCTACAAAGGTTTACGAGCGATACTATGATTATCTGGAAGAAAACAAACTGCTTCTTCCGACAAACGGATTTTCTCCCTTGAATCAGGAGTCGTTTTCCTTTACCGATGAGCTGCCGTCCGACGGTGAAATCACGACGACAAAGCAGCTTTGGGGCTTCCTTGAATCTCAGCAAACAACGGCGGTATCTCCCGCTATGTTCGGAGAGTTCGTTTTTCCGTATTTCGACCGTATGGTCAGGCGTTTCGGTCTGCTTTCTTACGGTTGCTGTGAAAGAGTGGACAATCTTTGGGTAGATTATCTTTCAAAATGGGACAATCTCCGCAAGCTGTCTGTATCTCCCTTTAATAATGAAGAGCAGATCGGTGAATATCTGCGCGGAAGCCGCGTTGTTTATTACAGTAAACCCAGAGCGGAATATTTGACCAATGCCGGTCCGATCGATGAGGACGCAATACGCAATTGCTTCAAGGGTATCAGTAAGGCTGCGAGCGGCTGTCTGTTCGAGGTGGCGCAGAGAGAGGTCGGTACGATTTTCGGCGATTATGAGCGCGGCAAACGTTACGTTCAGCTCGCCAAGGAGACCATATCAAAGTATTGGCAGCCTTAAACCAATACCGTAACGAAAGAAGAAGGCCATGAAATACGATGTTGTAATTGCCGGCGCGGGACCCGCGGGCATCGGTGCCGCTCTGGAAGCCGCGCGGTCGGGATTTAAAACCGCTTTGATAGAACGCTACGGATGCGTCGGAGGAAATCTGACTCAGGGTTACGTCGGACCGTTGCTCGGCAGAGTCTGCGAAGGCACTGTCGCAGACGAAATCGAGGACGCGATCTGCGCGCATAGGGGAAGTGTTCCCGATTTTGAGAAGGCAAAGATCGCCCTGACGGATCTGCTCGACAAAGCGGGTGTGGACGTTTATCTGCAGACCTCGGTTATCGGCGCGGAAAAGAACGGCGAGAGGGTCGAAAAGGTACATACCGCGGGCAAATTCGGAAATATTTCGTTTTCCTCTGAGGTGTTCATCGACGCAACGGGCGACGGCGACCTTGCCGTGCAGTGCGGATGTCCCTATGAGATGGGCAGAGAAGGCGACGGTCTTGTTCAGCCTGTTACTTTGATGTTCGTTATCGAGGGGGTCGATCCCGATCAGCCCCTGCTTTGCCGTCATGAGGAGGACTATACCGATCTCGGCGACGGCAGAGAATATCTCGATCTCTGCCATAAGGCGTGCCGTACGGGCGAGCTTCCCGAAAACGTAAATATCGTTCGTCTTTACGCCACCGATATTAAAACCGAGCGCATGGTCAACGCGACGCAGGAAAACCGCATTGACCCGCTGAATCCCGCCGCCGTTTTCAAAGCCGAGGCATCGCTTCGCAGACAGATCGGCAAGATCATGGATTTTTTGAAGAATAATATTCCCGGCTTTTCCGATATCCGCATCAAGGGAAGCGCGTCGACTTTGGGTGTGCGTGAATCGCGCAGAGTTCTCGGACGTTATCAGCTGACCGAAGATGATCTGATGGAAGGCAGAACTTACCCCGACTCTGTCGTTCACAAGGCAAAATTCTGCCTTGATATTCACAATCCCTCGGGTGCGGGTCAGTCGGTGCATGCAGAAAAACGTCCTGCGACACCAAAGCCTTACGATATCCCGTTTTCCGCGATGTGTCCGCTCGGATGCAATAATCTGATCACTGCGGGCCGTTGCATTTCGGGCACTCACGTTGCACATTCTTCCTACCGTGTGATGCGGATCTGTATGGCGATGGGTCAGGCGGCGGGTGCCGCAGCTGCAGTGGTGCTCAAGTCGGGAACCGTAACCGACACGGTTGACGTTTCCGACATCCGCCGTCATCTGATGGACCGCGGTGTTTGCCTCGAGGATTGATTCGGTTTTATATTTCAAACGAGCGGTATCTGCCGCTCGTTTTTTCAAAAAATCCCACTCTTATATTGAAAATTCCTCATTTGTATGATATAATATTCTTAATACTTGCTTATCAAAACCAAGGAGATGTCTCATGCCAATCAAATTTAATCCCGAAATTAAAACTTTTAAACTTGATACAAACACTACAAGCTACGTAATACAGGTCAACAGATACGGTTACCTCATGCATCACTATTACGGCGCGCTCATCGCCGATGACGCGCTCGAATATCTCAACTACGGCTCGCGTCATTCGTCTCATTTTCCTCGCGTTGAGATGGAAAACGCGGAGATTCCGTTCTTCAGCAAGTCGCTTCACCGCATGGAATATTCAACCAACGGCTGCGGCGATTTCAGAGCAAGCGCGCTCTCGATCCTCCGCGATAACGGAACCGCAGACACCGATATCAAGTACGTTTCGCATAAAATATACGCCGGAAAGCCGAAGATCGAAGGTCAGCCCGCTACTTATGCAAACGAGGACGAAGCGACAACTCTCGAGATCCTCTGCATTGATTCGGTAAGCCTTGCGGAGGTTACTCTGTTCTACACCGTATTTGAAAATTATGCGGCAATGACACGTCATACTACCGTAAAAAACACTTCGGATAAAGTTATGAATATTCAGCGTGTCCTCAGCTCTTGCGTTGATTTCCACGATGCAAGAGATATGGACTTTATCCACCTTTACGGAAGCTGGGCAAAGGAGCGCAGATTTGAGAGAGTTCCGCTGATCCACGGCGCGCAGAGCGTTGCAAGCAAAATGGGATGCTCATCGCATATGCACAACCCCTTCATCGCGCTCAGCTCGCACGACGCGACCGAGGATTTCGGCGACGTTTACGGCTTCAATCTTGTCTACACGGGCAATTTCCTCGCATCCGCGGAGATGGATTCCGACGGAGGCGCGCGAGTGCTTATCGGTATCAATCCTGAGGGATTTTCTTGGCGTCTTGAGCCCGGCGAGAGCTTTACGTCTCCCGAGGCTGTTATGGTATATTCGAACTCGGGTCTCGGCGGCATGAGCCGTACCTTCCACAAGCTCTACAGAAACAACCTCTGCCGCGGCGAGTGGAAACTAAAGCGCCGTCCGATCCTTGTCAACAACTGGGAGGCGACCTACTTCAATTTCGACGAAGAAAAGCTTTACGATATTGCAAAGACCGCATCCGAGCTCGGAATCGAGATGCTCGTTATGGATGACGGTTGGTTCGGTGACAGAAATTCTTCGCAGTCGGCACTCGGCGACTGGTTCGTCAACGAGGAAAAACTGAAGGGCGGACTCGGCAAGCTCGTTGAGAGAGTCAACGGTCTCGGTCTCAAATTCGGCATCTGGTTCGAGCCCGAAATGGTATCGCGAGACAGCGAGCTCTTCCGCGCGCATCCCGATTGGGCTTTGCAGACTCCGGGAAGAGAGATGAGCATCGCAAGACATCAGTACGTTCTCGACATGACCCGCGCGGACGTCAGAGATTATCTCTTTGACTGCATCAAGAAGGTCATGGACAACGCAAATATCGCATATATCAAGTGGGATTTCAACCGCAGCCTTACCGAGGTCGGAAGCGCGACTGTTGGTGCGGAAAGACAGCAGGAAGTGTTCCACAGATACGTTCTCGGACTTTACGAATTGCTTGAGCGCGTGCTTACCGCTTATCCGAAGCTTCTTCTTGAAGGATGCGCAAGCGGCGGCGGACGTTTCGATCCCGCTTGGCTCTATTATTCTCCTCAGTTCTGGACAAGTGACGACACCGACGCTATCGAAAGAGTAGAAATACAGTACGGCACCTCGATCTGCTATCCCACCTCTGCTGTCGGCTCGCACGTTTCCGCGTGCCCGAACCATCAGACGGGCAGGATCTCGCCCCTCAAGACCCGCGGCAACGTGGCAATGGCGGGTACCTTCGGCTACGAGCTTGACCTTACCAAGCTGACCGACGAGGAAAAAGAGGTGGTCATCAAGCAGTGCGACGAGTACCGCAAGTATTATGACGTCATCAACTATGGAGAGCTTTACCGCCTCATTTCGCCCTGGAAGGACAGAACAAGATGCGCTTGGAGCTACGTTTCCGAGGATAAGAACGAGGCGCTCGTTACCTACGTTGTTATGCGCAGCAGCATTTACGACCTGCACTATCTCCGCTTGAAGGGTCTTGACCCCCAAAAGCGTTATAAGTGCGAGCAGACGGGAGTTGTGCTCTCCGGCGATACTCTCATGAACGCGGGACTTTGCATCCATGATAAATTGCGCGATTTCGATTCCTGCGTATACCACTTCGTAGCGGTTGATAATAAGGGAGAATAAAATGGACAAGATACTGACAGCTTTTTGCTTTACCGATATACATAACCAGCAGGCGATGCTTGATTATCCCGCGACGGTGAGAAAGTCGCTTATTCTGGCGAAAGAGTTGGCGGCGGAGGAATTCGGTCTTGCCGACCTTGCGCTGATCGGCGGCGATAACGTGTCGGATTATCCCTATTGGAACAGATCCTGCGCCCTTCCGAAGAAGAATTTTCTTGATCTCAAAGAGAAAATGCACGCGTGCGTTGCGTCGTGCGTAAAGGACGGCAAGGTGCTTTACGTTGCGGGCAACAACGATATGATCCTCGGTGACATCGGTACGGAAGAAAATGAGCCGTATAATACTACTGATTTTTACGATCTGATGGAGTCGGCTTTCGGTGCGCTCCCCGAAAACGAGAGAACGATATTGAAGTCAAAGGAAAAGCCGGACGAGCTCTATTGGGGCGCGTTCCATTACGTTGTAAACGGAATCGACTTTATCGGCATCAATATCGACCCGAACACCGCGTTCAATTCGCACGAGGGTTATTACAGCGATGAAACCCTGATATGGGTCAAGAATAAGCTCTCTGAGATCGACCCCGACGGTACGAAGCCTGTTTTCGTCGTCGGCCATCTGTCCGCGATCTATTATTACAACGGCGGAAATCTGTGCGAAACTATGATAAACGGCGACCGCACGCTCTTCTATGATATTTTCGAGGGACACAGGAACGCCTTTTACTTTTACGGTCACGTCCACGGCGAAAACGCTTGCTACCGTGAGTATTCCTCGGGCGCGGTTCTGCATATTGACGGAGAAGGCAACCCGCTCGACGACAACAGAAGTGCCGTCGATTCCCTCGGAAAAGAATATGCTTATACCTTCGTCCATATGGGAGGTCTGCGTCCCTTCGGAAAGCAGTATTTCAATGAAGACGGCCTTACGGGCTACGGCGGCGGAGAAGAGCCAAGATATTTTTCAGGCACCGCAACTCCGAGTCTGGCGCAGTACCTCGTCTTTGAAGTCTACCCCGACCGCGTCGTATTCCATATCAGAAACACGGGCGAATACGAAGGCTATCACAGGGATGATAAGCTCAGGGAATATACCGTTTATTTGAGATAATTTGCAAGGTATTATTGACATTTCCTCCGTTTTGTGGTATCATTATTGCATCATAGCCGTACGGGAGTCGAACATAATTGCCTCACGGCGATTACTTTTCGTGTCTTTCGGCGTGCTTTCACTTGAAAGGTTAATACCTTTCTTCGCAAAATCCCACCAAAATCCATCAAAAATAAATTCGCCGTGAGGTGCGAGCAGTTTTGACGGAGCAGATTTTTTCGAGAACAAGGTTCTTTTCGATGATCATATATAAATATTATCAAGGAAAGAACTGCAGTTATCGGGAAAATCTTCCCGTCAAAACCAATTTTGTTCGACTCCCGTACGGCTACCGTGTGAATTTGCAAATCCGGAAACACACAAGTGGGATTAGGATAATCAACTACAACAAGATTACGAAGAAGAGCAATTGAGCATAAAAATAAAGCGAGATTCTGATATAACAAAAATATCGGCTGACGCCTAAGCGCCACCTT
>JAZSMP010000327.1:0-6647 GCA_045535915.1 Eubacteriales bacterium | reverse complement strand
CGGAGTTGATCTGAAGATAGAAAAGGGCGAGAAGATCGCCATCGTCGGCTACAACGGCGCGGGCAAAACGACGCTGATAAAGCTTCTGATGCGTCTATACGACCCCACCGTCGGCGAAGTCCTCTACAACGGCATGAGCGCGAAGGAATACAACATTTCCGCATACCGCGCGAAGATCGGATGCGTCTTCCAGGACTTCAAGATCTTCTCCTCGACCATCGCGGAGAATGTCATGGCGGGTGACTACGACGACTCGACCGACGCCGAAAACGTTTCCCGCTCGCTTGAAGCCGCGGGCTTCAACGACAAGCTTTCATCACTTGAGAAGGGTACGCAGACGATGCTGACCCGCGAATTTGACAAGAAGGGCACGAACCTTTCGGGCGGCGAGAGTCAGAAGGTTGCTATCGCGCGCGTCTTCGCCCGTCCCTATGAGCTTTGGATCATGGACGAACCCTCAAGCGCACTCGACCCCGTTGCGGAATATGAGCTGAACCAATCGATCCTCAAATACGCCGAGGGCAAGACCGTCATATTCATCTCGCACAGGCTTTCCACCACACGCATGGCGGACCGTATCTACATGTTCGACTCGGGCAAGCTCGTCGAGGTCGGCTCGCACGATGAGCTTATGGCAATGGGCGGCAAGTACGCCGAGATGTTCAACCTCCAGGCGGAGAAGTACGTTTGCGGCTAAAGCCGCAAATGAGTGCAGAGTTAAGAATGCAGAGTGCAGAGTTATGGAAGCTTTTCTCACTTTGTTCGAAAAGCGAATTTCAATACTTCTGTTCTGCCTTAATAATCCTTTGTTGGACTTAAACCTATAACAACTAAATAAAAAATCGAGATGTAATGAAGCTCAAACTTCAAAACATCTCGATTTTTTATACATTACTTAATTATTAATTTGGCAATACTTTGGGTTAGAACAATGCAAAGTGATATCAAGCACAAACATAATTATTATTCTTAATAATTTCCGAGCAACGCGAGGAAATTTTCCTTAACTCTGCATTCTGCATTCTGCATTCTGCATTTTGCATTTTGCATTCTGCCCTCTGCCCTTACTTCAATATCTCCTCAATCGCGCTTCCCTGCGCATCCGGCAGCTCTGCTCCGAGGATCTTTGCATAAGTCGGAGCTTCGTCGACGATGGGACGGCGGTCAACAACAACGCCTTCCTTGATCGAGGGACCCTTTGCAACAAGTGTCGGCTGAGGTCCGAGATCGGGATGGTGACCGTGGGTCGCTCTGCCGAAGCGGAAGTCGCTCAGGTCAAGCTGAGCTACGAGCGGACGCTTGCAGCTGTCAGAGAAGGAGGTGTAGCCGTCCGACTCGAGAACAAATGCAAAGTCGCCGTCAAGGTGCTCGGTCTGTGCGATCTCCTCGCGGGTGTAGACCTTGGTAAAGCCGTAAATACCCTCGTCGCGGAGGTGGCAGAGGAGCTTGTAAACGCGGTCGTGGAGCTCCTTGTCATCGCGATCCTTAAGGTAAACAAGGGAGGACATCGCGTTCGAGAGGCAGTATGCTCTGTAATCAACGCATTTGCCCTTTTCATTGACGTCAACAAGTCCGTAGTCTGCAAGGAGAGCGTTGAGCTTGATGGTTCTCTTTATGTCAAGCTGACCGTGATCGCTGACAAGGAAGATATCGGTATCGGCAAGCACGCCAGCTTCCTCGAGAGCACCGCAGACCTGACCGATGTGCTTATCAACGCGGTCAAGTTCGGGATAGAGATGGGGTCCGAATACTCCTCCGGTATGTCTGAAGCCGTCGATCTGTCCGTTGTGAACGAAGGTCACCTCAGGCTTGAATTTTCTGATAACATCTGCCGCACAGGCAACGAGAAATTCGTCGACATAAGGATGGACCATAATGTTCTTTCTGCCGCCCTTAACGTAATCGGGATGAAGAAGATCGGCGTGGCTCTTTATGATCTCGATGACCTCGGGCGAGGAACCGGCGTCGGCAAAGGAGGACTCGAGGGTATCTCCCTTATTTGGCATCCAATATTCGTTGATGAGGTAGTCGATATCGGGATGCCCACCCGTGCAGGTCCAGAAGATCGACGCCGTGGTATATCCCTTTTCCTTAGCGGCGGTGAAGATATCCTTGCACTTTACATTGTCGGTAAACCACTGCCATTTATCTTCCTTTGAATCTGTGGTGAACGTATAGTTCGAATATACTCCCGTCTTGTCCGCGTAGCAGCCCGTCATCATGCTGACGTGGTTGGGATACGTGACTGTGGGGTAGATAGAACGGATACGCTCAACGACGCTTCCGCCCTCAAGATACTTTTTGAAGTTCGGCTTTGTACGGAGATACGCGAGATCCTCAAAAACCATCGCGTCTACCGAAAATACCAGCAATCTTTTTTTCATAAAAGCCTCTTTTCTTATAATTTTTTATGAAATTACACTTGATTTTTTGATGTAATTAATGTAAAATATAGATGTAACAAATAAAGGGGTACTGCAAATGGGAAAAACTTTACTTGAAATATCGAAGGAGATAGGAGTCTCGACGGCAACGATATCGCGCGTACTGAACGGCGAAGACTGCGTTTCACCCGAAACGAGGGACAAGGTCCTCCGCGCCGTTGAGGAGAGCGGATACCCGACGCGCCGCAGACGGCGCTCCTCCGAGCTTCGAAACAACGGAACCGTGCTCGTCATTGCGGCTCAGCTTCAGAACCCGATAACCCTCGGCTTCATCGACGGGATCCGCCAAAGACTCGCCAAAGAAGGCATGCGTACACTCGTTACGCTGAGCGACTACGATACCCTGACCGAATGCGACACTCTCAGATATGCGTCAAAGAACGGCTTTTCGGGCATCTTTCTGCTCAACGCGATCGAGAGCAAAAAGCTCGTCGATCTCATCGGCGAAATAAAAACGCCTCTGATATTCGTAAACCGTTTTCTGCATTCGGTAGACACCGACGTTGTCACGGTCGACAATTACCGCTGCGGTTATCTCGCAACGGCATATCTTATCGCTCGCGGACACCGCCGCATAGCGCATATTGCGGGTCCCGCGACATCTGTTACATGCCGCGACAGAACTCAAGGCTACCTCGACGCCATGCGCGAGCACGGTATCAAGACCGAGCAGAATTTTGTCTTTTACGGTGACAGAAGATATAAAAGCGGATGCGAATTCGGTGCACGGATTGCCGAGATGCCGCAAGAAAAGCGCTTCACCGCCGTCTTCTCGACAACGGGTCTTATGGCAGCGGGAATGGTCGACACTCTGCGCGGCTACGGTATCCGTGTGCCCGACGACATAAGCGTCATCTGCAACGACGACTACAGCCGCGACTATATGCCTTGCCCGATAGATTTCACCACCTACGAACAGGATCCGATACAGATGGGCAACACCGCCGCAGAGCTCCTTCTTGAACGCATCTCATGCCCCGCAGGAGCGCCGAAGCGAATGGTCTTCCCGCCCGTGCTGACGGAGCATAACAGCGTTATTTTGAAAAGATAGTTGCTATTTGAAGGTTAATTTCCGTGCCGTTGGCACGGAAATTTTCATTTTAAATAAAAACTTTTTGAGCATAGCGAAAAAAGTTACCTTCACTTTGCACTTTGCACTTTTCACTTATTTCATATAAAGTCCGCCGTTTACGTCGATGATATCGCCCGTGATATAGGACGAAAGATCGGAGGAAAGGAAGAGGACTGCATTTGCGATATCCTCGGGAGTTCCGAAGCGTCCCATGGGGATGGTGAGCTTGGGATCGTCCTTGGGGTCGGTAAGCCAGGAAAGACCCTGTGCCATAGCTGTAAGGGTTCTGCCGGGGCAGACACAGTTGGAGGTGATATTGTACTCGCCACCCGAGAGTGCAAAGCACTTGGACATATTGAGAACTGCCGCCTTTGCGGAGGAATATGCGCAGGAGGAGGAACGTCCGCCGCGCTCGCCTGCCATCGAGGAGATATGTACGAGCTTACCGTAGTTCTGCTCCTTCATGATCTCGTAAACTGCCTGAGTGCAGAAGAATACGCTCTTGATGTCGATGGTCTGCATCTTGTCCCAGTGCTCGAGAGTTATCTCGTCAACACGGAGGGTACCGGTAAGACCCGCGTTGTTTACCCAGATGTCGATGCGTCCGTAGATATTTCTCATAGCCTCAATTTCACTCTTGAGGTTGTCAAAATCGGTTACGTTGAAATACTTGAATGCCGCCTCGTAGCCCTCAGCGCAGAGAGCGTCTGCGGTAGCCTGACCCTTTTCGGTGTTGATATCGGTAATAATGACCTTTGCGCCGAACTCTGCAAGTCTGCGCGCAATAGCCTCGCCGATTCCCTGACCGGAACCGGTTACAACGGCAATTTTGCCTTCTACTAAATTCTTATTCATTTTATTTCCTTTCATTTGACGCCAAAGCCTGCAAAATGATGCTTGCCCTCGACGTCGATAATGTTATATTTGGAGCTGTCGAGTACGTCATCCATATTGGCAACCTTCAGGTTCGCATCCTTGAGTGACGTGGGAAGATGGCTGTCATCCGACCAGCAGACGACGCGGAAATCTCCGTTATCCCCGATCTCGATCGTGGTGATCGAGGTGTTTGTAGCTGTCGGTACCACCTTCCATATGTCACGGATGGGAGCCTGCATAACAGTCAGCATAATCATCTGGATCGTCATCAGATGGCAAGCGATAGCGACCTTATGTCCGCGTTCACGGTGCACAATGTCCGTCAGGGCGCGGCTGACGCGCTTCTGAACATCCTCGAAGGTCTCGCCGCCCTCCATTCTGAGCAGATCCGGTGCTGTTTCCCAAAGCCCGATACCACCCGGCCACCTTTTCTCGATCTCGTCGCGGCGCAAAGTCTCCCATTCGCCGCAATCTATCTCCTGAAGGTCGTCAGCGGTGACGATCTCAATATCGCGTCCGTTACGGATGCATTCGGCAGTCTTCACGGCGCGCTCGAGCGGACTCGAATAAATGCGGTCAAGCGCGATCTTTGACATGGGCTCGCGGAGAGTTTCTGCCTGCGCGAGCCCGCGTGCGTTGAGCGGTTGGTCCGTGCTTCCGCAAAAACGGCCCTGACGGTTGAGATCGGTCTCACCGTGACGGACAATGTAAAGCGTGGTCATACCTTAAAATCTTGCGGAGAGGACTGCCTCGCGGAGCATTTCGGAGAGTGAAGGATGAGCGACTGTAAGCTTGCGCCAGTCTTCCTGCGTGTATCCGCGCTCAACGGCGATAGATGCCGCGGTGATCATCTCGGGCGACTGTGCGCCGACGAGAGTGAAGCCGATGCACTTCTTCGTTGCTTTTTCCATAATGGCAAATACACATCCCTGCTCGCCCTCGGCAACAGCCATACCGTTTCCGCGGTAGTCAAAGCGCGCCGTGACGGTCTCGATTCCCTTATCTGCGGCGGTCTGCGAAGAAATACCGACAGCGGCAAAGGGAGGAATGGTATAAACACAGCGGGGCATGATGCTGTGGTCAAGAGCGACCTTTTCACCGAGAATATTGTCAACGGCAACCTCAGCCTCGGTGTAAGCGGCGTGCGCAAGCATATAGCCGCCGATAACGTCACCGATGGCGTAGATATTCTCTACCTTGGTCTGCAGATACTCGTTAACTGCGATAGTGCCGTTCTTTTCGGTAGCAAGACCTGCGTTTTCAACACAGAGCCCTTCGGTGTTCGCGCGTCTGCCTGCGGCGGAGATCACGCAATCTGCGTTGATGTCGCCCGCGGAGGTATGAACGGTAAATGCCGCGCCGTTCTTTTCAACGCCCTCGACCTTGGTCGAGCACTTGATCTCGATCCCTCTGCCCTCAAGACTGCGGACGAGCATATCGCTTGCCGCCTTCTCTTCTCCGCGAAGGAGCGAGTCCATAAGCTCAACGATAACGATCTCCGCGCCGTAAGCGGCAAATGCCGAGCCGAGCTCGAGACCGATAACGCCGCCGCCGATGATGCAGATCTTACGGGGGAGCTTGGTCAGCGCAAGAGCGGCTGTCGAGTCGATGCAGAGCTCGTTTCCGGGGAAAGGAATTCTGATAGGCGACGAGCCCGTTGCGATAATGATCTTTTCAGCCTCGTAATCGGTGCCGTTGCAGGTAACAGTGTTAGCGTTCTTGAAGGAAGCAAGACCCGTAACGACCTCAACGCCCGACGCCTTAAGCATACCTGCTATACCGGAGATGAGCTTGTTGATCGCGCCCGCCTTCGAGGTCATAATCTTCTTGAAGGAAAATTCGCCGGCATTACGAAGCATTCCCTCTCCCGTCATATGTCTGATCTTTTCGAGAGCAGTTGCGCGGTCGAGAATGTATTTTGTGGGGATACAACCTACGTTGAGGCAGGTTCCGCCCAAGTTTTCTTTTTCAAAGAGGCAGACCTTCTTGCCTGCCTTTGCGGCGGAGAGGGCGGCGGAATATCCGCCGGGTCCTCCGCCGATCACTATAAGATCGTACATTTTTATATAAATATTCCTCTCTTACTTTTGTCAATTGTATATATGTATATATAATCCGTTTTTTCGGTGGCTTTGCCGACGAAAAAACACCTTTCTGACGAGCCATGCGAGTCCGCGCGCCGAGGGGAGCGGCCAAAATCAATGATATTGGCGGCGGGGGTAAGCGCGCGGTCCTCAACTGTGAAACGCAAGTTT
>JAZSMP010000199.1:0-4722 GCA_045535915.1 Eubacteriales bacterium | reverse complement strand
CGCTGATGAATAATGAATAATTAATGTAGATTTTCGCCGAGGCGAAAAGCAATTTTTATTATAAAGGCTGAAAAGTAATAGGTTGGGTGACAGATTCAATCCAACGAAATGCATTTTTGGATATAGTTACCCCACAGAAGCAAAACCGTGGCCAGATTCGAACCGCCACACACTTTCCGGAGCATTTCAAAAATCCTTCCCGCAAATTTTATTCACAAACCCATACTTCCAAAAGTATTTCGGATAGATTCGAACTATCGAAACGGTTGAAAAATTCAAATTTTCATGCTATAATAATATTATAAGTATCGAAAGGAGGATTCCAAATGCTATGAATAAACTAAAATGGTATCAAAAGTTATTGATTGCACTAATGGTCATTATATTTTCTCCCTTAATTATCGCGGGGATTATAATTGCAGGAATTTATACATTATTCCAAATGCCAAAGAATAAAAAGGAATATAATAATTCTCGTTACTATGCAGATTTCAAACAAAAGTTCATGACGAGTATTCTGTATTCCCCCGAATATCGGTTTTATAATTCCGCTATACGCCGCAGTTTGTCGTTGAAATATGTCAAGCAAGAATCGAACGGTTTTGAATATTTTATCTACAACGAAACAATTTACCTTTTCCCAGACTTTGAACAAATTGATCTTGATGAAGACGAAAAAGGATGGCAAGTAGATTATGACGGTGATTGGAAGCCTTTCGATGAATGTTATGCTAATTTGCTTGCTAAATTAGAAAGTGCGCCTATTTATCCTATAAAGTTGCTTGTTGAGAGAAAAATGTTCCCAACACTAAATTTAAACGGAAAAGATATTCCTGACTGCATCTTTGTTACATGGAATTATGAAAATGCATTTGAAAACGAAGAATCCCCGTTAAAAATGATTATTCCTCAAAATTCCAAAGAACTTTATGAGATGATGCTTCAAACACCCGATTTGTGTGGTACATTTGAACTTACCGAAGACAACGAAAAAATCCTTTGGAATCCACATGAAAACATCAGAATTGAAATTGGGGTAGATCCACGCGATTGTTATTTCGGTGTCAGTAGATTGTTGTTTGGAAAAGTTGAAAGTGAGATCACTCATTGGCATCCAACCATTTTTGAAATCTACGATGAGGTTTGTAGCATTGGAAAACGAGGAAATGTTATGGTACTCCGTTCCTCTGCAAGCAGCGGTACATTGATGTATTCCGGTAGTAAAACGGATTGTCCCTACACTCCAGATAAAAAATATTTATTCGGGAAATACTACTATTTAGAGGCTAAATAATTACATAGGTTTCGTTTACAAGCATGGCGTTAAAAGTCCGGTAGAACGCGGAACCTTTTATCTCCCATCATCGCCAAGGGATTAGTGTACCTTATGCAAAGTCCATGTTCATCTATATCAGCCATACAAAAAGGACTGCTTCACCGTTTGAAGCAGTCCTTTTGAATATTCAGCTTACGCTTTTTTAGCAAGCAGATGATGAAGCAAGCGATAGAACCAATAGGCACCGGTTACAAACAGAATATCCATTACGGTTACGACCAGTACGTAGAAGATCGCAGCCGCAACCACGCCTAAAGATGCCTCTACGCTCTGCCGTACCGCTTCAAGCGGTGCGATATTGCAAGAGTAGAAGTTGTTGAAATTGGTTTTCAGCAAATGTGCCATTGATGCGGCAACCGCGCAATAACCCAAAATGAACAGCTGGACCTTTTTAGTTTCACCCTTGGGGGCGGGCTCGTGAAGATTCAGCGCAGGGATCAGCAGAAACAGCAGCATTATCAGGTTGTGGAAGATGACCGTGTGGAAGCTGAAGAAGTTGGTGGTGAATTCCTGAATATTCTGCTCGGAATATATAAGATTAGGGTAAATCGCGGTCAAAAGGAAGGTGGCGGATGCCACAGCTGTGGTAATGCAACTCACAGTTTTCTCATATTTGCCGTGGTAAAATGCCATAATGAACGGCAGGAAGATCAGCATAGAGCAAAAGTGAAATGGCAGATGGTACAAGTCGTAGCCCTGTTTCAGGGATAGTGCCTGCTTGCCGATCTCCAGAACCACGAATATGCATGCCAGAATTTGAAAGGGGATCCTTCTGATCTTTATGCTTTTCTTACCCAAGGTCAGCCTCAGCACCGCTGCGATCAAGATCATTCCGATTATGCTTGGCAGCAACGTGCGTATATGCGTAGGTGTCCAAAGCGTCATAATAGCCTCCATTTTCGATTTTATCAATCGTATTATATCATAAAACGGAAGAATATGTCAATATGATTTAGGTCGCGGCGGAAAATCTTAAGGAAATCTTAAGAAATGCGGCATTGTGCATCGTAAGATAGCTTTTAAGTGCAATTTCCGTCATTGCCAAGCGAGAAGTCTACCTTTTGCAAAACCTACGTGCATATTCCTTCGGATTGATGCCATACATCACTTCGTGATGATTCCATACCGCAACAAATTGCGAATTCCATGCAAGGCTTCGCCTTGATTTCATACACGCCTTCGGCGTGATTGGGACGCGAAAAAGTGAAGATTTTCGGACTTTTCGGGTCCTACGACAGATTCGAACCGGCGAAACGCTTGAAATGTTTATATAATTGTGGTATAATAAAAAAGAAAGGCGGTAATTGATATGGAAACTACGTTCAATGACATTGACGCGCTTGTTTTATCGGTAATATATCAGAACAACCAAATTGACATTGTTAAATGGATTGGAATGATTGATTTTTATGAGCGAATCATTCTTATTTTTGACGAATTGAACACGTCATTGGAAAAGTTGCAAAAGTGTGGATTGATCAAATTTTTGAATGGCGTATTTATACTTCTAAATGAAACAGAAAAATTATTTCCTAAAAGTTTTAACATTCGCAACTACGAAAAAATATATAATAAACTTGCAAAGAAAAAATGCATAGAAGTTATGGATAGCAGATTCGTTCTATCTGAAGCCGAATACACCGAAGCGGTAAACAAATACAGAAAAACGGCAAAGAATAGCTATATTTAATGATAATTACATAGGGCTCGTTTGCAAGCATGGCGTAGCACCCGGAAGATAGCGGTCAAGTGCAACCTCCATACACGCCCGTGGGTTACCATACCATCTGCAAAACCCTCGTGCATATGAATCGACACCCCGCGTGAATCACGCGGGGTGTCTTCAAAATTATTAAATTTATATAACGTATTGCAAAATCAAAACAAAAATGCTATAATAAAGTTGGTAAGCTATTTTTTCGCCTATTTTGTACATGGAAAGGACTTTTAACTTTGGAGAGAAGAGAACAGTTTTTAAATATCGTTTCCACCGTTTCTGCAAACAATGAGACCGCTCTCAAATACGCGGAGCATCTTGAAGAACTTTTTGATGTCATCATCCCCGAAATGATCGGTAAGGAGTTCTGCGAAGCTATAGAAAACAACGATTACTCCGCCGCAGTCGAGGCTTGCGCAAAGCACTTCCGCGAAAAGCCTGATTTCAGCGTTCCCGAGCTTTCGGGTAAGGGTCCGTACAGCGTTGATGCGGCTGAAAAATGCATAAACGGTGTTGCCCGCGTGGTCAACGTGGATTGGGCGTTTCCCGGCGGAGAGATAGACTTTCTGTTTAACCCCACCGAGTTTGAAGGTCCGCTCAATCACGAATGGCTGTGGCAGTTCAACCGTCACGGCGATTGGTGCAATATGGCGAGAGCTTATAACGGTACCGGAGACGAAAGGTACGCCCAAGCGTTCAGCACCCAGCTTCTTAAATGGATCGCTCAAACGGATATTCCCGAAAAATGGAACGCTCCCGGAAGTGCCTGGAGAACCATCGAATGCGGGATCAGACTGCTCGGAACCTGGCCGGTATCATACGACGGATTCAGAAGATCGCCTTCACTCGCCGACGCCACGGTTCTGCTGATGATCGCGTCCATGCGCCGTCAATCCGTGCATCTTGCAGAGCATCCCACGGGCAAAAACTGGCTGATGATGGAAGCAAACGGAGTATATACCTTCTCATCGCTCTTTACGGAACTTTCGGATTCCGAAATCAACAGAAAGCTTGCGGCAGAACGTCTGCTCACCGAGCTTGAGGGGCAGATACTTCCCGACGGTATGCACAACGAGCTTTCTCCCGACTATCAAAGTGTGGTATTGGACTGCGCTGCAAACTTTTACAATTTAGCGTTAAGTCTCGGTGCTGCCGATGAGATACCGAGCGGTTTCGTTGAGCTTATGCGAAAAACAATAAACGCCGCTATTCTGCTGTCAACTCCCGCCTTCACGCAACCCCGAACAAACGATACGTACACTATCAGGACCGGCGTTTACACAGGACGCGCCGAAAAGCTCCTTGGAAATAAACCCGAATACCGTTTTGTAAACTCAAAACGTGCCGAGGGCGAACCGCCCAAGGGTGAAACTGCGTCCGCATATCTTCCCTACGCGGGATTTGCGGTAATGCGTTCCGACTGGAGCGAGAACGCCGCTTATCTTTGCTTTGACGTTGGACCTCTCGGTATGGCGCACGTTCACCAGGACAAGCTCAACATTAATATATTCAAGGGAAGCGAGGAGCTTATATACGACGACGGCGGCGGACAGTACGAGATCTCCGACGCGAGAACATACGCCCTATCCGCTTACGGGCATAACACCGCGCTTGTAGACGGTCTCAGCCAGCACCGAGGCGGACCTAAAATGGTAACTGAGCCCATCGA
>JAZSMP010000295.1:0-2423 GCA_045535915.1 Eubacteriales bacterium | reverse complement strand
CCAATTTGTTCATCTCGAATTTTTCGATAATATTGTCATTCGAGGCATAAAAAGTAAAGCCCGAACTCTCACAAATTTCTCTCCAAGGCGTTGTTGGCATACTATCCAGCCATTCTTTTTGTTTTACGTATTTTTCATAAGAATCCATAAAGCCTTGATGATACGGAATAAATGCCAACTCGGGTTTTTCTTCGAGAGTAAGATGATAGGTCTTGTAAGTAGCCCACAGATACACGCTCTCGGGCAGAATTTCGTCCTCTGTCTCCAAAGTCTCATAATAAGTATGAAGCGTTTTGGCTTTAATATCCTTAAACTCGGCGCCTCTCTGCTTCCATGCGTTTTTTGCGCTTTCTCTTGAATCAAAGACGCCTAATATTATCGGTGGGGTAAATACATTTTCAATCTTTGCTTCCGGGATGGATACCATAACATATAAAGCAAAAAGCATAAGAACATTCTCCTGTTATTGATTTACAACGATCTCACAATCACATTCCCTCACGCTTCCCTCTTTGACGATCTCGCCGATGGAGTCGGCGACGATCTTGCCGGAAAGCGGGTTTTTGACCGAAACGATATTGCCCTTGACTGTTGCATCGACCTCGGAATATTCGAAGGAGAGGTCACAGCCCTCTGTCGTGCAGTTGATCAGCCTCAGCCCCTTGCAGTAGCAGAGCGGCTGTGTGCCGACGATATGGCAGTTGATAAAGGTGACGTTTTCCGAATACCACGCAAGGTACTCGCCCTTGACGGTGCTGTCGCGGACGGTGACGTTCTTCGCGTGCCAGAAAGCGTCCTTCGTGTTGAGAGTCGAATTTGAGATCTCAACGTTCTCGGTATACTGGAAAGAATATTTTCCGTTGAGGGTGAAATTATCGAGCTTGATATCGCGGCTCTCGAAGAGGAAATACTCGCTCGCGACCTCGGATTCCTCTATATGTACGCCTCGGCATCTCCAGCCGAATTCGGTGGAGATCGCGGTGCATTTGCGTAAGCTCATATTCTCACATTCGCGCAGAGCCTTGACGTCAAGGATCTCGCAATCCTCGAAGCTTCCGTTCTTCGCGTACCAGATAGGCGCGCGCACGCCACGGTCAAGCTTCGAATCGCGGACAGTAAAATCCGTACAATGCCAGAAGGGATAGCGCAGACGGAAGTTGCAATTGCGTACGTTGATGTCAATACATTCTTTAAGCGCGGATTCGCCGTCCTCCTCGCCTTCAAAATTGCAGGCAACAACGTCGGCGTGGCGCAAGCCGTAAAGCGCGCGCTCCTCGCCCGTGGTTATATTTTCGTAAAGCTTTCTTTCTGTCATTTTTCAATACCAAGCAATCCTGCGGCGTTTTCGCCGCATATTTTTTTCAGATCATTCGGGGCAATATCCAAGGAATTCAAAAATTCAAGCGTATGCGCGGGGTCCTCCCAGGGGCAATCGCTGCCGAAAAGGATCTTATCCGCCCCGTGGCTGACGATAATATCGCGTGCCAAAGACTTCTCGATAAAATCTGCAATGAACGCGGTGTCAAAATATATCGGAGTGCCGCAAAGCTTCGCCGCGACCTCCTCCCACATCATCCAGCCACCGAGATGGGCGGAGACGAGCCTCAGATCGGGAATCTTATCGACGATCCGCAGAAGCATATCGGGCGTGGTCTTCACGGGTGGTGGATATCCGATATCACGACCCGCATGGAGAACTACTGTCATACCGTGTTTTGCGGCGCGGCGGTATATTTCCATCACCTCATCCGAATCGGCATATACTCCCTGAAATTCGGGATGAAGCTTGATGCCCTTGAAGCCTTCCTCCGCAAGCCTGTCCACCCATGCGATCGCTTCGGGGTCGGCGGGATGGAGCGAACCGAAGGAATAAAGTCCGCAGTTTGCCGCGTTTGTCTCACGGGCAACGCGGTTGACGGTCTCGGTCTGCTTCGGATTCGTCACGATCGGCAGGACGACCGCGAGATCAACTCCCGCTCTCTTTTCGATATCGAGCAGACCGCGCGCGGTACCGTCTGTATGGTTTCGCATAGGATAATCGCTGATCCGAGCAACGTTGGCTATGAGTGCCTCTATCGTGCGAGATGCGATCTTTTCGGGGAATGCGTGCGTGTGGAAATCTATTATCATCAGTTCTTAAGACTGTGGATCGGCGCGGGAATACGTCCACCGCGCGCGATAAATTTAGCGGGAGAATAAGTATTGACGGGCATAATGGGCGCGCTTCCGAGCAGACCGCCGAATACGACCTCGTCGCCGACCTTCTTGCCGACCGCGGGAATGACTCTGACCGCCGTAGTCTTGGTGTTTGCAACGCCGATCGAGATCTCGTCCGCGATGATGCCGCAGATGGTCGCCGCGGGAGTGTCACCGGGAATAGCGATCATATCGAGACCGACCGAGCAAACCGCCGTCATAGCCTC
>JAZSMP010000224.1:0-4857 GCA_045535915.1 Eubacteriales bacterium | reverse complement strand
GCATAGGGTTCGGGACAGAGGTGCGGTCCGTGCGGCTCATCGAAGGAAACGACGAGGAAGTAATCCTCATCCTTATACTTTTCCATAAAATCGAGTGCACGCTTCAGTACGCGCGAGCCGTACGTGAAATCATCGGGGAGGTTTTCAAAATTCATTGTCTTTCTTGAACGGGACTTAATACGCTCGTCCTCGGAAAGCTCATCGAGATAACGGCGCATATCGTACCAATACTCCTCTTCCCAACCTTCGGGACAGATACCGTTTCCGAAGTAATCGGTGCCGTCGAGGTGCCATTTGCCTATGTAAGCGCAGCGGATGCCGTTGTCGGAAAGACGCTGACCGATCGTTTTCACGTTGTCGCCGAGAGCCATACCGTTCGCCCACGAACCGTTCCACGAGGGATAAGTACCGGTGAAAAGACCTGCACGCGCGGGTCCGCAGACGGGCTGAGTGGTGTATGCGCGCTCAAAACGAACGCCGTCCGCCGCGAGAGCATCAAGGCAAGGGGTCGCAAGACCCGTCTCGCGGTAGCAGTTTACCATATCCCAACGCTGAGTGTCGGTCATTATAAATACCAATTGCTTTTTGTTTGACATAGTTTCCCCCGGATAAGTTGCGTTATTTATTGTATTATAACATATTATTGCAAGATTTTCAATATGTTGCGATTTATTTTCAAAACCTATTGACATTTAATTCGTTTTATGGTATAATACAGTCATATGATTAGGAGAACAAAAAATGAAGATCAATTTTGAAAGAATCAAATATTCGCCGTTTGGCTTCAAACTGTTCGGAAGCTTGGTACCGACCTTAATACCGCTCACCGTTTACAGCCTTCTGATGACCTTGTGCCTTTGCGGTTTTCTCAGCGCGGGCGGAAAATTGTACATTATGGCGTTGATCAGTGCCGGACTTCTCGGAGTTCTTATTTACGTGATATACAAAACTATTTCTGACAAACTTTTTCAGGCAAAGCTGATATCTGCAATGACCGATGAGGAGCACAACGAGCTTGTCCGGGAATATAAAAAATTCAAGGAAGATAACGATATCACCCTCGGATGTATGACAAGCTACGGTATCATCCTCGGTGAACAGATCTGCCCCTGGGATATTATCAAGGAGATCGAGTTCACGCCGAGCTTCCAGGCACAAAGAGGAAAACACCGATATATTGTTTCAACCACATTCAAGCTCCACGTCGTCTGCGGCAAGCACCGCCGCATCATCAAGGAAGACATCGAAAACTACCCCGCCGACCTCTCGGAGGACATTCAGCGCTTCAAAGCTATGCTCCCCGAATACACTAACAGAGGAATCAAGATCAATAACAGATATTATCATACAATATTTTAATGGGCAGAGGGCAGAGGGTATCTGCCCTCTGCACTCTCAGGCTGCTGACAAACTTACGACAAAATAGCATATAGCAAAATGCACAAAAAGCAGAACGCTATGTTAGCACTCGTAATGCAGGGGTGAAGGGGGCGGCAGCCCCCTCCAAGAAAGACGATGTCATCCTGAGGGCGCGTCCGCAGACCGCTTGCGCCCGGTAGGTGTGTTGCTTTGCAACGCACCTATAGTTTGCCGAAGGCAAACAGTGGATCATCGTGACGACCGAGTTGTTCCTCGGGCGTCGCGGTGCTGGCGAAGTGGTCTGCACAGCACCGACCCAACTAAATGTATATGCATATGGAAAATCACTGTGTAGTATCAAAATTACACAGTGATTTTGTATTATTATGCCTTTTGAATGTGCATACAACTACGTTTGACTATAATTTTACGATTATGCACATCAAACCACTCCGTACAGGCACCGCGCCGCCCTTGTAAATTGGGGCGGCACGAGATCCTTCGGCGCCAAGCGGTCTGCGGACGCGCCTCAGGATGACAACGTTTTTTCTTGCAGGGGCTTCGCCCCTGCACCCCGTTTTGCCAGTGCGAACACAGATAGTTGTCTTTTTTGTGCACTTTGACATATCGTTTTTTAGAATAGGGGTTTGTCATTAATCTGAACCCGCCCAATGGGCGGGTTTTGAATTTTATGACTGAAATTGATCGTTATACCACTGGCCTTCGAAGACTGTGCCATACTGATTTATATATTTTCCCTGTCCGTGGCGTTTGTTGTTCTGCCAGTAGCCATCATAGGAGGAGCCGTCGGACCAGGTCATTGTTCCGTAGCCTGTGCGGTTGCCGTTTTCCCACGTGCCGACGTATTTGTGGCCGGCGGCATATATATACGTGCCCTGACCTTGGCGGTTGCCGTCCGCAAAATAGCCTTCGTATGTACTGCCGTCTGTATATGTTGCCTTGCCGTAGCCGTTATAATTGTTATTTTTCCATGCGCCGGTATAGATGTAGCCTTCGGATGTGATGTAAGTGCCCTGACCTTCGCGGCTGTTCTCAACAAAGTCGCCCTCATAGACAGTGCCGTTGGTCCATGTATACTTACCCTTACCCGTGCGTGTGCCGTTTACGAAGTTCCCCTCGTATTTGTCGCCGCTTGCCCAGATAAGGATGCCCTTGCCGGTACGCTCGTTATTTACCCAGTCGCCGGTGTAGGCAGCACCGTCCGTCCAGGTCATAGTTCCCTTGCCGGTCTTGTCGCCGCTCACCCAGTCGCCGTCGTAAACGGAACCGTCCGCCCAGCAGAAGACGCCGCGTCCGTGCTGAAGACCGTTCAGAAAACCGCCTTCGTAGCTGTTGCCGTTGTCATATTGGATAGAACCCTGACCGTTCGGAACACCGCGGTCGAGGTAGCCGGTGTACGT
Source organism: Eubacteriales bacterium (assembly GCA_045535915.1). Lineage (GTDB taxonomy): Bacteria > Bacillota > Clostridia > Oscillospirales > CAG-272 > CAG-390. The sequence goes on along the minus strand of JAZSMP010000224.1, from coordinate 2,077 downwards.
GCCGTATGAGAGCTTGAAATTCGTGACGTTACCGGTGGTCTGCTGTTTTTCGTTCTCGGCATCCAGATATTCTTCGGTTATATGCGCGGTTGCGGCGAGAAAATCATATGCATTTTTGTCGATCTCATCGTCCCAACCGATGCAGAATGCCGTGAAAGAGTCGATCTGCTCTCCGCTGTTCATAATACTCTCGGGTATGAGCTTTTCCGCATTTTCCTTGACCTCGGCAGGATAATAATAATCCTGCGCGCCGTAGAGATGGCAGATCTCATGGCTGAAGGATGTGAGATCGGATGAAAATACCGTCATTCTCTCGGTGTGGTTTGTAGATGTGGACCAGTTGGCGTAGGCTCTGCCCGCTTTGTTGAGAAGGAATGCGACGGGATTTGAATCGGCATCGTTCGAATTGTCAAGCTCGGTCTGAGCCTTGTTCAGACCCGAAAATCCCGCATTGATGCAAACGGCCTCCTGCCAGGGCTCGGGTTCGTCGCCTGAATTTATCTTGCCCGAGTAGCTTGCCTTGATGTAGGAGAAGGTTATATCGAGCTTTTTGCCGTATTTGGCGGCTTCTTTTTCAAGCATAAGCTCCTGCTCGTAAAGCGACTTTTTGAGCGCGGTCGTGTCATCAATATTCCATGACGACTCCGAATCTGTCACAAGAATGACGGTGACGAGAACGTCTCCGACAAGCTCCGGGCATCTTCCGCTGTCCTTCATATTGAGAAAGACGTGGTTCTGAAACTCATCGGGGATGTTATCGGTAGTTTCGGGAACAGTAGTTTCGGGAGCACGAGTGGTTTCGGGTATTGCCGCGGTCTCGGGAGCTTTGGTCGTCGACGGAGCTTTTGTAGTTTGTGCGGAGGGAATATCTGTGGTCAACGTGTATTTTCCCGTGGTGTCGTCCGGGCGGTCGGTGCCGCTTTCGTCATAGAGATAATCATCGGGATCGTATCCGCCGTCATATTCGAGTCCCGAGAGGAATTGTTCGGTGAAATAACCGCAGGATGAGAGAGCGGACGAAAAGACGAGAAGGCAGAGCGCGAGCACTGCCATTCTCATTGCGAATTTTTTCTGTCTGTTATTCATTTAATCTGTCTCAACGGCGGTCTCGGGTGCGCCGATCTTTCCAAGATATTCTTCAAAAGTGATTCCGCGCGTCATGATCTCGGTTGCGATCTCGATGCCGACGTAGCGGTAATGCCAGGGCTCGTAAATGATGCCCGTGATGGGAGTCGTACCCTTGGGATAGCGGAGGATAAAGCCGTATTTGTGGCAGTTTGCCATGAGCCATTTCTGAGTTTCTGTCTGCGCCTGGCCCTCGTCGAGCCATGGGCGCGAGGTGCAGAGGATATCCGCGGCGAGACCGAGCTGATGCTCGCTCGTTCCGGGGACAGCAGTTTCCTTTGCCGCAAGAACTTTCGCTTCTTCCTCGGAATAACCCTTCCCGATGAAGGAATTTACTTTTTTGTCAAAGAGGTAGACCTGATCGTCCCATGTGCGATAAGCCGAGCAGATATAGGGCGTGTGTCCCGCCGCCTTGCAGTCGGCAAGCATCTGCTTGAGTGCATCGGCACAGCGCGAGTCTACCTGATATTTGCCCGTCACCGTGGTGAGCTCGAAGGTGTAGTCCTCGGGGAGCGGATGCCATGGGTTGACGAGAACGAGGTTCCAGGGAGTCTCGGTCACCTCGGGCTCGGGAGTCGTTTCGGGCTCGGGCTCTGTCGTATGCTCTTCGGTTGTTGCTTCCTCGGTGGTTTCGGGTAATGCTGCGGTGACTTCCGAGGTGGTTTCGGGAGGGATGGAGGGCTCTGTTTCGGGGTCGGTTTCGGGCGCGGGGATCTCCTCGCTTACGGGATCGGTCAGAATGATCGTCTCGCCGCCGAAGCCAAAGATATTACAAGAAGTCAGCACCGTTGCCGCGAGCAGGATGAGAAGTGCCGCGGCGGCGTATTTGATGCCGAGCTTATCAGTCATTCGCCGCCTCCAGAATATCGCCTATTCCATTGAAAATATATTTGGGTCTGTAGGGGAAGTTTCCGATATCCTCGCGCGCGGTAACTCCCGAGAGAACAAGAAT
>JAZSMP010000375.1:0-10161 GCA_045535915.1 Eubacteriales bacterium | reverse complement strand
GCTTGATTCCATACAATACTACGTATTGATTCCATACGCGACTGCGTCGCAATTCCATACCGCAACAGAATTGCGGATTCCATACACGCCTACGGCGTGATTAAGATGCGGGAAGGAGATTTTGTTATGGCTAAAAATCCTTTATATTTTTATTCCGAAAAGCTGGCTTGTGAGATTGCTGCACTTTGCCGAAACACAAAAATCGATTCAAACGTTTCTTACCAAATCAAGAAATCATCTTCAAGCGTATTTGCCAACATATCCGAAGCGCAATATCCGCAAAGTCTTGCCGATATGCATTCAAAATTCGAAATTGCACGAAAAGAATGTATGGAAACCGAAAGTTGGCACAAGTTGATCTTTGCATCAGGCGACATTGATGAAGCAACATTCAAAAATTACAGGAACCTTTGCGGAAGAATACGCAGAATGCTGACTGCTTCCTGCATCACAATTGAAAACAAATTGAAGCAAGGCTGAAAAGTCTTGCTTTTTTCTGTAGTTCCATACCAAATTTTCACGCCCACACAAGCCGAGGGACGATATCCAATAATTTTTGCATATTTCAATTATGGACCCCACCCTGCACCCTCCCCGTAAACCGGGGAGGGAATCTGTGCGCACGGCTTCGTTCAACCGGACAAGATAAAAGCACTTGCCTTCGGCAATCCGCGACTCTGTCTCGGCGGTTTAACACCGCCGTTTTCCAAGGAAAAACCCGAATCATAAACAATTTGCATTTGACTCGCGTAAGCAGCAAAAGAACGATTCCTTGAGTAGCCAAGCAGTTACTCAAGGAATCTTTTAATTTAAGTTTACTTATACAAATACTCCAGCCAATCCGATTTCAAGGATTCATAGTCCTTCCCGAAAACAGATTCAATATTCTGTGTACGATATGCTTCAAGCAGATTTTGGATTCCGTAAGTATCTTCAAGATAAAGAATGAGAGAGGTCGCTTGGTCATAGGATATTTCCTCTCCTACAGAATTGCATTCCTTTTTGTTTGCAATTTTATACGCTTCTCCGAGGCTTGTGTATTCATTGGAATCCAACTCGGCTCTTGCGGCTACATCGGCATAAATACGAAAATCAAAGGTATCAACCGAATCCAATGTTCCGCCGCATGCAGTATAATCTTCATACACTTTTTTGTAAAGGATCGCTTGTTTATCTCCCGCGTTTGCGCGATCATCAAAATATCCCTGCTTTGCCATAGTCAATATCTGAATATAAGACAGGGCAATCTGAGAGTTGAAACCAAGCGTTTTGCCGAAATAATTGCAAATTCCTTCAGTCAGCCAAATATTATCAACGTTATTAATTCCCATTGCATGTACAGCTTCATGAAGTGCGGAATAGGAATCATTAATATACATTTTACCATTTGAAAGCATAGTGATTGAATAACCGCTTCCGTCAAATGTCATATAGTAATCAAACTTCCGCTCAGTGTCAAGTCCATCGCTCAAATTGTTAGCTTTCATATACTCAATCATGTCAAAGAGCCCCGTGGTGCTGTAATACATAAATCCGTGATATTGCGTAGGACTGCCCGCAGTAAAATCCTTGAAATAATAGGTCACTTTACCGAAGGAAATAATATATTTATAGGTTGAATTCGAGGAAAAATCCATTGATATGAAGAATTTCTCAATCTCCTCGGATTGAACGTATTGAGTATCCAAACCGAGCGATTGCAGATATGCGGTTTTGTATTCGCATCTTTTATCAATATCAACAAGCGCATCAACTCCGTATTCATCACATATAAAGGCAAACACCGCTTCCGCAACAGGAACACTTTTCTTTTTGTCAAAGGTAAACATATGGTCATACAGCGTCAAATACGTCTGATTTGCGCTGTCGGAGAAAAAATCTTTAAGATTATCGACCTTTTTTCCTTTTTCATATGCAGAAAGACCGTAGGTCAGCCACTTTTCTCCGCTATTGCGGATATTCATAAACGGATCGGGGGCAACTTCGGTAGTTATTTCCGCAGAATTCTCCGTATCCTGTGTTTCCGGGTCTGTTTGGGGCAGCGGCGCACTTTCGCACGAACAAAACAAAAATACAGTAAGAAACAGAACGGCAATAATCAAATATTTTTTCATTTTCTTTCTTCCTTTTGAGCCATATAGATCTCGTATTTGTTTTTCATTTCAGAAATATCCCCTCTGAATTGTTCAAGCTCGGGAATTTTCATCATGTTTTGTAATATCTTTTTACATAATTCTTCGCCTGAAGGGGCATTACGCAAGCTTGAGGAATAAAGAAGAACCGATTTTTTCTCTTCCGGAAAATCTGTCATATGCCTCTTCAGCACTTCGAATATGCGTTTAATATATTCCGATGCCATATCAAGTTTTCCCAGCTTAGCATAAATGACAGCGATTTCGCAGTAGTTGAACAGTAATGGAGAATCGTAGAATCCCCCATATTTGCCATCCAAAACAGTTTCATACAGTTTTGCTGCTTTTTGATAATAAAACAGTCTTTCTTCCTGCGGCATATCGGATGTAATAAGTTGGCGCACCGAACATTCGGTAAGATCTGTCAGATAAATAATATTTTTAAGAAGTTGGTTGCGGTACTCTTCATCCTCAAGAATCAGCTTTGAATAGACTTCGCGGCTGTGTCGTAGCAGAGGCAGCTTATTATAATAATATTTTCCTTTTTCCTTTATTGTTTTGTCGCCGGATTCGGAACAAATCTGAAGCATAACACGGTATATTTCATTTCTGGTATCGTCGTTTGTACAGCATTTTTCAGCATGGTCTGCAAGAGAAAGCATTTTTTCCACATGATCTTTATCATACAGCTTCTTTCGGTACACGTGCAGCATAACATCGGAATAGTTCTTGTACGTATCGGGGTTTAGCTCAATTTCGCGTATCCAGGCTCGATATACACCTTCCCAATCTTTTTTCGAATGAAGCTCGCGGATTTCAGCTTCGAACTCCTGCCTGTGTTCCAATCCCCACGCCAATTCCATATCAAACAAAAAGTCTATGGAACATTTGAAAAGCAATGCGATCTTCGGCAGAAGATTTATATCGGGACACAACAGACCGCGTTCCCATTTTGAGACAGTCTGCGATGAAACACCAAGATGTTCCGCAACGGTTTCCTGCGTCATATTATGAGCAACACGCAGTTCTTTGAGTTTATTTTTCAGTTCCATAAGGATCGCAAGTCCTCCGTGGTCTTAAATGATTTGTATATATTATAACACAAAAATTTGTAATTGTAAACAGACAATTTTGCACACACTTATGTCTGTTTTGTATTAGTTGATAGATTAAGCCGTTATTTTCGGTGTTTTTCATATCCGTAAAAAGCTACCGCTTATTGACAAACTCCCCATTTTACGCTATAATATTTATACAACTGTCAGAAAGGTCAATGTCAATGAAAATTACACGAATTACGGCAATTTTTCTGCTTATTGTCTCGCTTCTTTTCCTTTTTGCGGCTTGCAATGAGGAAGAACCCGAAATTATAACGACCGAACCTCCTGCGCCCGAGAGCACCGAAGAGTCCGCGCCCGAATTCCTCATTCTGGTTGAGGACGGCAAGAGCGATTTCAGTCTCGTCCGCTCCGAGGATGCAACGGGATATTACCTCGACACCGCAAAGGCGGTAAATCAAAAGATCAAAAACACCGTCAGCGAAGATATCAAATTAAAGGATGACTGGTACGGTCCCCTCAACCCGCTCGAGGAAGGTGCGCACGAGATCCTTCTCTTCTCGACTAACCGCAAGGAATCCATTCAGGCTATAGAGGATCTTGATTTCGATGGCTATCTCATCCGCATCACCGACTGCAAGGTCGTCATCGTCGGCTCATCACCCGCCGCCTGCAACGAAGCTCTCTACTATTTCTTCGACACTCTCATCCCCGAAAATACCGCCGACGGCAAAATTTCGCTTCCGATCGGCTTTGAGAAGAAGCAGGAATTCAAGGCAGAAGACTTTGATATCGGTCAGGCCCTTCGCGAGGGCAAGACACTCTGCGCCGACTTCAAATTGGTCTTTCAATATTCGGGAATAGAAAATTTCCGCGTGTCTCAGGGCTCGGCAACCGACGGCAAATACGCATACGTTGCCATGAAGGACGGATCGGGTCCCGCCGAAGTTGACAAGATCATCAAGATCGATATGGCGACCTGGGAGGTGGTTGCCACAAGCGAGACCTTCCCGCTCGACCACGCAAACGACATCACATACGATCCCGAAAAGAAACAGCTCATCGTTGTAAATATGCTCAACGAATACGTCTCGCTGATCGACGCAGAAACACTAACGCTTCTGAATCAGCAAAGGCTGACATTCGGCACCTGGGGCGCGGGATACGTTGACGGCGCTTCGCAATACGCCTTCCTCGCCTACGGCACACCGAGCGGACTTGTCATTACCGATACGGATTTCAATCCGATCCGCTCCTCCCCTCTTGCAGACTCGACGGGTTACGTTGGTCAGGGTATGGATGCCGATGACAAATACGCTTACGTCCCCCTCAGCCCGAACGCAGGCAAAAACGAAAACATCATTCAGATCTACGATATCACCACGGGCGAATACCTCGGCGTTGCTTACGTTGACACCAAGATGGAATCGGAATCAATGTTCCATGCAAACGGAAAGCAGTATATGCACTTCAACAGCCAAGGCTCGAAGATCGCAGAACTCGAGTTTTACATCAGATTTGAATAAACGGAAATCCGCCCGATAATTCGGGCGGATTTTTCATATTATCGTAGAATGCGAATCGGTTTACTTTCCCACGCAGAAGCGCGAAAATATTCCATCGGCGATATCCGCGCCGACCGCTCCGTGTCCGCGTCCGTCAAGCTCGCAGAGGCGCGCGGCGGCGTCCTCAAGGCAAACGCCCGCAACGTCGGGCGGAAAGCCTTCGGTAAGTGACGAAAGTGCTTCGCCGAGTGCTTCGATCGTGCGCAGAAGTGCGTCGTGCTGGCGTGCCGACGAGATAACGGCATCTCGCTCGGTGTCGAGCTCGCCGTCAATAAAGAGGCGGTTGACCGTGTTTTCGAGTTCGTCACAACCCTCGCCGCTTTTGACAGAAAGTGTGACGCTAAGATCAAACTTTCCCGCAAGTGCCTCGGCTTCGGCGTTGCGTTCGAGATCGGACTTTGTAAGCACCGCTATGACACGTCCGTTATGCGAGGTCAGTTTTTCGGCAAGCGAAATATCGTCCTCGGATGGCGTGCGCGAGGAGTCGATAAGGAAAAGGACGAGCTCTGCCGAGTCGATCCTTTCCTCGGCGCGTTTGATACCGATGCGTTCGACCTCCTCGGCTGTCTCGCGCAGACCTGCTGTATCGGAAAGGAGCAAGGTCGCGCCGCCGAAGGAGACGGTTGCGGTCAGGATATCGCGGGTCGTGCCCTCGATATCGGTGACGATAGCCTCGTCCGAGCCGACAAGCAGGTTATAAAGCGTGCTCTTACCCGCGTTCGTGCGTCCGCAGATGACGGTGGGGATACCCTCGGCAACCGCGCGTCCCGTCGAATAGGTAGCCGCGAGCTTTTTTGCAGACGCGATCAGCGCGGAAAGACGCAGAAGCACCTCGCCATCCGAGATCGAACCGAGGTCTTCCTCGGGAAAATCGACGCGGGCGTAGATGTCTTCAAGCAGAGTCGTGATCTCGCGGCGCAGGGAGTCGCACGCTGTCGAAAGCGCACCGCTCATGCCTCCGCGCGAGAGTTTTAGCTGTGCCTCGGTGCCCGCGTCGAGGAGCATACCGAGCGCTTCCGCCTCATTGAGCGAGATTTTACCTGCGGCGAAGGCACGGCGTGTGAATTCGCCCGCCTCAGCACGTCTCGCTCCCGCCGCGAGGGCGGCTCCGAGGACTGCGCGGGTGACGAGGATTCCGCCGTGACAGCAGATCTCGACCGTGTCCTCACCCGTGAACGAGTTCGGAGCGGCAAAACGGGTGCAAAGTCCCGTGTCGATACGTGTGCCGTCGCTCGGATCAACGATCTCACCGAAAAGAGCCACTCTTGCGGGCGACTCCGACACGCTTTTGCTGTTTATTCTCTTGAATATGCGGTCTCCGACAGTGTTTGCCTCGGGACCCGATATGCGAACGAGCGCCACACCGCCCTTGCCCTGGGGGGTCGATATTGCGGCGATCGTGCTAAAATCTGTTGCAAAGGACATGATTTATACCTCGTGATATTTTTTGAGTGCAGAATGCAGAATGCAGAGTGCAGAGTTATGGTAGCTTTTCTCGCGTTGCTCGAAAAGTATTTTTAATAAAATGAAAATTTCCGAGCCTTGGTGAGGAAATTCTCCTTAACTCTGCACTCTGCATTCTGCACTCTGCACTTAACAAACAGCCGCCGAATTATCGGCGGCTGTTTGTTATTCAGCAAAGGTATTGGGGTAGATAACGATCTTGCGGTTGTTTTCGCTGCCGATGGAGTTGGTGCTTACGCCCTTGATGGTCTGAACCTCAGAGTGGATGATACGTCTCTCGTAGGGGTTCATGGGCTCAAGCATTACGCTTCTCTTATACTTGAGAACCTTGTCAGCCTGCTTTCTTGCAAGCGCGCGGAGAGTTTCCTCTCTCTTTGCGCGGTATCCCTCGATATCAAGGGTGACCTTGAGGTAATCTCTCTTCTCGCCTTCCTCGCGGCGGTTAGCGGCGAGGTTGAGGAGATACTGGAGTGCGTCGAGGGTGTCGCCGTGGTGTCCGATAAGGATACCCGAGCCCTCGCCCGAAATATCGATGATGAGCTCGCCGTCCTTGCCGTCGCGGACGTCGACGTCTGCGGTGAGCTGCATATCTGCGATAACGGTATTGATGAAATCGATCGCAGCCTGCTCTCCGCGGGGAATATAGTACGCGTTGATCTCAGCATCGGTCGAACCGATTCCGAGGAATCCGCGCTTTGCCTCGGCAACTACGGTGTACTTGATCTCGCTCTCGGGTGCGCCGAGCTGCAGAGCGGCGAGTGCGAGTGCTTCTTCGACCGATTTTGCCTTTACGGTTACTTCTTTCTTCACGATTATTTCCTCTTAAATATTATTACTTTTCGTTTTTGTCGTGCTTGCGGTCGTCCTTGAGGGGAGCCTTCGAGATCGCGGCGCTGTCGTCGGTCTTGATCTCGGGAAGCGTTTCCTCATCCTTTACGGGCGGGACGTAATCCTCATCGTCCATATGGAAGAGAGAATTGGGGTTGTGCTTGCTGGCGTCGGGGTTTGCCGTGCCCTTTGCCTTCTTTTTCTGCGGCTTTCCGCCGTATTCCTTCTCGGCAGCCTTGTAATCCTCCTCGGTGAAGGTGGGAACGGGCATTGCCTTCGACATGATGAACTGCTTTACCGTACCGAGAATGCTCTTGAAGATCCAGTAAACTCCGATAGCGGCAGGTACGATGGTGGAGATCCAGACGCTCATCAGAGGCATCATGATATCCATTGTATTGTTCGAGCAACCTGCCTGTGCGTCCTGAGCAGCGTCACCGGTGGTGGGCTGATAGGAAAGCTTACGGTTGAGCTTCATCGTAGCAAAATAAACTACGAAGGTAAGGATCGGAACGATCAGAAGCCAGCTGGGGTTTCCGAACGAAGGAGTTTCGGCGAGGTTGAGGCCAAGGACATTGAAATCGGGCATTTTGTCGGCAACTGCGGCGAATGCGTCGTAGGTCTCCTGACCCGAGACCGCAAAGCCCTTGGTGGAACCGACACTGTTTGCGTATTCAATAACGCCGCGGAAGAATTCGATGCCATTCTCCTTGATCTTGGAGATCAGCTCGATGCTTCCTCTTTGTGAGTTAATTGCAAGTCCGAGTCCGCCCTCTTCTACTGCCGCGGTCGCGTAGGTCTGCATTACGGTGATGGCATCCTTGCTTACGTGGAGCACGTGCTGGAGGGGGTTGATGACGACCTGATAGAGCACGAGAATGACGGGCATCTGGATCAGAAGCTGGAGACATCCCGAAAAAGGGCTGTAATTTTCCTTCTGATACATAGCCTGGATCTCCTCGGAGACCTTGAGCTGTGTTGCACGGTCATTGCGGCCCTTGTACTTATTGCGGATCGCCATTTCCTTCGGACGGAGTTTTGCCTGCCTAATTGAGTTTTGCTGTTGCTTGATGGTAAAGGGGAGAAGAAGGATCTCAACTATAATGGCGAAGATAAAGAGCGCCCATACATAGTTGCCTGTGATAGAGTCAAGCCAGCCAAGGAATGATCCTATCCAACCGAGGATGGTATCAAACATTTTCTTTAACCTTTCCGCACGGTGCGGAATTTCCTCTCGTATTAATCGACGGAATCCTCTCCGTCGTCATTGTCATTGTCACAGAGACTGATACCTCTCGGAACTGTATCCCTGTTTCGGAAGCCGTGCTCGGGCACGGGATCGTATCCCGGCGTGCAAAACGGATTGCAGCGCAGGATGCGCCATACCGTCAGTATGGTTCCGACTATAAAGCCGCGTTTCTGATATGCCTCAAGTGCATAGGCAGAGCATGTCGGCGTAAACCGACAGGTGGGATGCGATTTCAGCTTTGAAAGGTATTTTCTGTAGAACTTAATAAGAGCGATACACAGATATTTCATTGAACTTCATCTTTCGGCGCGGACTTTTCGATAAGTCCTACTCGTTTTAAGCACCAAAGCATATCCTTTTTGACTTCCTGCATCTTTGCGTCCGCGATTTTTGCGCGGGCGGCGATGACGACGAGGTTGCCGTAGCAGAGATTCTGCTCGTCCTCGATGAGTCTGTAAGCCTCGCGCATCAGTCTGCGCGCACGGCTTCGGACGACGGCTCCGCCGATCTTTTTGCCCGTGGTAAGTCCCAGGCGGTTAAGCGGTCGGTGGCAAGGGTCTGCTTTAACGAAGCGGTTGTTCTGGCGGTCGGTAAGCACGTAGACTGCGACGTATTTACCCGCCGCACTCTTGCCCTTACGGTAAGCCTTCTGATAAAGATGATTTTCTTTGATCGGAGTGTTTTTCATTGTCCTTGTGCTTCCGTTTAATGATTTTGTGATTTGAAAAGTGGGGATTTCGTCGAAATAACCGGCGCAGCTGACAGTAAGAATGTCGGCACCCGCCGGTTATTTCGATAGCGATAAGAAATAGTAAAGATTAATAGGTAAGGCGCTTTCTGCCTTTAGCGCGACGTCTCTTGAGTACTTCTCTGCCGTCACGGGTTCTCATTCTCTTTCTGAAGCCATGCTCCTTCTTGCGCTGACGCTTTTTGGGCTGTTAGGTTCTGAACATTTGTGGCACCTCCTTGATTGATGATTCGGAAGCGTTTGGTTTGCAGCGACGATAGATAATGCTGCCAAATACGCTCACACACAATGACATCGTATATTATAATATTAATTGCCCCCATTTGTCAAGGGGTATCGCGGAATTTTTTTGACTTTTTCGCAAATATTCCAATTATTTTTCGATTTGTTCACGAAAAGTTTGCATAAAATCGGCTTGCGTCGAGTTAATATTGCGCCGTGCGCAAGTTAAGATTCGCCTGAAGCGATTTTCATTCCGCCTTCGGAGGATCGTGTCTTCTTTTTCTTATCGCATCCCTTATCCAGTACACCGTCGGTATGATGCAAGCGGTAAAGAGTGCGGTGAAAGCGAGGTCAACAAGAAAATTGAGTCCGAAGATGAGGATGCGGAAATTTATGTAGATCACGGTCGTGAAATAATGATAATCGCCGTTTGCTATCACATACAGCCAAAATCCCAGCAGCAAGTTCATAACGACCGACTTTACGGGGCGAGCAAGTGCGGCAATGACCGCCAAAGTGATATGCTTTTTCTTTGAAAACTGAAATTTTTCCTTACGGTAAGCCAGCACGGTCATGACAATGAAGAAAACAAGCATGAAGAAGAAAACGAATGACAGTATCGTACTCCAAATATTTTCATGCCCCGTCGGACGCAAAACAGAAATTATATGCGGACTCCAAGAAATGCCCGTAGCATAATAAAAATACGCCATAAAACAAACGTACCAGGACTCGACGCACCACAGCGCGGCGTGACGGAATTGGCGCAGGCAGAAGAATGCGCAAAGTCCGAACGGAATGAAGACGAGGAGCGGGGCAAGTATATCAGCCGACAAAAGCAAAATAAGAAACGAAAGCAAAGCACCCGTGCCGAGAAAGAAGAATCCGAAGCCCG
>JAZSMP010000251.1:0-3769 GCA_045535915.1 Eubacteriales bacterium | reverse complement strand
TCGGTTCTTCCCGAGATCGCGAGCATTTCGATGTCGCAGTCAATGGTAACCACCACTGCTGTTGACGTAAATATCTGGGGTTCGATCCTTATATTCGTCGTACCCGGCGCACTTCTTGCCGCAGGTATCGGCTACACCGTTTACCGCCGCCGCAGATAACAGAGAATATGAAAAAGTTCAAGAATATTATTATAATGCTTGCCGTCCTCGGCGTGCTTCTGGCGGTCTGGTTTTTTGCCGCGCCCATGTGGAGCGATGACGGTGAGGAAACGACCGAGCCGCTCCCTTCCTATACCGTTGCTGAGATCGACCACATGCAGCTTGTCGGTTTCGAGATCGTTAAGGGTGAAGATAAGCTCTCCTTTACCCTCAATGACTCGTCTACCGAATGGGATTGGAGCGAGGACGGAGAAGTTCCGCTTGACAACATGGCGTTTGCCGAGATCGTTACCGCCTTTAATGAAGCTGTTTCAAACTACAAGCTTGAGGGTGTAACCGAAGCTCAACTCTCCGATTACGGACTTGCTTCGCCCTCATACAGAGTGAAATTTACCTACTCGGATTCCTCGGTAAAGGAATACCTGATCGGTATGATGAACAGCTTCAATTCGCTCTATTATTTCTGCGAAGCCTCTGCGACTGATACCGTTTATATGGTTCCCTCAACTCTCGTATCGTCCCTCGATCTCGGCATTTTTGATTTCGTTCTGATCGAGACCCCGCCCGCGCTTACCGAGGGGAAGCTTATTGACGTGAATTACATGAACGGCGGCAATTACCATACCTTCAGATACTATGCCTCGGGTAATTCCGCAGATTATACCGATAAATACGATTGGTACTTCGAGTACGGAAGCCTCAATATGTCAAGCATTCCGCCCGAGCGTCCGCTTGACACGGGCGTTGCCGATACGCTCGTAAGTCTCGTTACGGGAATGTATTTCGAGGAATGCGTCGGACTCGATGCGTCTGCCGAAGAATACGGCTTCTCCGATGCGAAAAAGATAGTTATCCGCTATAATGCCGACGAGGGCGAGACCGGCGTTCTGACCGAAAAGACATATACCGTGTATATCGGCTCGCAGACCGAGGACGGAAGCATCTATGCTTATACGGATAACTCGAAGCTCGTTTACAAGCTCAGCTCGTCCGACGAATGGATAGCTCTTCTTTCTTCCGAGTACGCGGAGCTTATGCCGAAGGAGCTCTGTCTTCCGAATTACGAGCTGATCGATTATTTGACCTTTACGACCTCTGCGGGCTCGATTACCGTAAACGTAAAGAATACCGACGGCAAGTACTCGTATTCTTCGGATAAGTCGGATGATACCGATGCTATGAACGAACTTGTTTCGGCTCTTGAGGCACTTAAGGCGACCTCGAATATCGCATATTTCGAGGACGATGACGCGGCTGTCGAAAAGAACGAGATCTTCAGCGTTACTATAGGCTTGAAGGGCAAAAATGCGCTCGAAATGAAGGTCACTCGTTTCAGCATGAATTACTGCCTCGTCTCCTTCAACGGCAGAGAGGATCAGCTTCTCACTCTTGAGGATGCGCAGGAATTCGCTGATACGATCTCCGCTTTCTTTGCGGGATAAGATGTGAGGCGCAGAATGAACATAGCATTTTTTCTGATACCGAAGAGCCAAGTGGCGTTTATTGAGGATGATGATACCTTCCGTCAGGGACTCGAGCGGATGCGCTATCACGGCTATACCGCCATCCCTGTGATCGATAAGAATGGCAGATACGTCGGTACGCTCAGCGAGGGCGATTTCCTCTGGCATATCGTTGATATCGGAGGTGCCAGCATGCAGGACTGCGAGGAGCTCCGTATCGCCGATATCCTGAAACCTGACCGCAATCCTCCCGTGAAGATCACGGCAAGGGTGGAGGAGCTTGTGGAGCGTCTGCTTACTCAAAATTTCCTTCCCGTAACCGACGACAGCGGCGCATTCATAGGAATCGTTACGCGTCAGAAGGTGCTTGAGTATTTTAAGAAAACACAGAAAAAATAATCATAAAAGACCGATGCGGTATCTCGCGTCGGTTTTTTATTCACATACTTGTATTTTTGTTATCTGTCCGAGAATATTTTTCACTCAACTCCAATATAATAAATCCAAGAGGCTTGACTTTGGGGTGCGAAGTGTAGTATAATAATATATATAAATAAATTACATTATTCGGTAATGAAATCGCAAAGGAGGATGTGTAAATGTCGGAAAATCTGCCCGCGTATTTTTTTCATCAGGGTACGAATTACAAGGCGTACGAATATTTCGGTGCGCACGTGATCGGCGACGGTATGGCGTTCCGTGTCTGGGCTCCGAATGCCGAAGCTGTCAGCCTTTGCGGTGATTTCGATTCATGGGGCGGCGGCATTCCGATGCACCGTATTACTGATGGCGGCATCTGGGAAGCGCAGACCGATATCCTTCCGGAAGGTACGAGGTACAAATTCCGTATCCGCACCCGCGACGGCAGGGAGCTTATGAAAGCCGACCCTTATGCGTTTTATGCCGAAAAACCGCCTGCGACAGCATCGGTCATCTGCCACTCGGCGTTCTCTTACAAATGGGGCGATGATGCTTGGATGACCTCGCGTCCGTCGGCAAAGAAATACGACAGACCGATCAACGTCTACGAGGTCCATCTCGGCTCGTGGAAGCGGCACGAAGACGATTCCTATCTCTCATATTCTGAGCTTGCGGACGAGCTTTTGCCCTACGTAAAGCAGATGGGATATACCCACATCGAGCTGATGCCCGTCGCGGAGCATCCCTTTGACGGCTCGTGGGGCTATCAGGTAACGGGCTATTTTGCGCCGACTTCCCGATACGGCACTCCCGATGAGTTCTGCGCATTCGTTGATGCGGCTCACCGCGCGGGGATAGGTATAATCCTCGACTGGGTGCCCGCTCATTTCCCGAAGGATGCGCACGGTCTTTACGAGTTCGACGGACAGCCTCTTTACGAGTATCAGGGATGGGACCGCGTAGAGCACGCAGGTTGGGGCACGCGCCGCTTCGACGTCGGACGCCCCGAGGTACAGTCCTTCCTCGTCTCAAACGCGACCTATTGGGCGGAGGTCTTCCATATCGACGGAATCCGCGTTGACGCAGTCGCCTCGATGCTCTACCTTGACTACGACAGAAAGCCCGATGAGTGGGTGCCGAATGTATACGGCGACAACCGTTGTCTTGAAGCGATCGCATTCTTCAAGAAGCTCAACGCGCATCTTGCCGGTGCATATCCATCGCTTATGATGATTGCTGAGGAATCCGCCGCTGCTCTCAAGCTGACGGGTGACGTCGAAGACTCGCTCGGCTTCACCTACAAATGGAATATGGGTTGGATGAACGACAATCTGTCTTTTGCCGAGACAGATCCCATCTTTCGCAAATACCACCACGACAAGCTCACCTTCTCTCTGATCTATTCCTTCGACGAAAAATATATGCTTCCGATCTCGCACGATGAGGTCGTGCACGGCAAAAAATCCTACCTCGACCGCCACCCCGGCGACTATTGGAACAAATTTGCGGGCGCTCGCGGAGGACTATGCTGGATGATGATGCATCCGGGCAAAAAGCTGCTCTTTATGGGCACCGAGTACGCACCTTTCCGCGAATGGGCGTATGAGGAGAGCCTTGAATGGTTCATGCTCGATTATGAGATGCACGCCAAGTTTCAGCGCTTCACATCCGATCTCAACCATC
Source organism: Eubacteriales bacterium (assembly GCA_045535915.1). Classification (GTDB taxonomy): domain Bacteria; phylum Bacillota; class Clostridia; order Oscillospirales; family CAG-272; genus CAG-390. The sequence goes on along the minus strand of JAZSMP010000251.1, from coordinate 44 downwards.
TATACCTTTCTTCGCCCGAGCTCTGGGCGCGCGACCTCGGTTGG
>JAZSMP010000373.1:0-3410 GCA_045535915.1 Eubacteriales bacterium | reverse complement strand
TTCCGCGAATGGGCGTATGAGGAGAGCCTTGAATGGTTCATGCTCGATTATGAGATGCACGCCAAGTTTCAGCGCTTCACATCCGATCTCAACCATCTATACCTTTCTTCGCCCGAGCTCTGGGCGCGCGACCTCGGTTGGGACGGCTTTGAGTGGATCGACGCCGACAACGCGGAGGGAAGCGTTATCGCTCTTTCACGTTCCGACGGAAAGGGAAGACTGCTCGCGGTCATCAATTTCAGCCCCGTCTATTATCCCGAATACCGCGTCGGAGTTCCCGTCTGCGGCGAATGGAGAGAGGTCTTCTCCTCGGACAGGCTCGAATACGGCGGAGGAGGAGTAACGCATGACGGCGTTCTCCGAAGCGAAAATTTCGCGATTCACGGCAGAGAAGAGTCGCTCTGCCTGAGACTCGCGCCTCACGGAGCGCATATCATCAGACTCGAAAAAGAAATACCGCACAGAGTACCCAATACGGCAGACGATGCCGCTAATATAAATCCCAAAGGGAGGAACAAAAGCCAATGTTCAAGAAAAAAGAATGTGTAGCCATGCTCCTTGCGGGCGGACAGGGTAGCCGTCTTTACGCGCTTACCACCCGTCTTGCAAAACCTGCGGTTTCCTTCGGAGGAAAATACCGCATCATCGATTTTACTCTTTCCAACTGCGTAAACTCGGGTATTGATACCGTCGGTGTGCTTACGCAGTATCAGCCTCTTCTCTTAAACGACTACATCGGAAACGGTCTGCCCTGGGACCTTGATCGTACCTGGGGTGGTGTAAAGATTCTTCCGCCTTATCAGGGCAAGGAAAAAGCAGACTGGTACAAGGGCACCGCAAACGCTATCTATCAGAATCTTCAATTCATAGATCAGTTCGATCCCGATTACGTTCTTATCCTCTCGGGCGACCATATTTACAAAATGGATTACGCCTCAATGCTCGCATTCCATAAGAGACGCGGCGCGGATTGCACCATCGCCTGCATCGACGTTCCGCTTGAGGAAGCAAGCCGCTTCGGTATCATGAGCGCATATGAGGACGGCAAGATCTGGAAGTTCTCGGAAAAGCCGAAGAACCCCGACTCAACCCGTGCTTCGATGGGTATCTATATCTTCAACAAAAAGAAGCTTGCAGAGTATCTCATCGCCGACGAGGCAGACGCAGAGTCGAGCAATGACTTCGGTAAGAATATCATCCCCGCAATGCTTGCCGCAGGCGAGAAGATGTACGCGTATTCCTTCCGGGGTTATTGGAAGGATGTCGGAACCATCTCCTCTCTCTGGGAGGCGAATATGGACATGATCGGTAACAATCCTACGCTCAACCTCAACGATGAGAAGTGGCGTATCTACGCGCGCCATACCGCACGTGCGCCTCAGTACGTGGGAGCGAACGGTGTGACCGAAAATTCGACGATTACCGAAGGATGCAAGATCTACGGAACAGTACGCGGATCGGTGCTCGGTCCCGGTGTAACGGTCGGCAAGGGTGCATCGGTCATCGACTCGGTCATCATGGAGGATGTTACCATCGAAGAGGGCGCAACCGTGGAATATTCCATCATCGACGCGCGTGTAAAGATCGGCAAGGGCGCGAAGGTCGGCGGACCCCGCGGCGGTGAGATCGCCGTTATCGGCGCCGATGTTACTGTTGAAGACAATGCCGAGATCGCACCCGGTGCGATGATCAATCCCCAATAATTGAACAGGAGGAATTTATTATGACAGCAGCCGGACTTATTTTTTCGAACATACACGATGAATGTCTGCCCGAGCTTACCCGCCTCCGCACGATGGCGAGCGTGCCCTTCGGCGGCAGATACAGACTGATCGATTTCCCTCTTTCCAATATGGTTAATTCGGGGATCTCGAAGATCGGTATCATCACTCATTATAACTATCAGTCGCTCCTCGACCATATCGGTACGGGTAAGGACTGGGATCTTGCGCGCCGTTCGGGCGGTATCAAGATCCTCCCGCCTTTCATTACCGCATATGACGCGAAGGCAACGAGTTCTCTCTACAATACACGTCTCGAGGCTCTTCTCGGCGTAACAAACTTTATTTCGCGCTGTAACGAGGACGTTCTCGTTCTCTCCGACTGTGACACCATCTGCAATATCGACATCACGAAGGTTCTCGAAAGACACGAGGAGACCGGTGCGGATATCACCATCGTTACCAAGAGAGTAGAGGGCGGCAACTACAACGCCGAGCGCCATTCGGTGCTCGTACTCGACGAGGATGATAAGATCCTCGATGCCGCAGAATATTCAACAGACGTCAGGGGAAGCTTTGACGTAAGCACAAATATCATGGTCATCAACCGCCGTTACCTTATCACGGTCCTCAACGACGCGGCGGCACACGGATACACAAGCTTCTTCAGAGATATTATCGCGAGAAACGTCGGCAAGGCTGATTTCCGCGCTTACCGATTTGACGGTTTCTATTCTCTTATCAACAATCTTCCCGGATATTTCGAGACCTCCATGAGCCTGCTTGACGGCAAGGTCCGCGGCGAGCTCTTTGAGGTAAACGACAGGCCCGTATTCACCAAGGTCCGCAACTCTGCTCCCACAGCATATGCAGAGGGCGCGAAGGTGTCGAACTCGATCGTTGCAGACGGTTGCGTGATCGAGGGCGAGGTTGAAAACTGCGTGATCTTCAGAGGCGTCAAGGTAGGAAAGGGTACCGTTGTGCGCAATTCCATCCTGCTTCAGGATACCTACGTCGGCGAAAACGTAAACTTAAATTGTGTTATTACCGATAAGAACGCCGTCATCCGCGACGGACGCAACCTTTCGGGCCACGAATCCATGCCTTTCTACATCGGCAAGGGTATAATGGTATGACGGCGCGCGGATATTACTCTTCATTGAGTTGATAGTACCGTCGATTCTCAATTTTGAAAATTAAAAAAATGGAGTACAAAATGAAAAAAAGTATTCTTTTTGTAGGCGCGGAGGTAATGCCCTTTGCGGCTACCGGAGGTCTTGGCGATGTTCTCGGTTCGCTCCCCACGGCTCTTGCGGCTAAGGGAATCGACGTAAGAGTCGTTATGCCGCTCTATTCGGCTGTCGGTGAAAAGTACCGCGCCGAGATGAAAAAAGAGGCTGAATTTGACGCTTATCTTGCATGGAGACGCCAGTACTGCGGTGTTTACAGCCTCGTAAAGGATAAGGTGACCTACTACTTTATCGACAACGAATATTATTTTGCCCGCGAGGGACTTTACGGTCATTTCGATGACGGGGAAAGATATGCCTATTTCTGTACCGCAGTTCTCGAAATGCTTCCCAAGATCGGATTTTTCCCCGATATTCTGCACGCCCACGATTGGCAGGCGGCGCTTTCTGTCATTTATCTCCGTCAGAAGTATGCAGAGGATGAGAGATACGCGAAAAT
>JAZSMP010000286.1:0-1827 GCA_045535915.1 Eubacteriales bacterium | reverse complement strand
TTTTTACTATTACGCCGGTATTCTGAGGGATGGCGGCGACCCGAAAAATCCCGGGGATTATGATACTCATCTCTGCCGTATCCCCGTCTCTGGCGGTGAGCGCGAGGTGCTCGAAGGTCCGATGGGAATCCCGCAGATGATAATCGACGGTAAGCTTCTGATGGTCGGTAACAGCGTTTCTGTTTACGATCTCGAATCGGGGCTCGAAAAGGTCGTCTGGAACTATACCGAGCACGGATTCAGGCTCGTTCGCGACATTTCATATGTCAACGGGAAGCTCTATCTTATGGCAGAGATCCCCGCTGCGGAAGCAGAGGAGATTGTCAACGAATACACGGGCGTGACTTATGCGAAAAACACATTCCTCGTCGCGGTCGATATTTCGACGGGCGAGTGGATGAAGGTCACGGACGAGGCTGTTGAGTCCTTTACGGTAACCGATGACAGAGTTTACTATTATCCCACTGATCTGCGCTATCTCTACGTTCCCGAGAACTATGAAAAGAATCCCGACGGCGTCAAGGTCTCATTCTTCGGCGCAACTCTTTATTCGAGAAAGCATGACGGCAGCGACCTGCGTGCCGAATATACGGATGAAACGCTCGATACCTGCTATGATTTTACCGTCGTTGACGGCAAGCTTTACGGCAGTATCAGTGTTTACGATGAATCCTCGAAGAGCGCCGCAAGATCTGAATTTTGTGCGGTCGATCTTGCAACGGGCAGTATCGTTGACAGAGACAGCTTCAAAAAATGAAACTTGTTTTCTGCGAGCTGCGTAAGCTTTGTGCGTCGCGTGCGGCGGCGGTATTCTTGCTGATCCTTCTGGCTCTGAATTTCGCGCTGACCGCCCTCACCGCACGTCCGATGTCCGTTGAGGCGGCGGCGCGGGAGGTGTACGGAATTTATCTTGACGATCCCGAGGCACTTATCGAATACCAAAGCCGTCTCGAAGCCGATTTCTTTGAGCATCTGCGCGACGATGAGTTCGAAATGCCCTCGACCTTTGCCGAGGGAGTTGACGACAATTCCGTGCTGAACAGAGTTTTCTCGCGGGCGGAGTATATCGAAAATTACCGCGCAGAGATCGGGAAACTTGCAGATTCTGCAGAGAGGCGCGCCCGCGATCTCGTTTACTTCGGCTATTACGAGGATAGCTTTTTCATCCGCGAACAGCAAAATCTTGCGAGAATCTATGCCGATCTCGCGGACGCACTCGACGGTGCAAACGGGTACGCATACGGTTATGACGTCTATTTTGAAAACTCGCGAGTATTTCTGTTTATAATGATCTGGCTGATCTTTGCCGTGTCCTTCATCTTCCGCAACGACCGCGTCTGCGGCTTCGGAAGTATTATGAGAACGGCGAGGTGCGGCAGATTTGACTCCGCTATGGCAAAGATCGCGGTGACTGTGACCGTCGGTGTGCTCTCGACGCTTCTGTTTCTTGCGACTGATCTTATTGCCGTCGGTATGGCACAGGGAGGCTTTTCATCCGTCACGGCTCCGATCCGGCTTTTTCCGAACTACGCAAAAGTCCCGTTGCGGGTGTCGGTTCTCGGTTATCTCGTTCTGCAGACAGCGTACAGGATCCTTGCGGCGGTGATTTTTGCACTGTTTGTCGCGCTTGTCGCTTCGCTCGGGTTCAATTACGTGTTCTGTTTCGGGATATCCTCTCTCTTTGCTGCCGCGAATTATTTCCTTTTCTCGCGCGAATATATCGGTACGGCTCCGCCGATAAAGTACCTCAATATTGCCTCTGCGGCGGAAGGAGTAGAACTGTTTGCCTTTCACCGCGATATGAATCTTTTTGGATATCCGATATCG
>JAZSMP010000317.1:0-15631 GCA_045535915.1 Eubacteriales bacterium | reverse complement strand
CGTGACGACCGAGTTGTTCCTCGGGCGTCGCGGTGCTGGCGAAGTGGTCTGCACAGCACCGACCCAACTAAATGTATATGAATATGGAAAATCACTGTGTAGTATCAAAATTACACAGTGATTTTGTATTATTTTGCCTTTCAAAAGTGCGAACAACTACTTTTGACTTTAGTTTTACGATTATGCACATCAAACCACTCCGTACAGGCACCGCGCCGCCTCTTGTAAATGGGAGGCGGCACGAGATCCTTCGGCGCCAAGCGGTCTGCGGACGCGCCTCAGGATGACAATGTTTTTTCTTGCAGGGGCTTCGCCCCTGCACCCCGCTTTGCAAGTGCAAACACAGCTGTTTGACTTTTTTGTGCACTTTGTCATATCGTTTTTTAGTATATGGGTTTGTCAGTAATCTGAATTCCTATTTGAATTTGTATAGAAAAACGACGTTCGCTGAAATGCGATGAAGCTCGGATCAACTTCTTTTACCTTCCCCAATGTGGGGATATTTGCAAGCAAATGGGGGGACCGCTTGCGGTGGATGAGGATGTCCGAAAGATGCCGAATATTAAATAATTTTACATAGTTAAAGGGCTGATCCATTGATTTGTTAATGAATCAGCCCCTTTTAAAATACTATGAAGTATCCGAATCAATAAAAGCAACGCCTCGGTCTCGGACGACGTCATAAATTATTCAAAAAAAAACAATATTTACAAAATGTATTGACAAATCCGATAACATTTGATATAATTGATTTATCCAAAAAATTCAGGAGGATACTCTTATGAACGCACGCAGATTTATCGCATTTATACTTACCCTGCTTATGCTGCTCGGCTCACTCGTTGCCTGCGCACAGCCGAGCGACCCCGAAGAAAGCACCCCCGCTCCCGCAGGTACCAATGCTCCCGCAGGTACCGACGGCGCAACCGAACCCGAAACAACCGAAAGCCTTTATGATGAGGAGGGTTTCCTCAAGAGCTCTCTCCCGGACGAGCTTGATTTCGGCAATGAAACCGTCACCATTCTTTGGTGGAACGACGTTGAACAGCCCGAATTTTTCGTTGAAAACACCAACGGCGAGCTTATCAACGACGCTATCTTCAAGCGTAACGCAAACGTTGAAGAAAAGATGGGCGTAACGCTCGCTTGGGTCGACATCAAAGGTCAGTACAACAGCGACGGTCAGAACTACGCAAACCACGTTGGTAATATGTACGCTTCGGGCGACTCCACCTACGACCTTATCTCCGCTCACTCCAGAACCATTGCACTCACCGCAATGTCCGGCTACTGCACAGAGATGACAAAGCTTGATTATCTCGATTTCGAAAAGCCCTGGTGGCCTAAGGTTATGCTTGATACCGCTACCATCAACAATAAGCTCTACTTCGTAACCGGTGACGCATCTACCAACTCCATCCATCAGATGTACGCTATCTTCTACAACAAAGATGAAATCAACAAGCAGACCGGACTCGTTGAGCCCGCTCAGCACGTTGATGACAACAACTGGACAATGGAAACCCTCTTTGAGATGACAAGCGGTCTCTACACCGATCTCAACAATGACCAGAAAGCAAACAAAGATGACTTCTTCGGCTTCACCTCCCTTAACTGGCACTTCGACGCTATCTACTACGGTTGCGGTATGACTATGCTTGAAAAGGACCCCGATCCCGCAAAGCTCCTCAAGGTTGCTGATGACTGGACCTCTGAAAAGGCTATCTCTCTCGGCGCTTCGGTTGGCGAGTGGATAAAGAAGGGCGATGCATACTTAGACTCCACCAATTATGCTGACATTTTCATCGCAGGCAGATCCGTCCTTGTTATGGCACGTCACCACGACATTGCCTCGAAAATTGACAATGCCGGATTCAAATACGGTATAGTTCCTATGCCGAAGTATGACAAGGATCAGAAAGAATTCTACACCTGTGTCGGTAACCCCGTTTCCCTCTACTCCATTTACGCTCTCTCCAAGGATGCAAACCGTGCGGCTGCAGTTCTTGAGTGCTGGGCAAGCGAAGCTTACCGCACCACCACTCCCGCAATATTTGAGAACACTTTCAAACTCAGATTGTCCGACTCCTCCACCGAATCCCGTATGTACGACCTCATCCGCGAAAGCGTTACCTTTGACCTTTGCCGTTTCTTCAACAGATCTCTCAACAGCATGGGTAGCGAATGGTATAAGTGTGCAACCACCGCCGGTAGCTGGGCTTCTAAGAGCGAGTCTCTTATGAAAACCGTCCCTGCACTGCTTCAGACTGTCGCAGACAGCTTCAATAAAATCGATAATTAATAATCGTATTTAATCTATCCCCGAAAGCGAAAGCTTTCGGGGGTTTTTTATAATAATACACAAAAATCATATTGACAAAAACTGTTTTTTATGGTATCATTATATTAAATAAAATTTAAAGGAGGATACTCTCATGCAAATACGCAGATATATTGCATTTGCGCTTACCGTGCTCATGCTGCTCGGCACTCTCGTTGCCTGCGCTGAGACACCCAACGACCCCGCAGAAACCACTCCCGCTCCCACAGTCACCAACGCTCCCTCCGGCTCGGAAGGTGAAGTCACCGACGATCTCTACGACGAGGACGGCTTCCTTAAGAGCTCTCTTCCCGAAGAGCTCGACTTCGGCGGCGAGATCATCACCGTTCTTTGGTGGAACGACGTTGAAAGACCCGAGTTCTACGTTGAAGATACCAACGGCGAGCTTGTAAACGACGCTATCTTCCAGCGTAACGCTAACGTTGAAGATCAGATGGGCGTTACTCTTGACTGGGTTGACATCAAGGGTCAGTACAATGACGGCGTCGGCAAAGCATACGCCGATCACGTAGGCAACATGTACGCTTCCGGCGACGATACCTACGACCTTATGTCCGCTCACTCCCGTACCATCGCACTCACCGCTATGTACGGCTACTGCGCAGACCTTATGCAGGCTGATTACCTTGACTTTGACAAGCCCTGGTGGCCCGCTGTTATGACCGAGACCGCAACCATCGGCGACAAAATGTATTTCGTTACCGGTGACGTTTCGATAAACTCTATCCATCAGATGTACGTAATTTTCTACAACAAGGATCTCTTTACGAACTACACGGGCCTCGTTGAGCCCGCGCAGTACGTTCTCGACGACAACTGGACCATCGAGACCTTCCATGGTCTTACCAAGGACATTTATCAGGACCTTGACGGCTCAAACTCCGCTAACGAAGGCGACCTCTACGGCTTCACCACCCTTTACTGGCACCTTGATGCCATCTACTACGGTGCAGGTCTGAAGCAGGCTGAAAAGGATCCCGAAGATCTCATCAAGATCTCCGACGATTTCTTCAGTGAAAAGGCTACCAAGCTCTGTGATGACATGGGTGCTTGGATCAAGCAGGGTGACGTTTACGTCAACTCCACCTACTACGATGACGTATTCCTTAACGGCAATGCTCTCATGTCCATGTCCCGTCACAAGGACATTGCTGAAAGCCTCGTTGAAGGAGACTTCAAGTACGGAATCTCTCCTATTCCGAAGTACAACAATGAGCAGGAAAGCCACATTACCTGCGTAGGTAACCCCGTTTCCTTCTATGCAATCTACACCCTCTCCCAGGATGTAAACCGTGCGGCAGCAGTTCTTGAATGCTGGGCAAGCGAGGCTTACCGCCTTACCTCCCCCGCTCTCTTTGAGACCACTATGAAGCTCAGATATTCCGATACCTCTACAGAATCCCAGATGTACGACATCATCCGCGCAGGTATCACATTCGATATCGGCCGTCTCTTCAACTCCAGCCTCGGCGCAATGAGCGACCAGTGGGATAACTGCTGTGTAGACGGTGCAAGCTGGGCAGTCAAGAGCAAGGCTCTCTCAAGAACTCTTCCCAAACAGCTTAAGACTATCACCGACAGCTTCAAGGCTATCAACTAAAATCATTACCTCATATGCCCGAAGACCTGACTGAGGTCTTCGGGCATTTTGATAGAATTTTTTAAAAATCTCTGTGCAAGGTATTGCTCATAACGCTGCGTAATATGATATAATTAAGCCGAAGGAGGTGAAACCCTTGTCAAAATACACTACGGGAGAGATCGCAAAGCTTTGCGGAGTTTCGGTCAGAACGGTTCAGTACTACGATTCGCGCGGGATACTCATACCGAGCGAGCTTTCCGAGGGCGGACGCCGTCTTTATTCGGAATCCGATCTCGGCAGAATGAAAACGATATGTTTTCTCCGTGAGATGGGACTCTCGATCAATACGATATCCGAGCTTCTGCGCGAGGAAGATCCCGGCTCGGTCATATCGCTGATCCTTGATCAGCACGAAGCCGAGCTTCGTACCGAGTCGGATAATCTTCAGAAGAAACTCGATATGTTAGAAGATCTTCGCGGTGCGCTGAAAGTCAATCCAACATTCTCTCTCGAATCAATTGGAGACATCAGGAATCAAATGAAAAACAAAAAGGAACTCATACGCTTCCGCGTCACCATGGTGGTTGCCGCAATTATCACAGAAGCTGTCGAGGTCGGCACCGCGATGCTTGGCATCCTTGAAGGCATCTGGTGGCCCTTTTTCACAATCGGTCTGCCGGTTGTGATTGCCTTTTCTTTCTGGTTCAGTGTGGTATACTACAAGCGCGTGGACTATATGTGTCCAAAATGCAACAAAGTATTCAAGCCGAGATTTAAGGAAATGTTCTGGGCAAACCATACCCCGACAACGCGCAAGCTCCGTTGCCCCGAATGCGGACATAAGGGATTCTGCGTTGAGGTGTATGCGAAAGAAAAGCATAGCTGAGCCAAGGGCGTAGGGAGTGCAGAGTGCAGAATGCACTCTGCACTCCCTTTGCCCTCAATTCGCTTTCCTCCGTCTCACCACCATTGTCAATACCTCCCTCCCCGATCTGATAAACGCCGGTATTCCTCCGATAAGAAGCATCGCTCCGAATCCGATCCGCAGGTATGCGGGGTCAATAAATGATGCTCCGAGCGCACCGGCAACTGCTCCGAAAACACCGCCTATCGACATCAGAAGTACGCCTCCGTAGCATATTTTTCTCCGTCTGAGATTGACCGCCGTTGCCGCACCCGATGAAAAAATAAAGAACAATAGGTTTATTCCCTGAGCAAAAAGCTGACCGATACTTCTGTATTCGGTCAGGAATACGACTAAAAGCCCTCCGCTTCCCACTCCGAGTCCCGACAAGAGCGCGACAGACGCGCTTACAATAAAATCTATCATATTTTCCGCCTCAGAATATCATCGAAAATCCCGACCAGACCACGAGCGCCGAAAATATCAGCCTCAAAAGCCTTGTGTCTATGACCGCAAGAAGCATCCCGCCCCCGACTCCGCCGATTACGGCAGGCAGAATAAAGGGTGTGAAATCCACTCCGCTCACGCTTCCGCGGAGCACGTATGCTATCGCCGAAACCGCAGAAAGCGGAAGCATCACGCAGAGCGCGTTTGCAAAAATATCGCGTCCGTCGTGATATTCGCGCGGAAGTACCTTATCTGCTCCGCGCACAAGAATGATCCCTCCGCCCGCACCGAGCAGTCCGTTTAAAAGTCCCGCGAAAAATCCCAGAAGGATCGCTCGCATACCTTTATTTTTCATCAAATCTTCTCCCATGTTTTTTCAAAAAAATCAAATTTACCCTTGTAATCGCAGGGATTTCGTGATATAATTATATTTGGTATAATTTTCGCTAACATTAGTGTATCCAATATCTTATATTTCATACCGAAAGGAGACTGCCGTGGCAAACAGCACCAAAAAGCCGACTTCGTCGAAAAATTCTTCATCGGCTCAAAAGAAACCTACATCCAAAAAGGCGCCCGAGCGTGACGAGTACGCTTACTACGACGATCTTTACGAATCAAAGCCTAAAAAGAAAAAGAAGGTTGAGGAAGAAGACGACCGCGACGATTACGAATATTACGACGATCTTTACGAAAAAAAGAATAAAAAGAGAGCCCGCCGTCCCAAGCCGGAAGAGGAAAAGGACGAACTCCCTCCCGCGTCAACACAGGTGCTTCACCGCCTGATGCCCTATCTTCTCGGCGTCATAACCGTCTTTATCATCGCATGCTTTCTGCTTGCAACGGTTGACGGCGCTATGGGAGACCTCGGAGTGATCCTGCGCGATCTCTTCTTCGGCTTTTTCGGATGGCCCGCGTATTTCATTCCGTTGATACTGATCAACCTTATAATCTATTGGAGACGTTACGTTGACCTCGGAGTCATCAGGCGCAAGGTGATCTTCGGCTCATCCATTCCGATCCTTCTCTCCTCCCTCATCCATTCGCTCGCCATCGCCGTACTCTACAAGGACGGCTACAAGTGGGCAGAATGGGGCAAGAGTATTTTCGGATTCGGAGCAGACGTTACATCCAACTGGACCTACGGTGTCGAGCTTCACGGCGGCGGATTCTTCGGCGGATTCATCGGCGGCTTTATGCGCTGTCTCGTCGGTTACGTCGGTTCCGTCATAGTTATCATTGCAGTTCTTGCAACCGCTGTCATATTCTTCGTAGGACTTTCTCCCAGACACTTTATCGACATGATCTCCTCGCTCGTCCAGAAGATCCGCGATAAGGCTTCCGAACGCAAAAAGCCTTTCGAGCCCGAGGTTATCGAGCCCGCTGACGATGATGACGAAGAGGAAGAAGAGCTTCCCAAGCCCGCACGTCCGCGAAAACCCCGCAAACCCGTTCCCGCAGACGATGATGTGATCGAAATGCTCCCCGAGCCCGAGGATGAAGACGATGCTCCCGCCGTAAGCGGAATTGAGATCAAGCCAGCCGGAGAAGATCCCTTCGATCCCGACGCCGTGGAGGTCATGGGAACCATCGAAACCGAGCACGGCGCAAAGGAAAAAGAAAAGAAGAAGACCCTTGATTCCATCCGTCCCGTAAACGAAGCCGAGAACTCCGAAAGCTTCGGCGGACTTGTCGATACCATTTTCGGCGAAGCACCCAAAGGCACCATTCCTTCTGTTATCGAGATCACCGAGGCTGAGATTACCGACGTAGCCGCAGATCCCGAAGCCGAAGCTCCTCACGAGGACGACGGCATCATCCTTCCCGAAAACGCAAAAAAGAGACAAGCTTACGAACAGCTTGCCGCTTATATCTTCCCGCCCCTCACACTCCTCCGCGAATCCACCTCTCCCGGACGCGACGCCATCAACGCCGAGCTCCGCGCGAACGCGCAGACTCTTATCGAAAAGCTTGAATCCTTCAACGTCAAGCTCGCCAAGATCGAGTACTCCCGCGGTCCCACACTGACCCGCTATGAGCTCTACCCCGCACCCGGTGTCAAGGCAAATTCGATCAAGAATCTCCAGACCGACATCGCAATGGCGCTTCAGGCAAAGATAAGGATCGAAGCTCCGATCCCCGGCAAGAGCGCGGTCGGCGTAGAGGTACCTAATAAGTCCTCCTCGACCGTTGCGATCCGCGAGCTTCTCGAATCGGATCAGTTCAAGGAGGCAAAGAGCAAGCTCTTCGCCTGCCTCGGCAAGGATATCACGGGCGAGCCGATCTTCATCGACATCGGCAAGATGCCCCACCTTCTGATCGCGGGTACTACCGGTTCGGGTAAGTCGGTCTGCATCAACAGCATCATCATGTCGCTCCTTTATAAGGCGCGTCCCGATGAAGTACAGTTCATCATGATCGACCCCAAGAAGGTTGAGATGTCGATGTACAATAACCTCCCACACCTCCGCGTTCCCGTCGTTACCAACGTCAAGAAGGCTGCCGGCACGCTCAACGCTGCTGTCACCGAGATGGAGCACCGATACGAGCTCTTCGAGAACAACCTCGCCCGCGACATCGACGGCTACAACAAGATGATGAAGGCAGAGGATCCCGATTTCATTCCGCTTCCCCGTCTCGTAATCGTCATCGACGAGCTTGCAGACCTTATGATGAGCGCGCCCTCCGAGATCGAGACCTCGATCGTCCGTCTCGCGCAGAAGGCACGTGCCGCAGGTATCCACCTGATCGTCGGCACACAGCGTCCGTCCGTTGACGTCATCACGGGTCTTATCAAGGCAAACATCCCCTCACGTATCGCATTTGCGGTAGCTTCGGGTGTCGACTCGCGTACCATCATTGACACGGTCGGCGCCGAAAAGCTTCTCGGACGCGGAGACATGCTCTTCTCTCCCATCGGCTCGCAGAATCCCATCCGTGCGCAAGGAACATTTGTCACCGACGACGAGGTAGTTGCCGTCACCAATTTCGTCAAGGAAAATTCATCGGGCGCGCAGTATGACGACGAATTTCTCAAGAATATCGAAAAGGAATCCGAGCAGATCGTCACCGTCACTCCCGGAGGCAAGAAGCCGACAGCAGGAATGGGCGGAGGCGGAGCTGCAAGCGGATCTTCCGAATGCTTCGACGAGCTCTTCTTGGACGCACTCAAGCTTGCCGTAGAAAGCGGCACGATCGCGACCTCCTTCCTGCAGAGAAACATCCAGGTAGGCTTCGGCCGCGGCGCACGAATCATCGACCGCATGGCAAAGCTCGGATTTGTCACTCCACAGGACGGAACCAAACCGCGTCAGGTCCTTCTGACCGCACCTCAGCTCGCGGAGCTCATCGCCCGCGGCGACAAACGAATCTACGGCCTCATCCCGCAGGATGAAACGGAAGAATAATAAAAAAGGACTGAGTCATCAATGACTCAGTCCCTTTTTAGTGATCACTAACCACTTATTTATTTCTCTCGGCAAAATCTTCAGTAAGCTTTTTGAGCTTATTTTCATAAATTCTCTGCTTTGCCTTGTATTCCTTGATAAAGGTATTGGATCCGCTCTTTACTATGGCACGGGTGGAGGTTGCAATCGATTCGATCTCACTTCCGTAAACCATACCGGTGTCAAACTTGATACTGTCAAGGATAAGGTCGAAGATCATACCCGACTCAACGTCGTTGAGATATCTGGTCTTCATAATAACCTCACAGTATACGGGCAGGATATCCATGTAGGAGCGATAGTTCCATTCCTCAAATACAGTTCCGACTGCGTTCAGCTGTCTGCTTGTTGCCATTACCGACATAATACCGTAAGCATCCTGTGCGGTGGTGTAGTACTGATCCTGATCAAGATTATACTTGGGAATAGGAAGCAGACCGTAAGCGGAATCCATGCTTCTGAGCGACTGGTTGGTAGAAGAGCTTGCGTAAATAGTGTAGAGCCAGAAGAGAGATTCGTTGTTTACGAACTTGTTGCAAAGCTCTGTATGATTCGAATGCAGGAAAGCACCGTTATTATCGCTGAACAGAGTGATCTGGTAGTCAATTGCATTCGAAACCTTTTCGGTATCCCAGATAACCTCAAGAGACCCGTCAGTATCCTTTGACAGAATATCGATGCCGAATGCGGAAAGGAATCCGTCGTATGCCTCGGAGCCGAGGATCGAAATGATACCTATTTTGTCGGGGAGATCGATGGTGCCCGACTGGTTTGTGTCTACCCATGTATCCTTTGTGTACTCGAGGAGCAGGTCGATCGTCCACTGATCGTCAAGAACCACGTCGTAAAGATTGCCGAGCTGATAGTCGTTTGCAAGGGTGGCGTTGTAGTAAATTGCAAGCGAACGGTCTACAACCGAAAGGTTAAGGTCGCCGATGATGAAATAGAGCTGATCCTGAATTGTTGCAGCATCAACGTAGGTCTGGTTCCACCAGGGATTTTCAACGTTCATCGTCTCGATGTCATGGAGATTTGCATAACAATCGCGAAGAGCCGCACCGGTAGAATAGTATGCGTAATTTAAAACAAGGTCAAGATCGGAGGATCCACCCGATTCATATTCTGCTACGATCGTACGCTGGGAATCTTCCTTGGTCGGGCTCTTGATGAACTCAAATTTGAAATTGAGATCCTCTTCGAGCTTAACATTTCTTTTGTAGATTGCATCGTTGAGCATATCGCCGCTTTCACTCTCGGCATAAAGCTCACGGTTCCATGTATCACTGTCACGCATAAGTACGGTAATTACTGTACCGTCATCAAGCTTTGTGCCTTCAGCAGTGGGAGATTCAACGTAGGGTCTGCCCCATTCGTCAGTCTGTGCCTCTGTTTCGAGAGGGTCGGTAGAAGCCACACCGGGAACGGTGGTGGGAGCTGTTGATCCGGCGTCAGGGTTTTCTTCGGGGGTGTTTGCGCAGGAAGCGAAGACAAGAGTGAGTGTGATCAGCGCAAGCATGAGCGCGATCAGTCTTCTGAATTCGATTTTTTTCATTGTGCGATCCTTCTTTCATAAAGTTTCAGGGTATAAATCATGCTACATCAATTATATAACAAATATTATAAAATGTCAACACATTTGTTAATTTTTTCATAAAAAGATTATTGTTTTAAAAAAACAGGAAAGAATAACAATCAAATACACAAAACGGAGATAAAAATGCGGAAATTATCGAATTCATATTCAGAAAACGTGATGCAGATGGACCGTCTGCTTCGGGTTGACGAAAACTTTGATATGCTCAAAAAGCTCGTCCGCGTTGGCGAGGACGAGCTTACCTTCTATTATCTTGACGGGTTCGTCAAGGACACCGTAATGCAAAAGCTGATGCTCTCGCTTTCGGGTCAGAACGGCATCTGCCCCGAAAAGAGCGCGGGTGAGGCGGCTGTTTACGAATTTATGCGCTCCTACGTAGTTTACGTCGAGACCGATGTCACCGAGTCGCTCGACGCGATGATCTCAACCGTCATGTCGGGCGGTACGCTGATGCTCGGAAGCCGTTTCGGAAGCTACGCCATTCTTATCGACTCGCGCTCATACCCCGCCCGCACAACAACAGAGCCTCAAAACGACCGCGTAATGCGCGGCCCGCGCGACGGTTTCGTTGAAACCCTGATATCAAACACGGCTCTTATCCGACGACGCATACGCGACACAAGCCTTACGATGCAGTATATCTCGGTCGGAAGCGAATCGAAGACCGACATCGTTCTCTGCTACATGGCAGACCGCGCCGACGAAGCTTACGTCAAAAAGCTCAAAGCAAGGCTTTCGTCCCTCGACGTATCCGCACTTACGATGGGACATCAGTCACTTGCCGAATCGCTGATCAAGACACGTTGGTACAATCCCTTTCCCAAGATCCGCATCACGGAACGACCCGACGTCGCGGCGGCTCAGATATACGAAGGAAGCGTCATCCTTCTGATCGACACCTCGCCGCAGGTCATGATACTGCCGACCTCGATCTTCGATTTTCTTCAAGAGACAAACGACTTCTACTTTCCTCCCCTCACGGGCTCGTACGTCCGCGCCGTTCGCCATATCATCTTCTGGCTGACTCTCTTTCTCATCCCCGTCTGGTATCTGATGACGAAATATCCCGAAGCCGTGCCGTCGTGGCTGACCTTTGCCCTGCCGAAAGAAACGGGACTCGTTCCGATCATCGCCCAGCTTCTGATCGTCGAATTTGTCGTTGACGGACTGAAAATGGCGTCAATGAACACGCCCGATATGCTCTCAAATTCGCTATCCGTAGTCGGCGGTCTCATACTCGGCGATTTTGCCGTGGGACTCGGCTGGCTCATTCCCGAGGTAATAATTCTTACCGCCTTCGTCGCCATCGCAAACTTTTCGCAACGCTCATATGAGCTCGGCTACGCCTTCAAATTTCTGCGGATAATGCTCCTGATCCTTTCGGGACTCTTCGGCATATGGGGATTTCTCATCGGCATCGCCCTCATCATCGTCCTACTCGCAACCAACAAAACCATCAACGGGGAGTGCAAATATCTCTACCCGCTGATTCCCTTCAATCTCAAAGCACTCGGAACGGTGATGTTCAGGGTGAGGAAGAAAGATCAGAAATAAATGCAAAATGCAGAATGCAAAATGCAAAATTGAACCGATAATTTAGTTCACTGCTTCTGTATATAGAAAACAAAATCACTATGCTGTTTCCGGCATAGTGATTATTATATTCAGAAAGCTAAAACGTAATACTCATTTCAATTTTGCATTTTGCATTCTGCATTTTGCATTATTCCTCCCCGTTCCTCTCAAACCCATGAATAAACCCGTCAGGTTCCGCGGAGCAAATATCTCCCGCTATGATGCGGTTTTTGCGGACGATGAGATTCGCGTAGATCTTCTCGCCCTCGTGTCCGGGGTAATCCGAAACCTCGTATGTATAGCGAGTGACAGTCTTTCCCTTGTACTTCGCCAGGTCAAGGCCCTGCGCCTTCTGGAGCTCGTTATAACCCGAAAAGACGCGGTCGAAGTTATCGGGCAGAGTCAGCTCGACGCTCTCGATCGGCTCGCCCGAGACCTTGTAGCCGAACTGCGAAAGAAACGCGATGCGGTCATCGTTCGTCTCGATCTTATCGTAACTGATCTTTGCCGCCGTGTCGCTGTAACCCTCACCCTCGTAGGCGGGAACGAAGATTATCAGCGCCGCAAGCGCGCCTGCGGCAAGGATCAGCAAGGCAAAGAAGCGCAGAGTGCTCGCTCTGAATGAATAGATAAACATAAAAACAACCTCCCGAAAAACCAAGTATCATTAGTTTTTATTCGGGAGGATTGTATTTTATGCGTGTTCGCGCTCAAAATTATACTTGACTCGATGAGTTTTGACCGAATGCACCATTCCGAGAAGCAGATACATAGCGAGTGTTGACGATCCGCCGTAGCTGATAAACGGAAGAGTGATTCCGATAACGGGGAGCATGGCAAGGCACATACCTACGTTCTCCGCCGTCTGCACAACGACTGCTGCCGCAACTCCGATGCAGATGAAGGCTCCGCTGTCCTTTCTCGACGTCCGCGCTATCATGAAGACGCGGATAACGACGATGGCAAGGCAGACGAGTACGATCACTCCGCCGAGCATTCCGAATTTTTCACAGAGAGTCGAGAAAGCAAAGTCGTTCTCACAGGCGAAAAGATCATGATAATAAGAACCGCCCTTCATCCCCTGACCGAAAAATCCGCCGTTTGCAAGGGCGTTGCGTCCCAATATCGCCTGATAACCGTAACCTTCGGGATCGCCCTCGGGGTCAAATCCGTATATAATTCGGTAACGTTGGTAATCCTTGAGAAAGTCCCATACGTATGGTATCGCAACAAAGAGCGTAACTCCCGCGCCGAGGAAGTAAAAGAGACTCAGACCCGCGCAGAAAAGCATCAGCGCGACGATTCCGCAATAAACGAGCGCAACTCCGAGGTCGCCCGAAAGCAGTATCATACCGATAATAATTCCCGCATGCGCGCCAAGTCCGAGAAGCGAGAGCGGATGGTTTATCCTGTGCTTCACCATGTCCAGATGCTTCGAAAAGGTAACAATAAAAGTACCTTTTACAAATTCGGAAGGCTGAATACTCAGATTACCTATGTAAAGCCAGCTTGTGTTATTTCCCTCGGCGACTCCGTAAAGAAGCGTAATGCCGAGAAGTCCGATCTCTGCGATCAGAAAGGGGATCCAGAGCTTGTTTACGACCTCCTGATAATCGACCATCGAGAGAAAGATCATTACGCACACGCCCGCGAAGGTCGCCGCCGCCTGCATCTTAAGCAGTCCCATTCCCTCTTTGTCGGATATCGAATACATCAGAAGCAGGCTCATGACCGACAAAACGGAGGTGCAGATAAGCAGACAGATATCAAATTGCTTGAGCCTGTCCTTAAGTCCCGTACCTGTGGATAAGGGCTTCATATCTTCACCTCCGTTTTAATTAAATCAAGATTTTCGCGACAGCGAAAATTTCCTATTCACTGTCCACTGACCACTGTTCACTCTTCCACGCCGTCCTGCAGATACTCTGCGATATCCGCCTTGGTAAGTCCGAGGTAGTCGCAGACCTGATCGCCGACGCGGACAAGTTCAAGACTCTTGACAGAGTGCGAGTCGGTACCGAAGGTGAACTGACAGCCCGCCTTCTTTGCATTTCTGAATACGCGCATGAGCTGATTCTGCTCAAGATCCATGCCGTGCTCGGTAACAGCCGCGCAGTTGATCTCACAGTACGCGCCGATAGCCTTCGCGCGTGTGAAGCAGTCGTAAATCACCTCGTCGGGGATCTGAATGAGGAAGGAGTTCTTGATCTCGTTCGGAATTCCGCAGAATGCGAAGGGATGCGCAATAGATGTCGGAACAGTTGCACACATCTTGATAAATGTCTCGTTCGAGCAAAGATCATTAAAACTCTTTACAGCCGCATCGGTCATATACTTGCCGAGATCGGTCTTCTGCTCAGTTATGTACTTCTTGAGATGAGCCTCCTGCAGAGCGTTTGTCATGACCTTAACGGTATCCTCTGCAAGATAGGGCAGAGCCGCCTGTACGTCAGAGGCGATCTTCGCTCTCATCTCCTGCACCTCGGGAATATCCCAGAGGACCTGGTTTCTCATATGCTGATGCGAATGAGGAATAAGCATATAATCAAAACGCTTCGCCCCCTCAACCGACATTCCGAGTCTGTCATGGCAATGGAAATACTCGCTCTCGGCACCAAACAGACATTTGAGCTCCTTCGGGGCTTTTGCAAGAGACGCCTTTGCCTCCTCAGCCTTGGTAATAGTCTGCTTGCTGTACCAATAGGACGCGCCCTTTACGCTCTCGTCCCATATGTGGTTGGAAAGACCGAAGATCTTGTTGCCAAGCTCGACTTCTTTCTGAATGAATGCATCGGTAGACGCTGAATTGTCGTTACAGCAGTTGGAGAAAATATTGTGATTGTGTACGTCGTGGAGGATCTTCATGATAAAAACTCCTTTTTGATATAAATCTTTTTCAATTGTAAAAAGCAAGCTCCGAAACTGAAAAAAGCAATCTCGGAGTTTGGTAGATTTCACTCGATATTTATTTTCGTGCTAACAAAGGTGCTCCGTCTCTTCCCCTCATCCACCGCTTGCGCGGTCCCCCTTCCCCGCCGGGGAAGGTATTTTAAGCAAATGCGAACATTAGCTACAGAGATAACGCAATGTGGGTATTCTGTGAAAAAACTTCAGAACAGATTTGCTCATACCGAAATTCAGAAATCTGAACGAGACTATAAATTCACCTTCCCCGGCTGGGAAGGGGGACCGCGCAAGCGGTGTGATGAGTTCCTTGCTGCGCAAGGGGAAGAGACGGAAGCAGAATGTTCGCACTGAAATCAGCACGAGTCAGTCAGCTGATCTCTTCCCTACTCAAATTTAAATTAATACTGACGTCCCCAGACGACCATATGCTTCGCGGGCTTACCGCAGCATACGCAGACATCGGAGATCTGTTCCTCTTCAAAGGGAATGCAACGCGACTTGACTCCGCCGGTCTCATCCTTGATCTTTTCCTCGCACTCGGCACAGCCGCACCACATAGCGCGGATGAAGCCCGACTTGTTCTCGGCAATATCAAGGAATTCCTCCCATGTTGCCGCGTTGGAGGTACGATTCTGAAGATTCTCGAGAGCGCGGTTGTAGAGCTCGTCGTGAACGCTCTTAAGTCCTGCCTCAACAGACTCCTCGATTCCGTCGAGGGAAACGAAGGTCTTGGCACGGCTTACTCTCGAAACGAGAACGCAGGAGTTGTTTTCGATGTCGCGCGGACCGATCTCGATACGGAGCGGAACGCCCTTCATCTCGTACTGAGAATACT
>JAZSMP010000225.1:0-7342 GCA_045535915.1 Eubacteriales bacterium | reverse complement strand
GTCGCTGATCGTTGCGGGAAGAGCGTTGAAGGCGAGAACCTCGAGTCGCTCCGCCCATTTGAAGTCGCCGGTCACGGCGAAAAGATGCTCGTAGGAGTACATCTGCTCTGCAACCGCGCAAAGCTCGGTGCCCTGGATCGGGGAAAGTCCCGAAAGGCATTCGTCGCCCGTGAAGAGTCCGACGGGAGTTCCGTTGTAGGTGCGGAGGACCTCGGAGAGCGTTTCCGCAACGTCGGGGTATTCATCTCCGAGCAGCTCGTGGCTGACAGCTTCATATTTGAGCATCAATGCGAGGTTGACGATATGTGTTTCGTAGGTCCATTTGTCGAGCGGACGCTTCCAAAGGTGCGTAAGCTTTGAGTAGTCCGTGCCTTGATCTTTCAGAATGCGGGCAAGATCGGAAAGCCATTCCTCATTATAACGCTCTTTGAGGAAATCTATTGCGATAAATGCCTCAAACCAACGTGCCTTGCCCCATTTGAAAAGCGCGATCGTACCCGAGGCGAGAAGATCGCGGTAGTTTTTCATTACGCGGTAGAGTACGTCCGGGATGCGTTCGTCGCGCGAGCTTTCGTAGTAAACAACGAGTACCTTCGAGATGAGCTGTACCGCCCAGGAGTCGTAGGTCGGGATCTCCTCCTCCGTGCAGGGGCAGATCCATCCGCTTTCCTTTTGGAAAGAAATGATGGCATCTATGTATTTCTTTGCGCGCGCGATCTTGTCCTCATCTTCGAGCAGATAAGCCAGCGGGATGAATCCGTCGAGCCAGTAGGGCACGCGCTCCCAACCCTCGGCGTCACCGCCTATCCACGCGCTGTCGCGTACGTCGCGCCAGACTTTGTCAAGATTTCCCGAAAGAGACTCTGCCTGAATCTCAAGCTGACGGCGAAGCCAGCCCTCGGGTTTTATTTCGTTTGAGGTGAAAAAGTTCCATTTCTTCATGGGAGTTTCCTCCGTTGTTTTTTCTTTAATTATATCACAGTTGGGGTTGAAAATCAATCTTTTATATAATAAAATTATAAAATAGCGCGCCCTTCAAGAGGGACCCACCCCCTCCCCCCTCTCGTAAACCGGGAGGAGGTATTCGTATCTGCTATATTTTTGTTTCTGCACATAGATTTTGTTAATATCCTATAATTCTGCATATTTCAAATTGGGCCCCATCCCCCGCCCCCTTCCCGTAAACCGGGAAGGGGAGTAAAGAGCACAAACTCCATTGTTCGGATTTCTGAATCTAAAATATAATATATTAAAATGAAAATTTCCGAGCATTGCGAGGAAATTCACCATAAACTTCGCGTTTGGCGAACATTAACTCGGACGAAGTCCGATATTAACTCTCGCAAAGTGAGACATTAACTCGGCTCAGCCGACATTAACTACATTTTTTCGTTGACATATGTCAAAATTTGTGATAAAATTATATTAACTATTGCCACGGAGGACAAAAAATTGGCATCCGCGAAGTTATCAAAGGATTTTACAAAGGGAAATCTCCCGCGTCAGCTGCTCATTTTCATGCTGCCTTTTATGGCGTCAAACGCGCTGCAGGTGCTTTACAGCACGATCGACATGATAATCGTGGGCGAATACGTTGGCACGCCCGGACTTTCTGCGGTCTCGCAGTCGAGCCAGATCGTCAATTTCGCGACGATGGTGTGTCTCGGACTCTCGAATGCGGGTCAGGTGCTCGTTTCGCAGGCTTTCGGTGCGGGCAAAAAGCGCGAGATGAACGATATCATCGGCACTCTTTTCAGCATAATGACGATCTTTTCTCTCATCCTTTCGGTGATCATTATTTCCGCGAACAGATGGATAATGGACGTTATGAACATGCCGCCCGAATCCTACGACATGGCGATCGACTATCTTCTCATCTGCGGGGGCGGACTCTTTTTTACTGCGGGCTACAATATGGTCTCAGCCGTACTGCGCGGCATGGGCGACTCGAAGCGTCCCTTCCTTTTCATTGGTATTGCGTCGGCAATAAACCTTGTGCTCGACCTTCTTTTTACCGGTCTTTTAGGCTGGGGAGTTGCGGGTGCTGCATGGGCGACCATAATCGGTCAGTCTGCAGCATTCATCTTCTCGATCTATTACCTCTATAAACGCCGCGAAGCTTTCGGATTCGATTACAAAAAGGAATGCTTCAAAATACAAAAGAAATATGCGGGCATGATCGCCTCGCTCGGTACTCCGATGGCGATTCAGATGGGATGCATCAACCTTTCGATGCTCTTCGTCAACTCTATGATAAACAATATCGGTGTTGTTGAATCGGCGACCTTCGGCGCAGGTGTCAAGATCGATGATATCATCAATAAGATCTCGCAGGGCATACAGTACGCGGCTATGCCGATCATCAGCCAGAATATTGCCGCGGGTGAGCAGAGGCGCGCAAAGCAGACGGTTTACTGGGCGTGGCTCTATTCGGGCATTCTGACCGTGTTCTTTATGATACTTTACGTCTTTTTCGGAAAAGAGCTTTTCATGCTCTTCTCGGAAGACCCGCTCGTACACGAGCAATGCAACGTCTTTATCAGCGCGATACTCTGGATGTTCCCCGCGTTTGCCATCGTGCGCGGAAGTGGAGGCTTCGTTCAGGGCATCGGAAACGCAAAGCTGAGCATGGTATTGGCGCTTCTCGACGGCGTGGTTCTGCGTATAGGACTTTCATATCTCTTTGGAATCAAGCTAGGAATGGGCTTTTACGGATTTGTTCTCGGTTACGGACTCGCACCCTACGGCTTTGCCATCCCGAGTATGATCTATTTCTTCTCGCCGATCTGGCAGAAGGGAAAAACACTTGCTGATAAGATTTAAATCGGAGGAAAAATGAGAGTATCAAGAATATTCTTATCCATTTTAATAATTCTGACGCTCTCGTTGATTTTGGTATCTTGCGATAACGGAATCGGCGATGTGTCGGATACATATCCCGAAACTCCTTCAGAGGCTGTTACGACGGAAGAGATTACAGTTCCCGACGAAACTTCGAACATTGCCGAAACCGAGGAAGTTACCTCAGGAGATGTAACTGTGGCAGAAATTACTACCGAAGAAGCAACAACGGAGGAAATCACGACAGAAGAAGTCACGACAGAAGAAGTCACGACAGAAGAAGTCACGACAGAAGAGGTTACAACCGCAGAAGTTACGACGGAGGAGATCACTTCCGCTCCCGAACCTCACGTGCACATGTGGAGCTCATGGTCTTCATCCAAACCCGCTGAATGTGTCGATAAGGGCGAGGAGAGAAGAACTTGCGCCTGCGGAGAGAGTGAGATTCGCTACACAGAAGCTCTCGGACACACGGAGGGGCGCTTTATCACTGTTGAGAAGGCAACCTGTACCTCCGCCGGCTACGGTCACCGCATATGCGGAAGATGTACTCTGATCCTTCGCACCGAAAATATTCCTGCTGTGGGGCATACGGTGTATACGACTGCCCAAAAAGCGACCTGCACGGAGGACGGATTTGAAAGAACTTCCTGCAGGGCCTGCGGTATCGAATTGGGTTATAAAGCTCTTAAAGCTTCGGGACACACAGAGGGCAGACATATCGTTGTCAACAAGCTTACCTGTACCGAGGACGGTGTGGAAGATATCATCTGTGCGTCTTGCACTCTGGTTCTTCGCACCGAAATCACAAAAGCAAACGGACACACGGAAGGAAGAAGCATTACGGTTGAAAAAGCTACCTGCACAGAGAAGGGCTTACAGCATGTTATATGCTCGGTCTGCACTCTGATCCTCCGTGAAGAGACCGTGAGTGCAACGGGGCATACTGTAGGTCCGTGGATCACCTCGGAAGAGCTCAGCACCGACGAGATAAGCGTTCGTCAGAAGCATTGCGTATCCTGCGATCTTCTTATGGATGAAGAAAGAGTCAAAAGTCTGGCTCTCGTTGAGGCAGAACGTGTTGCGGCGCTGATAAACTCGGTCAGCGGAAAGAACAGCTTCACCTTTGCAGCGCTGTCGGATATGCACGTGGATAACGTGGGCACAGGTTATAATCAGATCCCTACGAAGAAATCCTGCGAATTTGCCGCCAAGACGCTCGCGATTCTTGAACGTACCGTTGATATCGGCGCGGCGGTTTTTCTTGGAGACTATACCGCATCGTCGAAGGATTATACTGCAGAACACGTTATTAAAGATTTCGAATATGTGCGCGAATGCTTTTCGGATCTTGGAGACTATCCCGTCGCGTGGATCAGAGGAAACCACGAGATCAATTATTATAAAGAAAGCGACCGCCCGATGACGAATGCGGAGCTTTACGAATATATTGAATCAAACAGCCGCGGAATGATCGTCGATCCCCTTAATCCGACCGGAGGTTACGGATATATTGATCTTCCAGAAAACAAGATCAGAATGATCTTTCTTAACACGTCTGACGTGTACACCGAATATACTTTTATCGACGGTGAAGACGCGCCGAG
This sequence comes from Eubacteriales bacterium, assembly GCA_045535915.1. Lineage (GTDB taxonomy): Bacteria > Bacillota > Clostridia > Oscillospirales > CAG-272 > CAG-390. The sequence continues at coordinate 2,894 of JAZSMP010000225.1, read as the reverse complement.
CATAGGTGTCAGTTCTGCGCAGCTCCGTTGGTTCGCTTCGGTTGCCCTTGATTTTTCTGATAAAGCGAACGCGTCCGAATGGGGAATAATACTCAATTCGCATACTCCGCTCAATTATAACGAGGATACCGCAAGGCTGCTTCTTTTGCTCGAGGCTTACCGCGAAGGCGGTTACGGTAATATTTCATATATTAATTCGAATAGGTATTATAGGATCGAATTTGATTTTTATGGGATCGGGCGAGCGGAGATCATATGCAGTATTCACGGTCATTCTCACAATTTCAGATCGGAAATGATCTCTTCGTCGGATAAGATTGAGCCGTGGCTTTGGCGTCTCTGTATGCCCAACGTATTGGCGGGAAGAGAAAACGAATGCGCAGCCGCAGGCGATAAATTTGCCATGAAGTGGGGCGATTTTGACGAGAACGGTGAGCCCTTATACTATACCAAATGTCATTGGGACGATGAACTCGGCACCTTTGTTTACGATGAGGAGGATGCCACGAGCTACTGTATGATCACGGTTGACAGAGACTTGCGAAAGATATACGCTCATTACGTCGGCACCGGCAGAGACAGAGTCATCAGCTATTAATTTGATAGTATAAATGTGAATTTTTTTGAAATCTATTGCATTTTTGGCTCTTATGTGCTATAATATATCATATGTATAAGCAGACGTGTTTCAATGGGTGAGGTATGCCTTTTGCGGCTCTGGTCTGCAGTTGTTAAAAGTAAACGGAGATACGATGTTTATGGATAAAAAACAAAATGAAAAAGATTATGCATCAGTCGACCTGTTGCAGATCATAAGATCTCTGTGGAAGAAAGCATGGGTCATTGCGATCGCCATGATCCTTGCCGGTGTTATCGGCTTTTCGATCGCCGCTTTTGCTATTACTCCTACATATTCGTCCTCGGTAATGCTTTATGTTAATAACGGCGGCTTTTCGGTTGGCGAGATATTCAATATATCAAGTTCCACTATTACCGGTGCGAGAAGCCTCGTTGATACTTATATCGTAATGCTTCAGAACCGCACTACCCTGAATAAGGTGATCGAGAAGGCGGGCGTTGATTATGACTTTGAGGATCTCGAGGATATGATAAAAGCCGAGTCGGTAAACGGTACCGAAATTATCCGCATTACCGTAACTTCCACCGATCCTTACGAGGCGGCTGAGATCGCAAATGCGATCGCTGTCGTTCTTCCTGCCAGAATCAGCGAGATAATCAAGGGCAGCTCGATGGAGGTAGTTGACTCTGCTGCAGTCAATTTGAAGAAGGTTGCTCCCAGCGTTACGGGTTATACCGTTGTCGGTATGCTCGTCGGTGCTATCATTTCCGTACTCGTTCTTATTGTAATCGATATGAGAGACGATACCATCAGAAGCGAGGAATATATCCTCCAGAATTACGATTATCCGATACTTGCAAAGATCCCCGATCTTGCAAATACCGATTCCAAGTCATACGGATATTATTATCAAAGCAAAAAGCATCATACAAAATGAAAGTTGGTAGATCATGTTTGGATTTTTGAAAAAAAACCGCAAGCCGACTCCGTTTTCGTCGGGTGCTGTAAAAACTGTACTGCATAAGGACCTTGACTTTACCTCGACAGAGCAGTACAAGGTTCTCAGAACTAATCTTCGTTTTACTCTCCCGGAGGGAGTGAAATGTCCCATCATCGGTGTTACAAGCTCGATGAGAGGCGAAGGAAAGAGTACCACCGCAGTCAACCTTTCCTATGTATTGGCTGAAAGTGGAAAAAAGGTTCTCCTGATCGACGGCGATATGAGAATCCCCAGTATCGCAAAGAAAATGGAAATAAACGGCGATTACGGTCTTACGAACTACCTCATGAAGACCGAGCTCCGTCCTCTTGATACTCTTAAAACGGATGTGCTCGACAATTGGTATATCATGCCGGCGGGCGAGCTTCCTCCCAACCCCTCCGAGCTTATCGGATCGCGCAGAATGGGAGTGCTCCTTGAAAGCATGGCAGAGGAGTTCGATTATATTATAGTCGACCTTCCTCCCGTTAATATCGTGTCTGATGCTATGGCGATTTCGGGACACATTACCGGACTTGTCGTTGTTGTCCGCGAGGGCTACACCGAAAAGAGCGAGGTTGAGCGTTGCTTCAGACAGCTCAGGCTCTCAAACGTTAAGGTTCTCGGCTGTGTTCTCAACGGTGCTAAGCACGACGGCGGCGCATACGGTAAATACAAGAAATACAAGTATTATAAGTATTACAGATATTACACATCGGACGGCGAAGACAAGAAGGAAAACGAGAATAAATGATCGATTTTCACAGCCACATACTCCCCGGTGTTGATGACGGAAGCTCAAGCGTTGAGGAAAGCCTGAAGCTGCTCTCGCTTCTGTCCGAGCAGGGAGTGGATACGGTCGTTGCCACACCGCATTTCTATCCCGACAGAATGTCGGTTACAGATTTCCTTAAAAGACGCGAAGAGGCGTACGAAAAGCTTTGCGAATGCGATCTTAAGGGTCTTCCGCAGATCCTTCTCGGTGCCGAGGTCAGGTATTACGATTCGATCAGCCGTCTTTCGGAGCTTGAACTTCTGTGTGCCGGTGACAGTAAGGCGTTGTTGCTTGAGATGCCGTTCAGCAGATGGTCGGAAATGACGCTGAAGGAAGTAGCGACTCTCTCGCGTTCCGGACGTGTGACGGTCGTTCTGGCGCACATCGAGCGTTATCTTTCGTTCCAGACTCCCGAAGCTTGGGAAAGACTGCTTGAGAGCGGTGCTCTTACACAGGTTAATGCAGGTTTCTTTAACGGATATTTCAAAAAACGCAAAGCACTGAATATGTTGGCTTCGGGTATGATAAACGTTATCGGCTCTGATTGCCACAATCTTACC
>JAZSMP010000013.1:0-5169 GCA_045535915.1 Eubacteriales bacterium | reverse complement strand
GAACCCTTCGACTACACGAACGCCGAAAAACTTATCACAGTCAGCGATCTTACTGTAAAATTCAAGATCGCAGGCAGTACCTTCCGCGCCGTTGACGGGGTAAGTTTCGGTATTTACAAAGGCGAAACTCTGTCGCTTGTAGGCGAATCCGGTTCGGGTAAGACTACCATCGGACGCGCAATTATGCGCATTTACACGAACAACGTAGACGGCGAAGTAAAATTCAACGGCTCAAAGATCACGGGCAAGCTGTCCCGCGCCGATAAAAAGAAGCTTCATATGCAAATGCAGATGATCTTCCAGGATCCTATGGCATCTCTTAATGAGCGCGCCAAGGTCGATTACATCATTTCGGAAGGTCTTTATAATTATCACCTCTTCGAAAACGAGGAAGACCGCATAGCAAAAGTCGAAAGCATCCTCTCCGAGGTTGGTCTGACCGCGGAATTTATCTCGCGTTTCCCGCACGAATTTTCGGGCGGTCAGCGTCAGAGAATCGGTATCGCGCGAAGCCTTATCATGAATCCCGATTTTCTTGTCGCGGACGAGCCGATCTCCGCGCTTGACGTTTCGATCAGAGCGCAGGTCATCAATCTTCTCAACAAAATGAAGCGCGAGCGTTCGCTGACCTACCTTTTCATCGCGCACGACCTCTCTGCCGTCAGATTCATTTCCGACCGCATTGCCGTGATCCACAAGGGACATCTCGTTGAGCTTGCGCCCGCAGAGGAGCTCTTCGCGCATCCGCTTCATCCCTACACCAAGGCTCTGCTCTCCGCAGTTCCTCAGCCCGATCCCGACACCGAGAGAGACAAGGTGCTCGTCAAGTACGATCCCGATATGCACGACTACTCCACCGACAAGCCCGCGTGGACCGAAATTACCCCCGGTCACTTTATCTATGCAAACGCAAAAGAGACGGAAGGATATATCAATGAGATCGCCCGATGACCGCCTGACGCGGGAAGAAGCAAAGACCTACCGTCTTGTGCTCTTCCGCCGAACCTTTTCGTATCTCGGCACGGGACTCGTCCTTTCCGCCTTCGTCGGCGGACTCTACCGCGACAGAATGCATTTCGTCTGGGCACTCTGCGCGATCGGGGCAATATTCATCGCCTTCGGTTGGTTTGAATACCTGAAACTGACCGATTCGCTTCCCTTCTTCCGTAAATCCAAACAAAAAAAGATAAAAACTCCTTACGCATGGCGCAAGGACAAAGAGATCAAGCGTCACAAACCCGCGTTTATGCAAAAAAGCGAGGATTTTGAAGACGACCTCACTCCGCAGACAAGCGCAGATATCGAGATCTTCAGCGAAAAACGCCGTTCGTATGCGCTGATAATCTCGCGCGTTGCGGCGGGAATATTGCTCTTGATCGCATCTTTTGTAATTCCCCAATAAAAGGAGAAAGTATTATGATTCGTATACAGAACGGTCTGCTTCACACAGTTGAGTGCGGCAGCTACCAGAACGGTTACGTTGATATCGAAAACGGCAAGATCGTCGGCTTTGGTTCGCTTGCCGATGCTCCCGTTTTTGACGGCGAGATATTCGATGCCGAGGGCGGATTCATCTTCCCCGGTATGATAGACGCGCACTCCCATATCGGTATTTCCGAGGAGGGCAAGCGTTGGGAGGGTGAGGACTGCAATGAGACCACCAATCCCGTTACCCCCGATATGCGCGTAATGGACGGCTTTTATCCCTTCGACATCGCTATTCCGAAGGCAAGACGCGCGGGTATCACGACCGTCAACGCTTGCCCCGGCAGTACAAACGTCATAGGCGGTCAGACCGCCGCCGTCAAGCTTTACGGCAAAAACATTGCCGATATGGTCATCAAAACTCCCGCGGCAATGAAATGCGCAATGGGCGAAAATCCCAAGCGTAATTACGGCGAATCGGGCGGTTCCACTCCCATGACCCGTATGGCAATCGCCGCTATCTTCCGCAGAACTATGGTAGAAGCAAAGAGATATATGGCAAAAAAGGAAAAGGGCGACGACGTTTTCGATGCAAAATACGAGGCTCTCATTCCGCTTCTGAGGCGCGAGATCCCCATGCACGTTCACGCGCACCGCAGTGACGATATTCTTACCGCGATCCGCCTATCCGAGGAATTCAATCTCCGTTGCGTGACAGTACATACCACGGGCGGCTCGGACATCATCGAGGAGATCGCACGCGCGGGCATTATGCCCATCGTCGGCCCCTGCATCGGTCCCGCGGGCAAGCCCGAGACCGTCGGAGGAAACCTTGCAATGTGTGCTGAACTTGCGCGCGCGGGTGTTGAATTTACTTTGACGACAGACCACGACGTTTGCGCCCTCTGGATGCTTCCCTACTTTGCGGGACTCGCAGTCCGCGAAGGACTCGATGAGCAGGCGGCATTCCGCGCCATCACACTCAACGGCGCAAAGGTCTGCGGCATCGAGGATCGCGTAGGCTCGATCAAGGTCGGTAAGGACGCCGATATCGTTGTTTACAACGGCCATCCCTTCCATTATCTGACCAAGACCCGCGCGGTCTTTATGGACGGGGTGCAGGTAGACTGATGAACTTCTCATCCGAAATTGAGCGCATCCTTCCCGAAGTGGTAGAAATACGCCGTCACGTGCATATGTACCCGGAGCTTTCGGGCGAGGAAAGAGAAACCACCGCGTACCTTTGTGATATTCTTGATAAAAATAATGTTTCATACAGGGTTCTGCCCGATAACTGCGGAGTCGTAGCCTCTGTCGGTCAAGGAAGTTATGCCGTCGGAGTACGTGCCGAGCTTGATGCTCTGCCCGTCACCGAGGAGACCGGACTTGAATACGCTTCAAAAATCGACGGCGTTATGCACGCCTGCGGACACGATATCCATTTTGCCGCGGCTCTCGGACTTCTCCTTTTGCTCAAACCGCACGAAGACGAGCTCGATCACGTTGTCCGCGTCTTCTTCCAGCCCGCCGAGGAAACCGTTGGCGGGGCAAATGATATGATACTTCACGGCTGTATGAAGGATCCCGAGGTCCGCAAGGTTTTCGGATTCCATATCTCGCCCACGAAAAAAACGGGAACTGTCGAATATCTCACGGGTGCAATGAATGCCGCTGTCACCGACTTCGAGCTGACCGTACACGGCAGATCCTGTCACGGCGCGCATCCGGAACAAGGCATCGACGCCATCGTTGCCGCCGCGGGGATAGTGACCGCACTGCAGTCTGTTCCCGCGCGCAGATTCGCCCCTACCGCGCCCACCATTGTGACAGTAGGAACGATAAACGGCGGTACGGCAGAAAACGTAGTCGCGGGCGAAGTCAAAATGAGCGGCACTCTGCGTGCGCTCGATATGGATGTTATGGCAGAGCTCAAAGAGATCGTTCGCGAGACCTGCGAGAATACCGCACAGGGCTTCGGAGCCTCGGCAGAGATCAATTATACCACAGAATATCCCGTGCTTTACAACGCACCTGAGCTGACCGAGAGCACTGTTGCCAAGATCAGTGATCTGATCGGTAAAGACAATATAAAAAAGATGGATGCTCCAAGCCTCGGAGCAGACGATTTCGCATTCTTCTGTCAACACGCAGAATGCTGTTATTTCAATATCGGATGCCGCAGCGAATCCCAGGGCGACGACCAGGTGCTCCATACCCCCTGCCTCTCCCCCGACGAAAATTCTCTCCGCATCGCGCTCCAAATACTTTGCAATATAGTTTAATAGAAAAAGGGACTGAGTCATTAACTTGAGTGATTCAGTCTTTTTTATGCTTGAATATGAAATAGCGGCCGAGCCAACAAAATTGGCTCAGCCGCTTTCATTAATAATTTACTTAAACGAAAACACCTTTGTGAGTTTCGGCTGTGCGCCGGTTGTGGGGTCGAGTTCCATAATAAGGATATCCTTCATGTACTCGTTCCACTTCTCAACTACGGGGCTTTCTCTTTGAACGCGCGCGGCGTATTCGATGCCCATCTCGCATTCGTAATAGCCGAAAAGCTCGTCGCCTACGTTCCAGATCGTGTAATTCACGATTCCGGCGTCTGCAAGGACTTGCTTCATCTCGTCCCATATCGCATCGTGACGTCTGATATATTCGTCAAGCGCACCCGGAACGATCCGCGCCTTCCATGCGTATTTTTCCATTACTGACCGATCTTAGCAGTATAGAAATCAGCAATTGCTTTTTCAAATGCGGGGAATACGAGCTTCATACCGTCTGCATTGAGATGGCTGATATCGGTGGGCTTCATACAGTATTTGCTTCTGAAGTTCGCATCGGTCATCTTGACACCGGTAGCTTCCTGATCCATTGCGTTGATGCAGGGAACGCCCATGTCTGCGCAGACCTCAAGGAGTGCACGACCGTAGTCGCTGCAGTAGTTGCCTGCCGAGTTCTTACTTCCGCCGACTTCCCAAACGGTAAGGCAGATGATAAGAGCATTCGGATATCTCTCCTGCATCTTGGTGATAAGGAATCTTGCCGCACCCTTCATAGTCTTGGTGTCGGTGCTTCCGTTCTCACCGATCGGAACGTTCTTGTTGTAGTCGTTACGTCCGCCCTCGATAATGATGATATCGGGGTTGTTGTTCGCCATATTGGTATATCTGGTAACCATGGGATTGTTGGTGGTAACGTAGTTCGACATGGTGGAACCGTTCATACCGTAGTTATTGAACTCCATATCGTACTTCTTCGCGAGAAGTGCCGGCCATACGAGTTCCTTTTCAAGACCGTTACCCGCAAGGTAGCTGTCGCCGATAACCGAGAAAGTCTTGCCCTTGAGGATATCATAGAAAGCACGGGCCTTATCTTCCTCCATCCACTTCTCGAGCACTGCCGATGCATTTATAACGTCCTGAAGAGTGCCGGGCTCGTTGGTCTCGGATGCATAAATGGTGGGAGCGTTGGTTACGCTCTCGGAGCGGAAGCAGAAACGAATGCACTCGTTATCCTCGCTCGAAATGTAGGTATAAACAACGCCGTTAGGACCGGAGGAAATTACGTACTGTCCGCCGCCGGGGATATTGGGCTTGGAGGTGTCGATAACCCAGTTGTCACCATCCTTCTTCCAGAAGGAAAGAACGTAAGCGTTACTGGAGGTCGAGCCGTTCTTGGTATCGGTGAAGGTAACCTTGGTTCCCTTCTTTGCGATCTCGATAACGTCGGTATAAGAATACG
>JAZSMP010000176.1:0-2920 GCA_045535915.1 Eubacteriales bacterium | reverse complement strand
GTATATGCGTCTTCCTATCTCATCAAGATAGGCGTTGAGGTCGTGCGGGTCGTTGGCGGTGATGTTGGTGAAACCGAACTTCATACAGCGTTCTGCCGCCTCGCGGCTGTCTGCGTGGTAGCCCCAGGCTTCGATGCCCTTTTCGTCGAGCATCTTGACGAGTGCTTCGATGTCCTCGTCCGACATACTCATCGGTACGCCCATACCGTACATACGGTCGAGCACGCGGGGGTCGTATCTCGTCATTTTTACGGGAGGCTGACCCTGGGTCTTGACATGGGGGTATTTATCCTGAACGTAGAGAAGAGTCTGCGCGTCGAAGCTTGCGATGACCGATCGTTCAAGCAGGCCGTACTTTTCAAGAAGCTCGATGGCGACGTCAACCACGTGACCGAGCTGCTCCTTGATCTCAACGTTGAGGACCATATGTGCGGGTGCTTCGTTTTTGATGCATTCAAGAGCCTCTTCGAAGGTGGGGACGCGCTCGCCCGGGTAGCCGAATTTGACACCCGCGTCGAGTGCCTTGATCTCCTCGAGCGTCATGAACCAGACGCATCCCGTGCCGTCGGTCGTGCGGTTGACCATATTGTCGTGCATTACGATCATAACGTCGTCAAGGGTGAGCTGAATATCGAATTCAAGCACGTCAACGCCGAGCCTGAACGCCTCGCGGAAGGATATAAGGGTGTTTTCGGGCATGTACTTCTGACATCCGCGGTGACCCGTTACACCGAGTTTTTCTTTATTCTGATCCCACATAGTGAAGTTCTCCTTTAGTATAAAAATATTGAAAAATGTTATTTAATTTCTTGCTCAAGAGCATTAAATTCCGGAGTATCGAAAAATTCCGCAAGCGTGATACCGAAGCCGTCGCAGATCATTTTGATCGTTACGATTCCGGGATTCTGACTTTTACCGTAAAGAATATTTTTGAGCGAGGAAGGCGGGATGGCTGATACTGTAGCGAGATTGTTGATCGTCATTCTTTTTTCGTTACATAAATACAAAATTCGATTTTTAACCGCTGTGTAAGTGTCCATTGGCAGCCTCCATAAAATATTTGTATTAATTATAGCCTATTTCTCTTGACAAAGTAGGCTATATATGATACAATATAGTCTATAAATAGCTCCTTTGCTGCGACACAAAAACTGCCGACTCGCTTTTGAGTCGGCAGTTCCGTCCTATTAATTGATTGGATAATAATCGAAAAATTTCCGAGCATAGCGAGTAAATTAACCTCACTTTTTACCTCTTACCTTTTACCTGTTACTTCAATTTATCATGCTCGATTCCCGAATTGATGAACCCCACCTGTTTGAAGTCTTTCGGGTTATGGCGGACTATGTAGTCGATGTAGGAGTCGATCAGCTCGGCGGTGAAGATATAGCCGTCGGGTGTCATGTGACCGTGGAGATAGAAACGCTCGCGGAACTCCGTGCCGTAAAGAGGACCGTATTTATAAAGGTCGATGACGTAGGAATTGTCGAATATTTCGGTGAATTTGTAGAGGAGGGAGATGACCTCGCGCGTTGCATCCTCGCGGTCGGCGCGGTCGGAACGCGGGAAGGTCACGAAGAAGAATTTCGCCTCGGGGCTGATCTCCTTATAGCGGCTGATGATCGCTCCGTAGTATCCCGCAAAGGTGTCGGCGTTGTTGTGCCAATCATTTGTGTCAACATCGTCGGTCGAGCCGATCGGCATATGCTTGTTGTAGACGTCGTTGACTCCGAGTGCGATGACGTAAGCCTGAGCCGCGAGATCGGGGCTCCAGAAGCCGCGGGACTCGGCGAAGCTCTCGATATACTGCTTTGCCGTCATACCGCCCTTGGAGAAATTATAAGCCGTAAGGCCGTTGCGACGCGCGATGTACTGCCCCCAGGAGTATTCGTAGAGGTCGTGGTAATGCGCACGGCCCGCCGTGTCGCGGGTCTCGAACTCGCCCGAAGAGAGGCTGTCGCCGATAAAGGCGATCGTTCTGAAAACGCTTGTGCGGCTGTAGCCACAGGCGAGTCTGTCGAGCGGCTTTTCGTTTTCGGGGTAGAGATATTTGTTCCAATCCATAATTTTTCTCCTTACTGCGGATTTATCAGCCCGCGGAGCATCCATCTGTCATCTTTCAACTCGAGGATGACTATGGCGCAGTTTGAGCAAACGAAATTCATCGTATTGACGTTTGCCGAAAAGATTATCGAAAGCGTGGTGCGAAGGAAGCCCGCGTGCGTGAATGCGGCGACGTATTTATGCTCCGAATTTTCGAGTGAATGAAGGAATTCGCGGATTCTGACTCTGAATTCTTCGTTGCTCTCACCGCCCCACGCCTTGAAGCCGTCAACCATCAGCTTACGCTCGGGAGCGTCGAGGGGGAGAAAGGGCTTGTGCGCGAGGTTGCCGACGTTTATTTCGCGGAGAAGGGGAGTTTCCTCGTAAACGCATCCGGGGATCGCGGTCTCGGCAGTCTTCCTGGCGCGGATGAGGTCGCTCGAATAGATCTTGTCGAATTTGATCCCTTCGATTATAGGGCGGACGCCCTTGGCGTCCTCGATGCCCTTCGGCGTGAGGTTGACCTGCGCCCAGCCGGTGTAGTGACCCGCGAGATTCGTCTCGCTTTCGCCGTGCCTGATCAGATAAAGCTTCATTTCTTTTTGTATCCTTTGTAGAGATGAACGATATTGAGGTCTTCCTCCATATCGAGACCGTGGGAGCCGCACTCACCGTCGATCTCATGGCAGCCGTGGTCCATCGCGAAGCCGAGGAGGACGTTGCGGTGGCTCATATGACGCTCGATAAGCTCACAGAGCTCGGTGTAGGCGTGATCGTTTGCTCGAAGCTCGCAGAGAGCCTCGAGCCCCTCGGGACCTTTCTTGTGCATTACGGAGTCGTAGTTGCCGTTGTAGATGACGATCAGATCGTGCTCGTC
>JAZSMP010000289.1:0-4769 GCA_045535915.1 Eubacteriales bacterium | reverse complement strand
TATTGCAGACGTCAAGGCGGGCGAGAAGGTTAAGATCGCCGGTTTTGTTGAAAATTGCCGCAACAAGAAAGCACGCGCATTCCTCGTTATCCGTGATATCACGGGTAAGGTTCAGGTGTACGTTGAGAAGGAAGGCAATGATGAGCTTGCCGCTATTGTAGATCAGCTCACCATCGACTCCGTCGTTACCATCGAGGGCGAGTGCATTGCTAACGAATACGTAAAAATGGGCGGCAAAGAGATCATTCCCACCTCCATTCGCATCGAATCCATCGCTGACGCGCTCCCCATCAAGGAGGATTCCGCAATCGACTCGCGTCTCGATTACCGTTGGGTAGACCTCCGTACCGAGCGCAACACTCTTATTTTCCACGTTCAGAGCGAGATCACCGCGGCTCTACGCGACTACCTTCTTGCAAATAAGTTCACCGAGCTCCATTTCCCCAAGATCATCGGTGCCGCTTCCGAATCCGGCTCCGAGGTCTTCAAGCTCAACTACTTTGACCGCGACGCATACCTTGCGCAGTCGCCCCAGTTCTACAAGCAGATGGCTATGGCATCGGGTCTTGAGAGAGTATTCGAGTGCGCTCCCTGCTTCCGCGCGGAAAAGTCGCACACCAACAAGCATGCTACCGAGTTCACCTCCTTCGACCTTGAGTTCTCCTACGTTGAGTCCTTCCATGACGTAATGGCTCTCGAGGAAGAGATGCTCACCTACGTTCTCGGCAGAGTCAAGGAAAAGTACGGCGAGGACATTCAGAGAATCTTCGGCATCGAGACCGTTGTTCCCACCAATCCTTTCCCCGTTCTCTCGGTTGCCGAGATCTACCGCCTGCTTGAGGAAAGATACGGCTATACCTGCCCCGAGTCCGAGAAAGGCGACCTTACCACAGACGCTGAGCGCATGACTCACCGCCTCGTTAAGGAGCTTTACGGTCACGAGTTCCTCTTCGTTACCGATTTCGCACAGGACAAGCGTCCCTTCTACCATATGAGAGACGAAAACGGCGTTCCTCAGGGATACGACCTTATCTGGCGTGGCGTTGAGATCACCTCGGGCGCACAGCGCGAGCACCGCTACGACCACCTCTGCGCAAATGCGGCAGAGAAGGGACTTGGCGAGGACGTTAAGTTCTATACCGAGTTCTTCCGTTACGGCTGTCCTCCCCACGGCGGATTTGCTATCGGTATCGACAGACTCACCATGCTCTTCCTCGGAATCCCGATCAAGGAGGCAATGTTCCTCTTCCGCGGCCCCGACAGACTGCATCCTTAAGAGCCACTTGTAAAACTTCGTTTTACAAGTGATGCCCCGCTTCGCGGGGATGCGCGCATTATCGCCGCTTGACAAAATCGGAGATTTTGTCCGCTCCCCTCGGCGCGCGGACTCGCCTTGCTCGTCTAAAAGGTGTTTTTTTGGAGGCAAAGCCACCGAAAAAACAAATAATATTAAAAACACTTGCCGCACTGACCCGCTCAATGCGGCAAGTGTTTTAAACAGGAGTTCCAAATGAGCACAACTGAAAAGAATAAAAAGCTTATCCCCGAGCCACCGGAGAATATAAAGGTTTTTAACACCCGTCGCAAGCCGAAAAGAAGAAAATTCCTTCCGTGGGTTGCGCAGACCATCATCTGTTGGCCCGATCTGAAGAAGAGAAATGCGAAGCTGACCCGCACAAATATGGAGGCGCTTGACGGCAAACCCTATCTTTTGCTGATCAATCACGCCTCAAAGGTTGACCTCAATATGATGTACAAGGCGACTCATCCACAGCCGCTCGTTAACGTCATGACGATAGAGGGCTTCCGCGACTTCACGCTTCCGCTGATGGACCTTCTCGGCGTCATCGGCAAGCGTAAATTCATCCAGGACCTCAATCTTATCAAAAATATCAAATACACGATCGAGGAGCTGAAGGCGATCTTCGTGCTGTTTCCCGAGAGCCGTTATTCGCTCGACGGAACGACCTCATATCTGACGCCCTCTCTCGGAATGCTTGTCCGTATGCTGAAGGTGCCCGTCGCCGTGCTGACTCTGCACGGTAATTTCGTCACGCATCCGCAATGGAACAAGAAGAACAAGCATACCTACGTTGAGGGCGAGATCAGACCGATCGTTCTTCCCGAGGAAGCCGATAAGCTGTCCGCAGACGAGATCAATAAGCGTATTGCCGATGCCTTCGTTTACGACGACTACGCATGGCAGTACGAGAACAAGATCGTTATCGACGACCCCGACCGCGCAAAGGGACTTCATTCGATCCTTTACAAATGCCCGCGTTGCGGAAAGGAGTTTGAGACCGATTCCGCGGGTACCGAGCTTTGGTGCAACGCCTGCGGTGCACGCTGGGAGCAGGATGTCTATGGCAGACTCCACGCTACAGACGGCGGCGAAACGGTCTACGAGCATATTCCCGATTGGACTAAGTGGGAGCGCGAATGTGTCCGCGAGGAGGTGCGTAACGGTACCTACTATTTCGAGGACAACGACGCGCGCATCGAAACTCTGCCGAACTGGACGAAGTTCTATAAGCACGGCCACGGACGCGTCATACAGAGCCTCGAAGGCACACGCGTTGAGGTCGATTCCTACTACGGCGGCGGACCGACCGTACTATTCAGACCCGCTCTCGACCTCGACTCGATGCATATCGAGTACGATTATCTCGGCTGGGGCGACTGCATAGACATCTCGGTGCCGAAGGATTCCTTCTGGTGCTACCTCTCGAAGCGCGATCAGATCACAAAGATCTCGTTCGCGACCGAGGAGATCTACTTCCTTGCGAAGGAGAAAGCTGCGGCGAGGAAGAAACCGCTCGATGATCGGTAAGACTTGATAAAATCACAAAATTCCATATATGATAAAATGGGTCGGCAAAGAGCCGACCCCAGGTTGCTGACAAACTTACGACAAAAAATAGCATATAGCAAAATGTACAAAAAACAGAAAGCTATGTTCGCACTTGCGATGCAGGGGCTTCGCCCCTGCACCCCGCTTTGCAAGTGCGAACACAGCTGTTTGACTGTTTTTTTTGTGCACTTTGACATATCGTTTTTTAGAAGAGGGGGTGTCAGTAATCCGATCCGCCCGTTTCGGGCGGATTTTTATTATTGTTCTATTAGTCTCAAAAGAATCGGACCGCATTCGATGCTTATGTCGCGGCTCTCGGTGATATCTATCCAGATGATGCCGACGCCGAAGTCGATTCTGCCGGATGCGGTTTCGGTCTCAAAGACGTAGCCTTCGCCCTCAAAGCTTGCCGTGCCGCGGATCTCCGTTTCTTCTTGCGTGAAGGCGGGATCGTTTGGGTCTGCAAGATAGATCTTGAGGTATCTGAAGCTGAAATCAAAGGACTCGGCTGTGAAGTTGTCAAACTCTATCTGATTTTCGGAGAAGGCAGAGCCGCTGTAGCTGAAACCTATGTTTTTGTATGATTCATCGGGTTTTACGCGGTCAAACAGCGGAACGAAGCCGCCTTCAAAATAAGTGTGTTCGTGATATTCGTCTTCGCTTTCGGCAGTGATTATACGTTCGGCGATGGCCTTATATTCCTCCTCTGTCACGATGCTGATCCTTCTGTCATTAAGGATATAGAAGACTTCTTCATTCTTTTCGGCAAAGAAATCGTGTCCTGCGAGGTCGGTAAGCTCCATTTTGCCCTCGGCATTCATTTTATATGATCTGTACTCCATATGATATGCACCGTAATATATATTGACCAGGATTTCGCCGCCGCTTCCGATGCTGATGCCGCCGTAATGCGAATCGAAGACCAGAGCGGGCGCGCCGTCCTTCACGGTAAAGATCGCGATGATGCTGTAGGTATCGGTAAGAAGGATCAGTTCCTCCGCGCTGTCGCCGCCGATATCCTTTATCACATATCCGTATGCGTTGTCGCCGTTCGGCATGTAATCGGTGCTTGAATAGGTGAATCTGCGACGGTGCATGCGGCATGATTCTATCAGTCGGTTGTAGAGCTCATACGACTCGTCATCATTGAATTTCAGCTTCTCGTCGTATTTACCGGCCGACCAATCGTCGCGCGAATAATCCTTCATGCAGGAAACGGCTGTTTTATAGAGCTCAAGAATGCCCTCGTAGCTCGAACTATCTGCGACGGGTGCGCTTGACTCGGTTTCTTCCGCAAGGGGCAGATGAACGCGCAGACCCGCCCCCCGTGTCTGATCCTTGATCGGTATGCTTCCGTATTTATTGTAATTGTCGATATGATACTGATATTCGCTGCGTGAGATCTCTTTTTCGTTGCCGTAAAGACTGCAGAAAAAGACCTGTTCGCCATCGGCGTTCTTGGTGTGCCAAAGCTCGAAGCCTTCAAGACCCTTTTCGGTGAGGCGGTAGCGGTCATAATGATCGTTTTTGGCGTCGTTGAGAGTCCAGCTGTAAATTATGCCCTCGGAGTCTATCGCGCCATTGCCGTCGTCAAAGATTTTGAGAAGCACTGGAGAGGAATCGCTGACGGTGAAAAGCGCGTACATATCGTAATCCTTTGAGACGAGAAAGAGCTCCTTTACGCCGTCCGAGTTTATATCCTTGGTCGCGTAACCCATCTGAGCGGGGTCATCGCAGGAGTTGACAGCCGAGAGAATGGTGTTTTTTATCAAGTCACTTGACGATTCCGCGATCTTCCCGCCGTTTTGCTTCTTTTGGAGAAGCTCGGTGTACTCGGTTATGATGTCCGCGTAAGCCTCCTCGGCACTCACAGGCTTCGAGCAGGAGACCCAAAGCGCGGCGAGGATCAGGCAGAGTA
>JAZSMP010000118.1:0-16523 GCA_045535915.1 Eubacteriales bacterium | reverse complement strand
CCCGTAAGGGAAAGGACGATAAGAGGCCAATAGGTATTGTTGAGGTTCATAGCACCGTCTTCAACGATTCCCGCTATAAACTTACTTGACGGGTCAGCGCCGAAGATATTGATAGCAGAAAGGATATCATTCAGCCATCCGACCTCTCCGACTGTAGCATTACCCGAGAGGAACTTGACGATTCCGAATATATCAAAGAATCGGAAGTTCATAAACAACGAGTATTGTATCGTCTGGTGAGGAACGACCATTGTGAAGATTACTGCCATAAATACAAGGTTTGCACCCTTAAACTTGAACTTTGCAAGTCCGTATGCGATAAGGCAGCAGATGAAGGTCTGAATGAGGGCGGCAGATGCCGAGAGAAGGAGAGTGTTGCCGAATGCTGTAAAGTACTGGTTCTCAAGAAGAATGAACTTATAAATATCCAGCGAGAATTCCTTCGGGATCAGCATAACCGTTACGTCAACAAAGTCGTTTCTGCCCATGAAAGAGCCGGCGATCTTTGTGTAGAAGGGGAAAAGTACGATGTAAGCGATACCAATCAAAAGGATAAGTCGGAAGATATACCAGATAACGCCGCCTACAAACGCCATGTTGATAAACTTGGCTTTAAGTCTTTCTTTAAGCGGGGTACGCTCAAATTCAACTCTGATCTTATTTTTGGACTCCTTTGTGATCTTGGGAGCTCCTGTCTGTTGTGCATTCATTGATTTATCCTCCTTTCTTTAGTCCTTACGCTGATAGAATACGAACGCCGAAGCGATTGCCGCTACGATCGCGACTATGAGAATTACGATCAGGAAGTACATCCATGACATCGCGGAGGAGATTTCCTTACCGTTCGACTGGGTATATACGCTGTCAATAAATTTCATAACCGTATTCTGATTTGTGGTAAAAGAGTCGATGATCGTATAAACGGCATTTACAAGGATCATCGGGCTTATCATCGGGAAGGTGATCTTCCAGAAGGTTTCCCAACCGGTTGCACCGTCGATCGAGCAAGACTCGTAGATCGCAGGAGAGATCGACTGAAGACCCGCAAGGAAGATAAGCATCTGTACGCCCGAACGGTTTACGATGTCATAGATGTTGTTGATCATCTGAGCAACGTACTCAACAAGTCCGGTACCGACCTTCATTCCCGAGAACAGGATCTCAATGTCGATCGCAGAAACGATTTCCGAGGCGGTGCTGGATTCGGTACCGCTTGCGATACCCGATTCATCTTCCATGTACTCTTCCATAATGTTTGCCGCGTCGATGGTTTCCATCAGACCGGTGGAAAGAATAACGGGGATGAAGAAGATTGCACGGAATACCGCACGTCCTGCCATCTTCTGGTTCAGAAGAACTGCCATGAAGAGGGAGAACAGGATGATAGCGGGAATGTCAAACGCCAGCTCCTTGATACCGGAGATCAGGGTCTTGACAAAATCAGGGTTAACGAAGAGAGCTTCTCTGTAGTTTTCCCATCCGACAAAATCGGTGATGGATCCCTCACCGGGAATGATCGTAACACGGCTGAAGCTGTATACGATCGAATCCCAGATCATAGGAAGGTAGATGGCAATAAAGCCGATAAGGAAGGGCAGTACAAAGAAATAACCTGCGCGAGCCTTACGTCTGTCAAGCGAAACGGCGCGGCGCTTTTTAGGTGCCTTGATCTTCTGCTCACTGACAGTATTGTTCAATTTCAGATCATTTGTCATTTTTGCAGCCTCCTTTATTTAGTAGTTGTGAAGTAGATGGGTTCTGCGCCGGGAACAACCTTAACGCCGCCGTAAGCAGCAATTCTGTAGGTTACGCCGTCGAATACAACGTCTACTGTGTAGTAGTTGAAGTTGAGAATGAAGAAGGTACCATTATCGTATTCCTCGTAAACGATGTTTCCGGAATCATCGGTATACTTGGTATACTCGTAAGTTTCTTCCTCTTCTTCCTCGGTCTTCTCTTCCTCTTCCTCTACCTTTTCGTCCTCAGGAATGACGACGGTATTGTCGGGCTTGATCTCGACACGGAGAGCGGTAAGTTTAAGATCGGTGTTGGTGTTGGCAATAATTGCCTTAGCATACTCGAGAGTTTCAATAAACTGAGCGTATGCAAGATCAACAATGCCGTTTGCGTGCTTTGCAGTCTCAAGGGTCTGTGCGTATACTTCGTTGAGAGCGTTTATGAACTCAGCGTTATATACACCTGCGAACTGAGCGTCGCTGTAGTATTCCTTAGCGATGAAAGAGTTCTTGAGAGCAGTATTGACCTTGTTTGTCTGACTATTAAAGTTCGTAAAGAGATTGGTGATACTGGTGACATGACTCTTTACGGCAGTAAATGCGGTATTGTAATCCTTATTAGCTGCCGCATATTCGTTGAAAATGTTGGGATTGGGAGCAAGAGCAGCATTGAGTGCTTCATAAACTGCGGCGAAGCTGTCGATACCGGTATAGTACTTAGCTGCATCGAGCTTAGCCTTAGCCTCTTCTGCCTGGTTGCGTGCGTTAACTTCATTACTGAAGGACGATGCATACTGGGTAAGAGTGGTCTTGAAGCTATTGCTATCAAATTTGAATGCATTCATAGCAGCAGTAACTTCCTTCTTAGCAGCCTCAAGCGCCTTGTATTCTTCAGAGCTCTTGAGAGATGCGAGAACGGAGTTCTTGTAGGTGGTGATTGCACTTTCAGCATCGGTTACTGCCTTCTTGGCTGCCTTATACTCTTCGGTAGCTTCACAATCCTTCTTGAATTTGGCAATGTAATCGTTGACGATGTAGCCGCCGCCGATAACAAAACCGTCTGCGTTCTTTTCAACTTCGAGAAGAACGTCAAAGTCCTTACCTGTGTTGATCGGTAACTTTACTTTCTGATACTTGACCGACACAAGAGTGAGAATGTCTGCAGCAAGCTTGATCTGCTCTTCCAGATTTGCATTCTTGATCTGTGCCGCCTTCTCTGCTATTTTCGCATCGATGGGAGCAGTAAGCTTTTCTACGTAATCCTTGTAAACCTCTTCTTCGGTGTAAGCATCGGTCATAGCTGCAAGAGCTGCCTTAGCTTCATCTGCCTTTGCAACATAATCTGCATACTTAGCATCCGAAGCAATGGCCTTGTTCTCAAGTTCAAGCATCTGAGCGGCATAGCTCATCTCTTCGTCCTTGAGTGCCTTGTAATCAGCAACCATCTTCTCGTATGCCGCCTTAATCGAAGCTTCAACGGAAGCGAGTTTCTCGATGGTAGCGATGCTGTCAGTCAAAATAGTTTCCTGTGCAACATATTCAGCAGAAGTCTTGTAGTTCTTAGATGCCTCGACAGCTGCCTCATAAGCATCCTTTACAGCCTTGAAGCTTGCGTCTGCAGCAACGTAGTACTCGTCTACAGCCTTGTTAGCTGCTTCAACTGCCGCTGTAGCTTCAACGATCTGCTTGTCATAATCCTCAATATAGCTGAGAATCATCTTGTGCTCGATGCTATCGGGATAGCTGATTGAGTAAGTTGTGAGAGCCTTTGCGAGACCATCTCTTCTTACGATCTCGAGGTAGGAGAGAACCGACTTAGCGGCTACAAGAGTCTCATACTTCTCTGCGTAATCTGCAGCAGTAACTGTGCCTGCAGTATGGATGTTGCTCTGTGCCGTCTCATACTCTGTCTTAGCGTTCTTGAGAGTCTCTGCAATGGCATTTTCGATTACTGTAAGTTCAGCCTCAGCCGCCTTCTTAGCCTCAAGTGCCTGAGCGTATGCGCGGGCATCATCAATGGAAGGAACGAAAGTGGTGATAGCAGCAAGTGCATCATCAATTCCCTGCTGTGCTGCAACTGCATCATCGTACGCCTTAATAAGAGTGGGAAGCAGTTCGAGCTTTGTAGCGGTGGATGACTCTACAACCGCTGCAATCTCTGCAGTCTTTTCGGCGATAGCATTGATCGCAGTAGTGAGAGAGGTGTCCTTATTGGTGTAAGCAGTAAGAAGATCATAATAGATCTTGTTGGTGCCGGTAAGTTCGGAAACGAAGTTGGTGGTAAAGCTCTTGTATGTCTTATCCCATGCGTTTGCAAGTGCATAAGCATCATCAAGAGGACTCTTGACTGCAGCCTTTGCAAGTGCAGTTTCAACGAGAGTCTTCATACCGACTCTGACGTTTACATTGCCCTTTTCGTTGATAATGATATCACCTTCGTAGTAACCGCAGATATCTCTGTAGATCTGATCGATAGCATCGCTTGCTACCTTAGAGTTGGTAGCTGCGTATACACGTCCTTCAAGAAGTGCTTCCTGAAGTTCCTTAGCTGCAAGTTCTGCTGCAAGCTTTTCGGCAAGTTCCGCTTCCTGCTTGAGAGCTTCCTCATCTGCAAGAACCTCGTCTTCATCGGGAACACGTTCGCCGATAAGGAACTGGTGGCCTACGATCTTGTTGAGCTGAAGATCCTTGGTAAGGTCGTTAAGGATGGTGTAGTACTTAACTACGTCGTCCTTAAGGATATCGTAACGGACCGAGTAGTACTCAGAGAGACGGTTGTCTTCCTTGAGTTCCTCATAGTTTTCGTAGCAAAGTACGAAGTAGAGACCTGCACCGTTCTCGATAGCCTTAAGCATGCTGTAACCGATGTTACCTTCCATGTTCAGAGGAGCGCCTGCAAACTGAACGCTACCGTGGAGGACAACGCCGATGAAGGGTACTGCGTTAGCAGACTTATTATAACGGCTCGAGTCGAGAGGAGCGTTGATAATGTAGTCAACGTACTTCCAGGTGTAAGCGTTTGCACCTTCGGTCATAACGTGATCATAATCTTCACTCATCTTAGCAAAGAGCTCCTTAGTGTACTTTTTGGAGTCTTCGCGGTTGTAAGGCTCTTCCTCGTCGAAGTCGGAGTTAAGATCGGTACCGAGTGATGCTACCGAGATAGCCTTGAGAGCGGAATTATTTTCATAATTCTTTAAAAGGTTTTCGGTGAGCTTATCATAGAAGTGCGAGAAATACGCCGCGGAAATAGCGAGCTCAAAACGTCCGACATGAGTCTGGCGGGTCGCGCTGTAGTAACGGCGGGACATATAGGTATCGTTGATTGACTTAACTATATGCTTCTTAAGAGTAAGACCGTCGAAGAGATTATTCTGACGGGAGTATGCAAAGTTGAACTCGGGGAATACCTCGAAGTCCTTCTCTGAGGAGTAAGCAAGAAGATCCTCATAGCCGGACTCGCCGCCTACGGATTTTTCCCACTCAAGCTTATAGGGAACTGCGGAATACATACCGCCGTTCGCATAACCGGTAAGCTTGAACTTCATATTCGATACGCCGGCTGCGGAGAGCTCGTCGTACATAGTCTTAACGTTCTCAAAGGAAGTAAGAGAAGTCATTACGTTTACGGGGATCGACATGATCTTTTCGAGAGTCTCGAGAGTACCGAATGTCTCAAAGTAAACGGGAAGATTTTCCTTAACCTCATCAGAAGTAAGAGCGTCAAGGTTTCCGGTGTTGTAGAGATAATCGCGGTAAGCTTCTGCCATACCCATCCAAGAGCACTCATAATAATCGGTAAGCTGCTTCTCTTCTGCGATAGCATCGTCGGTGAGCATGATGTAACGGATCTTGTAGTTACCAACGTACTTACGGGAGGAAACTACAGTCCAGGTCGCATTTGCGCCGACAGAAATAGCGTTAGCAAGGTTATATGAGTCCTTAGGTCTGGGGTAGAAGAGCATCTGAACGGTATTGTACTTACCGGTCGCGCCCATATGGTAGTTGGAAAGCTCTGCAAGTGCGTCACCTTCTTCGATGATCGCTACAAAGCCCTTGCTTTCTTCAACCAGCTTATCCTTTTTGAGCTCCTCATACTTATGCTCATCAACAACTTTTCCATTCTCATCAAGGATGATTATGTTGCCGTCTGCATCGATCACTTCCTCGGTGACGCGTTTTTCAACGGTCTCCTGAACAGTGCGGTGAGTATTCGAAACTACACCAAATACGGGATAACGGATAACTTGCTGGTTAAATCCGGTGATAGTGTTGTACGCGTAGTCCTGACCGTAAACCTTACCGTTGGTAACGGAAGTGCCGCCGATAAGATCTTCGTGACGGAAGAGTGCACCTGCACCGTCCGGGAAGAAGTTGTAACCGGTGAAGGTCTCTTCCTTCTGGTCAAGGAGATAGTTAGCACCTGCGCCCATATAGGGGAGAATGCTTACGTAGGTGAGCTTATAGAGCGACTCGTCAAAACGGAGACCGTTTGCGGGAAGTCTTACTGTCATACCGTTCTCATCAAGAGAGTACTCGAGAGCCATCTTGAAGAGAGGGGGCGCCTTATCCTGACCCTCATACTCGGTGAGCTGATGGTCATAATCAAGCTGTTCAAATGTGTAAGAAGGAATGTAAGTCTTGATGTAACCCTCAAGAGTGATCAGCTCGTTACGGCTGATGTCGGGAGTACATACCCAGATATCCATCTTTGTACAGATAGGATAAAGGGCTCTCATAGACTGCCTTTCCTTTTCAGTTTCAGCCTCGCCGAGGAACTTTTCCTGATAGAAAGCGAGGAGCTTTGTGAACTTGAACCACTCAACGTTACCGTTCTTCTGGTTGCCGTCGGGCGCACTGTCAGGAATCAGCTGGCTACGCTTTGCGATAGGAAGGTATTTTCTCCAATCAAGAACAATACAACCATTCTCTTCGGATATTCTGTTGATCTCGTCTGCGAAGGGCTGGAGAATTGCATCCTCGAATCTCGTTCTCTCGATTACACGGGGAACGAGCATTCTGGTCTCTTCTCTACCGATAGAGTACTCAACACGAACACCGTTCTTGATGTACTCAAAGTTGATCTGTCCGCGCGATGCAGCCTCAGTGAAGCTGTGCATGGTCTTTTCAGTATCATTATCGGTATACTTGATCGAAACCTGGGAGAAGAGTTCTGCCTGAACAGCAGGGCTTGATCCACAGGAAGCGATATCATAGGGGTTGGAAAAGAGGATCTGACCGGTTGCGAGGTTGAGAGTTGCCATTTCGCCGGTGTAATCATCGTACCAAAGCTGATAACCGTGGTTCTCGTACACCATAGTCATAGACTCGAGCTTTTCCTGTTCGGTCTTGAATTGAAGAGTAAGATACTTCTCAAGTGTTTTCTCATAGTCGATCTCATCGGTTAAGTTTCCACCTGAGTCTTCAACATACTCAGGAGTAACAGCACCCGCCGCAATGTCGATCGCGAGCGTACCGAACATCATGATAACAGTCAAAAGTAATGCCAATATTCTTTTCATTATTGTATTTCTCCTTTCCTGTCAGATTACATTCGGTAGCTTACCTCGACAACGATGTTGGTAATGAAGCTTACGATCTTACCGACAAGAGTTGTAAAGAGGATTGCCACAAACATGATAAATACCATTGCAACTATAGTGCCGAGGGTAGTAATGAAATTCTTTGACAGGGTATAATCGTGTGTTACCATCATACCTACAAAGATCAGAAGAACTGTCCAGATAAATCCTACCGTTACAATAAGATCTGTAATGTCAAGTTCCTCAAGAAGAGCAACGTTGGTATAAATAGTAGAAGGAACGACCAACAGAATGAGAGGAATGAGGGAATAACCGCAAGCGATAAAGATATCCTTGAAGCTTCCTTCGCCTTCAAACAGTGTGGTCAAACACCAGTTAGCAACTACCCACAGGAAGAGCGGAACAAGTACGCTCATCGCCTGCGCGAAGATGGTGGTGTAAGAGCCGTAGGGATTTACAAGGTAACCGGAACCGATAGCCTGATAGAAGAATACGACTACGGTGATAACAACGTAAACGATAGCAGCTCTGAGCGAACCTCTCTTTTCGTGTTTGAGGTCCCAGAATCCGTCAAACGGATGGAAGATAAGATGGAAACCGTAGAGCAACTCTTCGCCGAAGGTTCTCTTTCCACCTGCGGTTGCAGCTCTCTTGTTGACCTTTGCAGCCTTCCTGAAGAAGAGGGAAACAACGACAACGATTGCAACTACGATTACGGGAATGAGAAGAACGTACTTAGCGATCCACTCTTTTCTGATCTCCTTGTATGCATCGGACCAGCCACCAGTATCGTATGCAGCTTCATAATATACAAGTGCCTCCTCATACTGACCGTTACGGTAGAGGGCATCGCCGATACCGATGTATGCAGCGTCAAAGTTGGAGTTTCTCTTGAGGATCTCTTCCCAGTCCTGCTTTGCAAGGTCGTACTGACGGTTGTTCTGGTTAGCAATAGCGTTGATCAGAATATCGCCGTACTCGGTGCGCTGGAATACTGTGAAGTTATCGTCAACCTTATCGAGAACAAGGAGGGTACCGTCGCTCATGTAGGTAAGACCTTCAATACTCTGAAGGTTTCCGAGAAGCGAGCCCTTATCGCCGAATGCGAAAAGGAGGTTACCGTTGTCATCGTAAGTGAAGATTTTCTGACGCTTTTCGTCAATGATCGACCAGGTATGTTCCGGACCGATAGCAACGTCGATGATAGACGATACGCCGGTGGTTGCACCCTCAGATGCACGTCCGGAAAGGTCGATCTCACCTGCGGGCGGCCAGAAACCGTTACGCGACATAACCTCGTCACCCGACTGGTTAAGCATCTTAACGGGAGCATAGTCACCCGACTTGGATTTCTTGTTGATAGCGCTTCTTACATCACCTTCCTTAATGGTGTTAGTGGTAACGTAAATGAAGCCTTTTTCATCAATGGTAATATTGTTGAACTCAGTAGAGATATTAGCTACGGTGAGCTCTCTCTGATCCTTGGTCTGGAACATTCTCCAGATTCGATCCCATGCGGAGATAGAAACCTTCTGCGCACCTACGAATCTGATGAACGTGCCGTCCTCACTCATAACGATGATACCCTGATAGGTGGTGGAGGATACAACATAGAGTCTGTTGTAATCGTCAACCGCCATAGCAACGGGCTTGTAAACTGCGTTCTCATCGAAGAGCGAACTCTTAGGCTGGGGAATGATCTTGATGAAGTTACCTTCCTTATCGAAGGTAACGATACGGTTCTGGTCGGTATCGCACACGAAAATCGTATCGGGGGTAACGAACACGCCCTGGGGTTTATTGAGCTTATCGTTGATACCCTGGTCGTTGATGAATTCCATGATCTCAAACTTGAATTTGAAATAACGGTCAAGAACAACGATTCTGCTGTTACCGGTGTCGGCGATGTAGACGTTGTCCTTCTCGTCAACAACGATATCATGAGGAGTATCGAGTGCTAATTCGCCGAGACCCATATCATCCGAGCTTACATTCTTAATGGGAGTGTAAGCATCGGGGGAATGAAGCGCAAAACCGTCGATGGAGTAGGTGTAGGTCTGATAGGTCTTTGCAGCACCTGCGGGAAGAGCAAAAACCGTTACCAGTACGAAGAATATGGCAAATAAGCTTATTAACTTTTTCATAATTGCCTCCTTAATCCTTCATACCGGACGAACCCATCGTCTCGATGATGTTCGACTGGGAGATAACGAATACCGCGATCGGTACCATCATCATGATAACCTGGGATGCAGCACTCGCGCCGGCACGCTTGATACCGCCCGCGGTGATCTGCTGAATTGCGTAGTTGAAAGACTTGAACTGCTCGGAGTGAATGTAGATCGAGGAACCGGCGTTCCACAGACCCTGGAAGCAGTAGATGATGAGTGTAAGCCATGCGGGCTTAACCATCGGCATCGCAATTACCCAGAATGTCTTCCATTCGGTTGCGCCGTCAAGTCTCGAGGATTCGAGAACCGAGTCGTTTACGTTGGTCTCCATGAACTGCTTCATAAGGTAAAGTCCGAGTGTCGAACCCCATGCGGGAATGATCAGCGCAAGAGGTGTGTCGATCAGAAGGAGTACGCTCATGATGGTGAAACGGGTTACTGCGGTAACGGTTTCATGGAACATGAGAGAAGTACGGATAGTCTTGAAGATCCACTTGTGTCCGGGGAACTTGATCTTTGCAAGTGCGTATGCACAGAGAGAAGCAAAGAGGAGGTTACCGGCGGTACCTGCTATAGATACGAGAACCGTATTGAATATGTAGCGGGAGAAAGGAACCCAAGAGGTGTTCATGAGTACGAAGAGGTCGGAGAAGTTACGAAGCGTGGGGTTCATAACTATGAATCTCGGAGGGAACATCCACAGCTCGTCAAGAGGCTTCAAGGACTGCATGACTACGTAGAGCATGGGGAGGAACATGAATGCTCCGAGGAATGTGAGCATAATTGTAATGCCCAGGTCACCGCCGACAGAGCGGTTAAGAACGACCTTATGTTTTCTTGTTCTTAATCTTGCCATCTTACTGACCTACCTTTGAGAGCATTTTCTTGACCAGCATGTTAGCGCCGATCATTATCGCGAAGAGTACAACTGCTATCGCGGAACCGTATCCGACCTCGAAACGGGCACCGAGATAGTCGTTGAGGTGATGCATTATCGTCCAAGCGCAGTAGTCAACCGAGGGGTTACCTGCAAGCGCGTCAACGACACCGCCGAAACCGAAGGAGCTGGTGATCGCCATGATTGCACCGAACATCAGCTGCGGTCTCATTGAGGGAAGAGTTACGTACCAAAGCTCCTGCCAACGGTTACGGATACCGTCAACGGCTGCAGCCTCGTACATGGAGCGGTCAATACCCTGAAGACCTGCAATGAAGGAAAGGAAGGAGGTACCGAGCGAGGTCCAGAGTGCGACCACGATACACAGAGGCATTACATAGTCGGCATCCTCGAAGAACTGGATCTCCTTTGAGATCAGTCCGAGGTCAAGGAGTGTCGCGTTTACCCAACCGTAGGAGTCACCCGAGAAGAGTGTACCCCAGATAAGGTATACCTGACCGGCAATAGAGGGAGCGTAGAAGATAAGGGTTACGATAGCACGGATACGGGGACCAAGCTCGTTGATGAACCATGCTACCATGAGCGACATAAGGTAGGATACGGGACCTACGATTATAGCAAAGATAAATGTATTCTTAACGGCGATAAGGAATATATCGTCATCAAGGAAAAGGCGGATGTAGTTATCCAGGAAAAGGAAGTTGGGGATCTGGATCATGTTAAAGTCTGTGAAACTCATAATGATCGAGACCACAACGGGCGCCATTGTAAAGAGGGTGAATACGAGACAGAAGGGCGCGATCATAAGATAAGCAACCCAGTTGCGCTTCATCTCTTTCCATGTCCACTGCAGGCGCGTCATATCTTTTCTGGAGACAGCCTTTTTTGTTGCTGTTTTCTGTGACATGAACTTTTTCTCCTTATTGTATTTTTCGGACTAAGCGTTATTTACCCTGGGGGTAAGAAGCCTGATACTCCTTAAGAGCCTTTGCACAGGTGTTGATATACTCGCAGATCTTTGCGAATACTTCTGCATCGGAGCCCGAAGCTGATGCGGTTGCTGCCTTGAGGGCATCACCTGCGTCACGGAGAGCGCCTATGTATTCATCTGCACAGAATGCGGTATAAGTGGGGATAGCATCGAGAGCATCGGTAATAGCCTTCAGCTCGTTTGCGTAAGCGCTCTTTGCGCTGTCGGAAAGCGCTTCGATACCGTACTTGTTACCGTTTGCATCCTCAAGAACAGTGATCTCGCCGTTGGTTTCGTTTACAGAATAGCCGCGGATCCAGTCGCGTCTCTTGGAAGCCAAGGTCTGTCCGATCTCGAGAGTCTCGAGTCCGAACTCGGAACGCTTACGGATGATTTCCTTATTAATAGTGGTGATATAAGAGAGGAGCTCTGTTACGGGGTCCGCATTATCGTTGTAAGCATCGAGGAATGCGAACTTGGTGTAACGTCCGATAATATAAGCACCGGGGTAGTTGGGGATGGATGCGAGGTTTTCGAACTGACCCCAAAGATTGGTCTTTTCCTTGATGGTCCAAGGCATACTCTCAAGAGCAGTCATATTAGCGGTAGCGTGCTTAGCAGAGTCACCGAGGATGGCAACCATCTCATCGGAGTAGCTTACCTGTACGTTATCGCTGGTGTACCAGGTCATGAATTCCCAAGCATCTTCCTTATCGGTACAGCCGTTGATCATAACAACAGAGGATACCGAAGATACCGATACGTTGTTAAGAACCTTGTTACCGTTCTTGTCGATCTCGTAGTATCCGGGCAGCGGAACGAATTCCCAAAGACCGCGAAGCTCTGTTGCGAATACGACAAGGTGGTTGTATGTACCGTTGTAGCCCGCGATACCGATGGGCATTTCACCCGTACGGAAACGGTTTACAAAGTCGTACTTATAGGGGAAGGAGTACTGAGTAAACATGTTACACATGGTCTCGAAAGAATCAAGAGCAACGTTCGAATCAAGGTTGATTCTCATACCGTCATCGGCGAAGAGAGTTCCGCCCATCTGGTAAAGGAAGATCTTGTAGTCGTTGTTAAGACCGATGGTCATGTTGTTCTCGGAAAGGGTGGTTGCCGCAGCCATGAGGTCATCCCATGTATCAAGGGTATCAATACCGAGCTGTGCAAGGATATCGGTACGGATGAACATCATCGGGAAGCTCTGTGTCTCGGGCAGACCGTAGTAATGCATCTTGTTCTCTGCATCGGCGATACCGAGAACGAGCATTGCAGCTTCATTGAACTGAGCCTTTTCATTTACGATGGGTTCGCCGTTCGCATCATAAAGGGTATTGAAGTTTTCGTCTACCTTATAATATAGAGCGAGATCGGCAAAGTTCTTCATGTCTTCCACGGGAAGCACCGCGCCACGGATAGCGTAGTTGATTACGTTATCGTCGCCGAGACCGAGGTAAACGTCAGGTCCCTGACCCGAAAGTATCGAGGGAAGGAGTGTACCGCCGGCTACGAGCTTGAGGTCGATGGTAATACCTGTAGAAGGAGTAAATTCATTGTTGATAAGGTTTCTGATAACCTGTGTCTGGTCACGTCCGTATGCAAGCCATACTTCGTTTGCGCCCGCGATCTCGGATGCGTCAACGGTAGCACCCATACGGTCGTAGTTACGGAAGAAGGACTGGAAGAATCTCTGGATCTCGTGCCAGAAAGCCTGGAAGAAGTTATCGGAAGCTCTCGGAATCTCAGCCTCGGAGCTCTGGATCATGATGTAGTCGATCTGGAGGGGCTGGTTCTTCGCGTCGTTGAGCCATGTACCGAGGTTACCGATATAGGACTTAAGACGCTCGAGGTTACGCGCTACCTCGTCCTCGTCTCTTGACATATCCTCGAGAAGGATATAGGTCTTCTCAAGTGTAGCAACGTTGGAGGACTTAACGCCTGCGAGTGCGATAAGCTCTGCAGCTACCGCCTCGAGAACGGTGGACTGACGGTAAAGGTCGATGATGGTATCGGGCATTACGCTCTGGAAGTAATAGTCACGATACTGGTCGGGATCCGCACCGGTGAGTCTCATTATATTAAGGTAGTCATTGTTGATGTTGGTAAGCGCAGCGTCAACGCGGCGTACGATCTCGGACATGGTTCCGAGAGAGACCTCAAGGATCATCGTGTATTCTACGCCTGCTTCAAGATAGAACTCGCAGTTGGTGTAGTCAATGCTGTTCTTCTCGTCGCCGCTCTTTGTACCGAAGCGGAGAGGATCGGCAAGCCACTCGGTGGAGTAGTTGAAACGGAGCTCACGCGCCTCGTCGAAGGGAACGCCGTGATAGTAACCCTTTGCGCCCTCTGCTACGGTGTCGTCACTGTAGAGGTAGAGGGTACGGGAAGAATACATACCGTCGGTGATGTTCTGGATGTATCTGGGGATAATGTTGTACATACCGCTCGAGTTTACCTTGAAGGTCCAGGTAAGTCTCTGACCCGAGGTCTGCCACTTGTCACCGCCGATGGTGTTAAGAACGGTAGCCTTGGTGTTGGAGGGGCTTGCAACCGAAGAAGAAGCTTCCTCAACGGGATATACGGTATTGGTGGAAGTGTGTGTGGTGTACTCGCCCTCAAGCTTTATAACATCAGCACCCTTGGGCTCGTTTGCGTACTGCGCGATGAAATCGGCGTAGGACGGGGGAGCCTCGTAAGGATAGAGGGTGATCTGCTTGATCGCGAGAGGCTGTGCTGCTCCTTCAAGAGAGATGTAATGTTCACCCTTCTCGAAGAAGAACTCGAACGCATCCTTATAGAAGCCGTCAACGTCCTTGAGGCTGTACTCAGACCATTCGGGAGTCTGTTTCATGGTTCCGCGGATCTCGTTGCCGTCGATATCCACACGGTTATAACGGATGTGACCGTCATAATCATGCTCGTCTGCGGGATCATAGATGGTAGACCATATCTTGGGAAGCGTGATGTAGTACGCCTCGGAGAAAGGTACCTTACCGTCGATACGGAAAATACGCTGGATGGAAGTAGGTTTGTCTTCGATAGGCCAGTAGTCAATCTTGATCGCCCACTTTCCGTCCGCAGGGATGTTTACCTTGTAGGAAACAATACCCTTTTCGCCTGTAGCAAGAGCCTTGACGCCTTCATACTCGTTCTCGCTTACTTCGGCAGTGGTGAATTCTTCACCTGCTACGTAATCAAGACCGTTTATAACGATTTCTTCGGCTCCGGGGGTGTACTCTGAATACATTTTCGTGTACTCTTCGTACGAAATTGTGCCGAGCAGTTCCTTTGCCGACGCGATTGCTTCCTGCGTAACCGTTGTATTCGTATCGTTTGCCGCAGCCGATACGAGGAAGGTCGAGCAGAAGGTCAGGATCGCAAGACAAAGAGCAACCGCTCTTTTGAATTTCGTTGCCATAAATGGTTCCTCCTGTGTTGTTTTTGCCGGTACGAACCGGCGGATGGGTAAATTTCCGCTGATTTTGCGCTGACGCGTTTTGCCGCGAGCCGCCATTGCAGAGCGGAAGCGGAAGATCCTCCCTGCTGTTTAAGTTTTTTGCCCGAAAAATCGGCAGCCGTTGGCGAGACTGTCGCCCACGGGCATCAAATTTTGCGGCTCTGCGTCCCCGAAAACGAGCCATGCGGCAACATTCTCGCCCGAGGGCGGCAAAATGCCATAAAATTTATAACGCTATAATACCACATTGTCATAAAATAGTCAACAGCTATTTATTTAATTAATTTTACACATATGAATTTTTTGGTTTTTATTTATTCAAGTGTGTTTTGCGGTCAAATGATTGGAAATTTTTCGTGTTTGTTACTTTTTCACATAATTTTTCGAACAGCGGATTGTACAGTAAATATAATTTACTCAATCTTGTTATAATACGCCGTTAAAATGCGATTTTCGCGAATTTAGCAGGTCTGTGAACCGCAAAAAGCCTTGCGCGGTAAACTGTATTTACAATATGCCCAAAAAATGATTGCGTGCGCAACTATTCAGGGTAGTCAAAAAGGCCTCGAAAGTGCTCGTTTCGGGTCTGATTTTGATGTTATTTGTGCAATTTGTACAAATCGTACGCAAGCCTCTCTTTTTTTCGGCAAACACCCCTTCCACGCGGCATTTTGCGACCTTTTTCTTCTATATCTTACATTTTATTACATATTTTTTAAAACGCCTCTTATAATGCTTTCGCAGATAAAAATCCCCGCGAGACGCAAAAGATCTCGCGGGGATTTTCTGTTATTTTCACCTGTTATTTTCCGCTTATATAAGAATCGAGCAGTTCAGTCAGCTCCTCATCGGAGATCAGCTGAGCAATGTAGACGGTCTCCTCGACCTCGTCGCCGTACTCTTCCTCTGCCGTCTCGCGATCTTCGGGGGTAACGAAGAGCCAGAGCTCGCGAGAGGTCAGGTAGAAGAGTCTGCCGTAATACTCGGTAAGTATCGCAGAGCCATCGAAGGACAGATATAGGTCATAATACTTGAAACCCTCGTACTCCGACATATCGAGCGAAACCTTCTTGCCGCTAATGCCGCAGAGCAGTGCTAAAGCTTCGCTGTCGGTCTCCTCGATAAGATAGTTGTCAAACACGATACGGGTGATCTCGCTGTTATCCTTGCGGACACCGTCAGTCAATTTCCCGCTTCGTGTGTAAAGTATTCGCTTTGTACCGTCGGCGATTGCATAGTATTTTTCGGTCTTGTCATCTGCAACGCGGTAGAGCGACGCACCGGTCAGCGGATCTCCGACCTTGCCGAGATATTCGCCGAACTTAAAATTGTATTCTTCGTCACCGGGAACTCTGCGGAGAGTCACGCTGTCATACTCTATCGCATCAATGCTTCCGGCGTATTCGGCAACAACGACATTCTTTTCCTTGAATTTCGAAATACCGACCGCAACGACAATGATCGGGATCAGTATCAGGATCGCGATAACGAACAATGCCCGTTTTGTCATAGGAACTCTCCTCTCGTCCAAGCTATCTACTATTTTATCACGATATGACGCAAAAGTCAAGATATATGTTGCTTTTTTGCGCATTTTACCCGAAAAAGGCGACCGAAATTTCCAAAAAGGTCTTGACAAACGCCCGTCTTTGCGATATAATATTATGGTCAACTGGGGGCCATTAGCTCAGTTGGTCAGAGATACCCGCTCATCACCGGACGGTCCTGGGTTCGAGTCCCCG
>JAZSMP010000293.1:0-23501 GCA_045535915.1 Eubacteriales bacterium | reverse complement strand
CTGAACTGCCTGGGAGAGAGCGAGGATGGTGTAGTCTTCGCCGAAGAGAGCGGTGATCTCGTTGTTTGCTGTGGGAGCCATAAAGAACTGACGGAGGCTTGCGGGGGTGGTAGCACCGGGTGCAAGCGGGTCAGCGTATACGCAGACTGCGAGGAGGTACTCAACGCCGTCGATCTCGATGTACTTATCAAGATAAGTAAAGGTACCGTTTACACCGATGTAGGTCTTATGGATATCGGTGAAATCGGTGGAGGAGCCGGGCACGTAGTGGCGGTCAGTCTCAAACGCGAGGATGGTACGAACGTATGCGGAGTAGTCACCGGTGTTCTCAACGGTGATGAACTTATCGATAACGTTCTTCATTGCGGGATTGAAAACGGACTCTCCGTTAGCGCCCGCAACGGTGGTGGGGTCGCCTGCGGCGCGGAGGTCTACCATGGGGTAGAGATCCTGATTCTGAACGAAAGCGGCGCCGTTGACGTCCTTTTCGTACTGCTCGATATTTACGTTACCGAGAGTCATTACGTTTACAGCCTCGTCCTTATCGGTGAGGTATGCGAGAGATGCGCCCGTGATCGCTACGATCGCAAGAATGGCAACAAGCGCAACTGCAAGAATTTTTCTTTTCATTTTTTCAGTTCCTTTCTAACGGAAAGATTACGGGGTAGAATGATCTTTGAACCAGTCCTGAATAGTACCGATATTCGCATCATTGATCTCACCGAAAGCAGCGTTAAGAGCCTGCTCTGCGCCGGTAAAGCCTACAGACTGAACTGCCTGGGAGAGTACGAGGATATCGTAAGAATTTTTGATTGCTTCAAAGAAGCTGTTATCGGACTTGGGATCAAGGAAGAGCTGAACCAGGCTGGCGTCGGAGGAGTTTCCTGCCGCGATGGGATCCTTATATGTAAATACGCAGATGGTGTAATTTACACCGTCAACAGTAATCGTAGGATACTCACCGGGTGTAGTGGTGGATTCAACCCACTTAACGCCGTCAGCATATACGGAAGCAGAGGAATTCCAAAGGGTGTGGATCTGTTCGGAGATGTACTTTCCGTCAACGACCTTATCTTCAAAAGCAAAGATGGTACGAACGTATGCAGCTTCGGAACCGGTGTTATTAACGGTAACGATCTTGTCGAGCTCATTATTAACGGTAGCATCCCAGATTGCCTGAGTCTTACCGTTAACGGTTGCGCTTCCGTCGTATGCGAGAGTACCTACGTATACTGCGGGAAGAAGCTTTTGTGTACCGTCGTAAACAATAGGTGTACCGTAGCGGTCTGCTTCGATCTGTTCGATCTTTACGTTACCGACAGTCATGACGTTCTTGTCATAGTCGGTATCCTGGAGGTATGCGAGAGATGCTCCCGTAATGGCTACGAGAACCATGATCGCTGCAAGCGCGATTGCAAGTAATTTCTTTTTCATTGTATAAAGTCCTTTCTGATTTTATGTGGGGTTAATTACGGAGTGGTAGCGATAGACCAAGCTGCAACAGCATTTTCATCCGGTGTCTTGGCAGGATCATTCACATTTTCATATTGAACTGCATATGCAGTAAACTCTAAAGTAGGGTAAACTGCTGCCGGCGCATATAGGTCATCCATCATCGACTTGGTAACAGTGTTTTCAACGTGAACTTTGTCTCCGACAAGAATATGAAAATTCTGATCGGAGGCTGAAGTGTCTACTATTCTATAATAAACGCCTGTTGCTCCGGAAACCGGTTTCCACTCACTGATTACCGAATAGTTCAACCATGTAGTAAAAGAAGAACCATACGCCGTCCAACTTCCAAGATCTTCATCGATCTTCACAAACAACCAGCATTTTTCGCTGCCCCCATCCACTGTAACAGACGGATCTTTTTCAAGATCTGTTCCCGGAAGCATCTTGAGAGTCGAGGAATTGGTTTCACTCAAAGTAATATCAATATTACTGGGAGCAAAAGTATTTATTACCGGCCCGGACTCCGTAACCAACCACGCAATTGTGCTTCCCGATGCAACAAGAAGTGCGAGAGTAAGCACATATATGGCAATTAAAACTATTTTCTTTTTCATGATTGTTTGATTAACTTATTACGGAAGGAGAGAAACGCCAGCTATTGCAGCAATTGCTTCGTCCGCCTGCTCCTTTGTTCTATTAGCAGACTGATGAGCATATGCCTTCAATACAATAGTTTTATTCTCCAGAGTGTCCATATCATTCAATTTTATAGTTTCAGCATACTCAACTTCAGTAAACACAGGCAAACTCTGCTCGCCCAATAATGCATTTACTTCACTATTTTTATAGCGATACAAAGTTGTATTTCCGGAAGTGCCGATGGGAATCCAATTTGCATTATTGATATCTGGCGTTCCTACAACATTACCATCGACAACAAGATTGTTGGTTATCAGAACGTAAACAAAGCAAGGTTCACTTCCTGACGTAACTGTAATCGTCGGATCTTTAGCCTGTGTAGTGCCAGGGACAATCTTATAATCCGAAGGAGTTTCAGTCAAATTAAGAGCAATTCTACCAACAGAAAATGTATTCTCAACTTCGGCACTCTCTGCAACCAACCACGCAACGGTTACGCCTGCAAATGAAACAAGTGCGAGGGAAAGAGCAACAACTGCGATTATAAGTTTCTTAGTTGTATTCATTGTATAATCTCCTTTTTAAATAAATATATGTTTGACGTTACGGAGTAGCAGTATATACTGCAGTCCAAGCACCGGTGGGATTTGTATCAAAACCATCAAACTGGATAGCATAAGCCTTCACATTAATGGCTTTTCCATTATATGCAGATACATCAGCATCGTTTTTGATTGTAAAGTATTCAAATACGGGAAGCTCCTGATCAACCGCGGAAAGATCAACCGTCTTATAGAATACATCGGTTGTTCCGTCAAGAAGAGCCCAACCATATGCAGTAATCTGCGATCTAATAGTAGTACCGCTTTCAATTGCTGCAATTTCGTTTTCGATTCTTACAAATACATAGCACTTTTCACTATTGGCCTTGACAGTTACTATAGGATCCTTGTCATACTTGTGACCGGGGATGAGCTTGTAGGTGTTTGCAGTAACTCGATCAGCACCGGTAACAGGTACACCATACTCGTTAACTTTAGCCTCATCCATGGAAATAGTAACATTACCAACAGAGAACGTGTTTTTTACTTCAGCAGTCGAAGTCAAATAAGCCATAGTTGCAAATACTGTGCTGACGATGAGCAGCAGTGCGGACATTACGAGAAGTAGCGCTTTGGTTCTTGTTTTCATTTTGAAAACCTCCTTTAAAATGAAAATTAAAAAATTTACTTAATTTATATGGGAGCCTTGCGGCTTGACCATCATTTTTCTTCGCCGTCCTCGGCGGGGGGATCTGCGGGCTTGTCTTGTGCGGGTGCCGCTTTCTTCTTATCCGACTTTGCGAAAATATCGGGCAGGAAGGCGAGCGCGAGAATTATTGCTCCGAGTGCAAGCGCAATATACATTCCGGGCGGATGCTGGATATAATACGCGACGTATCCGAGAAGCGGTATCATAAATACCGGCTTTCCGATAAGGTTCTTGAAGTGTACGGCAGGGTCCTCGGTATAGATCTTCTCTCCCGTCTCTTCGTCAATGCTGTAGTTCGCATCTCCTCTGGTATAGAAATGCTGTGTTTCGTAGTCAATGTCGATGACTCTGTGGGTTGCGGGCATATCGTTTGAAAGCACAAAGGTGATTACGTCGCCTACCTCGACCTCATATGCATCCACTTCCTTTACGTA
The DNA here is from genome assembly GCA_045535915.1 of Eubacteriales bacterium. Lineage (GTDB taxonomy): Bacteria > Bacillota > Clostridia > Oscillospirales > CAG-272 > CAG-390. The sequence goes on along the minus strand of JAZSMP010000293.1, from coordinate 19,722 downwards.
GATCAGCGCGCCGACCGGATATTCCGGCTCCATCGATCCCGAAATTACCGAGTACACCTGCACTCCGACAAATCGCAGACCTACCAAAAGGATAGCGAATACCACAACAACGATCACAAGTACCGTTGAAACGATATTCCATATTTTCTTCAAGTTTTGCTTCAAGCGTTCCCCTCCCTTTTGTTGCCATCAATTACATATATTTGAAAGTCAGGCTTTATTTACCAATTTTTGTCTTTTTTTATGTAATACCAATTAGGTAGATATTATTATATCATACTTTATTTACAAATGCAAGCCTTTTTGTAAAATAAATTTAATATTTAATAGTTTTTTTATTCAATTGTGTCAAGAATACCTCACAGGCACTATATATAGTGTGCTCAAATCCCATTTGTCATTTATTGTCAGAAATATATACCTATTTAAGTATATACTTTATCAAGGAGATTGTCAATTAAGTATATATCTATTAAAATATATATTGAGGTGATAAGATGATACGTTTAACGCTTGATAAGCTGCTTGAAGAGAAAAATATTACCCGTTACGAGCTTGCCAAACGCACCGGAATAAAATTTCAGATAATTGATAACTACTATAAAAACCGTGTCGTCCGATATGACAGCTACGTTCTTGACAAAATATGCACCGCACTTGACTGCAATATTTCGGATATTATTGAGTACCGCAGTGATAACTGAAAAAGATGGCTTTGCGAGACTTCCCATAAGGAAGTCTCGCAGTTTTATTCGCCTACGGCGAGTGATATTGCTTCGCAGTGATATTCGGCTTGCACCGAGTGGTATTCGCTACGCGAGTTCAGGAGACGAATAAAATATCACTGTAAGCCGAAGCCGAACAATATCACTACACGGCACAGCCGTATAATATAACTCCGACGAAGTCGGAATATAACTCTTACTTTCTCTGCCTATCTATATTGTAGAAATCATTGATAAGTATAAGCCACATCATTTAGTTCCTTGTTTTTTGATATTGGATAATAAATTTAACCCCGACAGACATTCAAAAATCTGTCGGGGTTATTATTTGTTTACTGCGGAGCAAATCTATCTCCTTATGAGAAGTCCGCTTTCGCCATCTTTTTTTAGTTATATGCAAGTCTGAAAGCATCTTCTATCAGCTCCGCCCAGATCGCCATACCTTCTGCGTTCGGGTGGAGCTTTCCGTCGCAGGTGTATTTTGCGTAATCGAGTCCGCTCATGCGGCTTTCGGTCAGACGGACGATATAAACGCCGTAATGCGCGGTGACTTTCTCGATTATTTCGTTGTATTTGATCAGCAATTCGCTCTTCTCTGCCGTCCTCCACGCCATATTGAATACGAACATCTTCGCCCGAGGATACCTTCCCGTCACCTTACGGAGCATCACGGCGTAGCCCTCGGCAAAGGTCGCGGGGACAAAATCGGGAACCTTGACGCGCTCAAAAAGATCGTCCGTGACCTCGCCTGCGGGACGTTCCTTCGAAAAATCGTTATTTCCCATAAAGGAGACGATCAGGTCGGGTTCGGTTCCGTCATTTCTGTGAAGCTCGGTCGGGCGGGTGTTCCATCCCGCAGCTTCGGGGTTATCGTCAAGGATCTTCGAGCCGCTCCAGGAGTTGTTCACACATAACTCCATGCCGTATTTTTCGAGCAGGATGCCCCAGAAAGTCTCGGAGACACTGAGATCGCGGCACTTGACGTTCTCGGACAAGGGCGTGCCGTAGTATTGTTTGTTCTTCCCGATCGTGGCGTTGTGCGCGGTGTTATTCGAGTAGCCGTCGTAGGTGCACATACTCGCGCCGAAAACCGAGAGTTTCTTTCCTTTTAATATATCGTGGAGATTCATACCGTGACCTCTTGTATAGCCGAAGAGAGCCGAACACATAAGGTTTTCATCGGCAAATAAATTTTTGATGGATTTTGGTGGGATTTAGCGAAGCAAGATATTAACCTTACGAGTAGGGTGACAAGAATAATTATAGCATATTTTGCCGGATTTTGCAATGAAAATGCATGAAATACTTGTTTTCTATTGAATTTTTCTCGCGCTTATGCTATAATATATCTGCGCAGGAGCCCTGTATTTTGTCATCTCCGACTGCGTAAATCATCTATCTGGAGAAAGAAAATGAAGATCGCTTTTGGCTGCGACCCCAACGCCGCAGCACTCAAAGAAGAACTTATCGAATTCGTACGCTCACTCGGACACGAAGTCTGCGACTTTGGAAGTGACGACACAATCTACGCTAACGTCGCCATCGAGGTTGCCGAGGCTGTCGCCGCTAAAAAGCACGACCGCGGCATACTTATCTGCGGCACCGGAATCGGCGTTTCTATCGCCGCAAACAAGGTAAAAGGTGCTTACGCCGCATGCGTCCATGACGTTTATCAGGCTCAGCGCGCCGAGCTTTCCAACCACGCAAATATCATCACACTCGGCTCGCAGGTCGTAGGCAATGAGCTTGCAAAATGCATCGTTAAAGAGTACCTTTCGGTCACCTACGACGAAAACAGCCGTTCCGCGCCCAAGCTCGCGAGAATTTACGAATACGAAGGTAAATAATAAAGTTTCACTCACCCATGCTCTACGGGTGAGTGATCTTTTTTATTTTGAAAGAACCGTCTTTGCGATCTCGATAAATCTGCCGTATACGCGGGGTGTTGCGGCAAGCACGGGTGAGGGTGCGGAGAAATCTATCTCCTCGCCGTCGGTATTGGTAATGATACCTCCTGCTTCTTTGACGAGAAGCGAACCCGCGGCGCAGTCCCAGGGCGAGAGCAGAAGCTCGAAGAATATATCGTTTCTGCCTGCGGCGAGGTGAGCAATATCAAGAGCCGCCGCACCGGGACGGCGTACGTCGCTGCATTCGCTGTAAAGCGCGTACGCAAGTCGAAAGCTCTGCTCACCCATCGTCCTTTTCATATGTGGACATGTGCCGAACGCCACGATCGAATGTGCCATATCTCGGTCGGCAACCTTCATTGGCTTGCCGTTGAGGAAAGCACCTCCGCCCTTCACAGCCGAAAACATTTCGTCGGCGTAAGGATCGTAAACCGCGGCGAACTTGACGTCGCCCTTCGAGAACATTGCAACCGAAATGCAGGAATAGCGGTATTCGTGAACAAAATTGGTCGTTCCGTCGATCGGGTCGATGACGAAACAGTAATCGTGCATAAGGTCTTCTGCGTTGTTTTCCTTTTCTTCCGCGAAGAAAAAGGCATCGGGAATGATCTTCGAGATCTCCTGCATCAGAAAATTCTGCACAGCAACGTCAAAGACCGTGACCATATTCGCGCTGTCTCCGTTCTTTTCGCTGACAGTGTCCTCAATTTCGCGCGCACCGGTCATGATCTTTCCCGCTTCGCGGATGAGGGGGAGTAAACGGCTTTCAAGTTTTTTCATTTAACTCTCTCCTTTATACACTCGCCGTTAAACCAAGCAACATAGTCAAAATCGTCATAGTATTTCTTACCGTTCATTCCCCTATAATGATAGAGAGCTCCGACGAATCCATTATTTTCAAATCCACTGATATAGAAAGATGACTTGATATCTTCATACCTTCTGTTGGTAAACACAACTTTGTTTTCAAATGGTAATGCATCAAAAGCTTTCAAATGCTCATAAGAACAACCGTCGCATTCTGTAAACATAATAAAGCAATTCAACATATCCATGCGCGCCCTACGCTCGGCCCACTTTCGAAGCACCTCTTCTTCGCTTTTGTAATGCACACAATGCAGCATAATATCGTCCAATGCCGCCACAGGATAATCAAATTCATGGTTATTTACAATATGTAGCTCAAGCGACATATAATGTGAAAAATTCTGCAAAAGCTTAATGTAATCCTCAGCGCAAACAAACAGATTTACAAAAGGGCTGTTGAATCTCAGTCCAAGATCATGCAGTATGAGACATCCATTGCAATTCGAGGAAATCAAAGTTATATTCTTGTTTTTTAATTTTTTTCTGTTTTTTCGGTTGATTATTGTTCTAAAAAGTAAGTTCACACTTGTCTTGAATTTATTTTTCAAACGTTTAAGTATAACAATTATTTTCATGCTGTAAATGTTCTCTCTTGGCAAAGAAGCAAAATTTCAAAAGGTTCTTCATGGTTTTATCTTTATTGATTTCATTTTATTCATCGCTTTTATAGGAACAATATTTTTCCAGTGACCGTCGATTAGCGTTTTTCAGTGCACTCCACAAACGTTTCCCATTAAATACAATCATAATGATGCCGTATAAGCCAGCAACTATCATTAAAATCACAAAATAATGAACATCTATTTTTTCCAGGTATCTGCTCAAAAAGTACAGCGCAACTGTCAAAACAACGCTTTCTGCAACAAACAAAGTGAGATATTTCAGATCAAAAAAATCCGATATCTTGATGCCGAGAGTTCGGGAATTGAAATAAAACATTATCATTCCGAATAATACTGTTACAATGAGCGTAGCAATAGCAGGGCCAATCAAGCCCAACCAATTATACAACACAGTATTTATTACAAAATTACAAAGTACGGCACCCAGACCTATCACCATCAATGTTTTCGTCTTTCCTGCAGCACTAAGAACTACGGTAAGATTGGTAAAACTTAACAGATCAACAACTATATATATCACAAAGATCGCAATTCCGTCGGTATATTTATTGGAATAAAGCAATTTCATTAGTTGAGGAGCCGCCGCCAGTGCAGCGCAGCAAACTATACCTGTAGAAATATAAGCGATCTCCAAAAACAGCCTATAAAGCTCCGCCGCTTGCTTCTTCTTTTGTTCCGAAATATACTTCGTTATATACGGTATAAGAACCGTGCAAAATGATGCCATAAGAATGTCAAAGGGTAATTGTTTTGATGCATTCGCATAAAGAGCGAGTGTTTCTGTATCCGTCATCATAGAAACAAGATATTTATCCATATCTCTATTGAGTGACTTTACCATAATAAATATCGCCATTGGAGCGCAATATTTTAATATATCCCAAACAAGCGATTCATCGATTTTTGAAAATCTGAATCTATAACCGCTTTTTCTCAGTATAAGCCAAAAAAATACTATCTGTCCAATATCAAGAAGAACTTGAGTTAAAAGAACAACAACTATGTTATTCACTATCAATACAACAATAAATACTGCACCGAGTCTGGCAAGCGATACCACAAGATTTCTCAAAGCCAGCATTCTTGCCTTGCCCGCAGCTACGCATAACACCTGGAATATTCCCATCATATTCTGAAGCAAGGGCAAAGACGATGCAAATATTATCAGATTCTTTATATCGGGATTGTCAAAATATTTACATATCGGTACGCTGAGAAAGATAACCGCACAGCCCGCAGCACATCCGACCGTGCATTGCAATGCCAGGATCGTCGTGACATATGATTCCTTTCTTTCCTCATCCTGCTCACGGCAATAAAAATAGTTTGCAGCATCCATCATTCCGAATATCGTTATTGATGAAACAGTAGAAACTATAAGAAGGATCTGAGAATAGGTACCGTAGTCATGAACCGAAAGATACTCCGAAAGCATGCGGGTTATCACAAGTCCTAAGGTTACAGTAATTAATTTTATGAAAGTCAGCAGAATCGCATCAAATGACATTCCGCCGCTTGGTTTAGATTTGATACCCAAGTTTTTTCCACCTTTGCAAATTTTTACGATGAAAACTCATGCAATTCTTTTTTCACCGTATAAATCAAACAGTTTTTGAAATAAGACAACCTCTTTATCTCATTTCAAAAGCAGTTTGGAAGTGCTCCATGCCCTCCGGGCATGGAGCACTTTTTCATAATGATATTATCTTTTCTTTAAGATATGTATTCGATCTTTGCAACGTGACGTGCAAGCTTGGTAAGGTCCTCGGAAGAAACATCTCCCTCAGAGGTAATATCTGCATTGTCAAGTGCAACGAGATCAGTAATATACTCGATCTTTGCAATATGACGCGCAAGAACGGTAAGGTCCTCTGAATCTATTTCACCGTCGAGGTTAACATCACCCTTCATATAGCCTGCAAGCGACGCATCCGCACCGCATACGCAGAAACCTTCCACGTATACATGCTCCTCGGGAGCATCCGACTTGGTTTTGTTACATCCGTTTACACAGGTATAGGTTGCGGTATGAGTTCCGTCACCGTTATCCGTGTATACGGCGGTATCGCTCCAAGTATGGTCGATCACGGGAATCCAATTCTGCGATACCAGGGGCGTGTTACATACGCTGCAATACTTACCCTCGGTAAGACCGGGTTCGACACAGGTTGCGGGTATTCCCGGGATAATTGTCTCGGTATGACCCTTTGCGGGGATAACCTCAGTAGTAGTCTGTGTTTCCGCCCAATCAACAACGAAGGTTGCGGTGAGCTTTTTCAGACCTTTTTCTGTGCAGGTAGCCTCTGTTTCCACAACACTTGTTACTGTTGCTTCAATTGTGTCAACGTGGCTTTCATCATTCTTGCACACACGCTTAGCGGTGCAGTTAATATTGCCATTCGACCATTCATATGTTGTCTCGCCGTAAGCATGTCCCAGTGCAGCAATATCTTCTACATCCTTAATCTGTGCATCTGCCCACTCGTCATCAAAGGTTGCTGTGTAAGTTGTCCAACCCTTTGCCGTACAGGTAGCTGCCTGCTTTTCATTGGAGGTTACAGCTGCTGTTGCAGTCTCGATATGGCTGTTGTCTGTGGAGCAAGCACGCTTAGCGGTGCAGATCCATACCTTATTAGTAGCATCATACTGCCAGATATACTCAGCGTCTGCAAAGCTATGACCAAGTGCCTCGCCTACCGCAACTGTCTTGTCGGTACTGATCGCATCACAACGGTCGCACTGTACATAGTTTCTTGCAGGCTCGGTGCAAGTAGCCTTAGATGCTTCCTGCTTGGAGTCTTTATCAGTGTAGCTATGACCCAGCTTAGTGTTTTCCTTCGCAAACGTTTCGGTAGTATGTACGTCACCGCAATTTGCACACTTTGCATAGTATACTGCATCTGTTGTACAAGTAGCCTCTTGTGCCACCTTGTCAGAAAGCAATGTGTAACTATGACCCTTAGCCGCTACTTCGTTTGCCTTATAGCTGTCACCGCATTCGCAGGTGTAGGTAGTATAACCACCCTCGGTACAAGTAGGATCTGTTACAACAGAGGTGTACTCGTGCTTATGAGCTTTTGCTGTAATTACGATCTCTTCGGTAACATTGTCAATGTTAATATAAACTATCTTACCGCCAAGCTTGGTATTGGGATCGTCCGTCACTGTAACGCAGCTCTCGGTAATATCTACACCACCGTAGAGAACGGTTACCTGCATAATAAGACTTTGATCGTTAAGCTTGAAGCTTGCAAAGAAGTTGTCACCCTTAAGGGCGGTACGAGTAGTACCTTCCATAGCGGTTACACCGGTCATATCGTTGTAGATAACGTTTACAAAATCATCCGAGTAGAACTCGCTATTGTTGCGAACCGCAGATTCAAACGCATTTGCAAGAACCTCCATACCCTTGAGATTGGGATGCAGCCAGTCTTCCATCAGGTATTCAAAGTTCTTTTCATTGGACTCGATACCGGTATCTTCGATATCGACCACAGTCACACCAAAGTGAGCTGCCATCTGTCTGAGATCATCATTGAAATCAGTCGGCTGATGAATGCCCGCTCTGAAGGGAAGCAGGGTCATTACGTAGAGCTCGGAGTTCGGATATCTCTGCTGCATCTTATGGAAGGAAATAGCATATGCTTCCATGGTGTTTGCAGGCTCTGCATAGGTAAATGTACCGTCGCCGTTATCGATGATCAGCGCATCAAAGTCTACGTCTTCATAGGTTCCGAGAATCGACTGGAAATAAGTTCCGTCCTCAAGCTGTGCATAACTTCCGTTGACCAGCTCTGTGTACTTGAAGTCGTTGGTACCCATATATACAACGATAATATCGGGTTCCTGACCGCTGTTTGCTCCGGTATTATCGTGGAGCTGAACTACACGGTCCTGCCACATGCCGGCTACACCGTACTGCCAGAAATGTACAGCGCTTCCCGACCAGGAGTTGTTTACAAGGATATTTGCACCCAGGCTTTGAGCTGCTCTATATATCCAGATATGCTCTGCCTCGGTAATTTCGCCCGTACCCTTGTCGATGGGATTTCCTTCGGAGTCGAATTCTCTTTCGGTCATCGGGAACCATACTCTACCGCCTGCCAACGTATTGTTGGTAGTATTAGCCGCGGTACCGTTAGAATAGTTCTCAAATGCCGTGATACTGTCGCCCAAAACAGAGATATTGATCACACCGGTAGCAGGCTCAACCGCCGTGCCCGTCACTACGTTGCACTTGGTGCAGTGGTAGGTTCTCTCGCCTTCCTTATTATAGAAGGGGGATTTGGTAATGATGCCTGCATCAGGAGTATGAGGTGCCAGGGCTACATCCTGTACAGTCTGAACCTGTTCCTTGGCCCAATCAACATCAAATGTTGCGGTGTAGGTGGTCTTACCCATTACAGTACAGGTGGACTCTGTGGATACTCTGGAACTTACCGTTGCTGTAACAGTTTCGGTATGGCCTGTTTCCGCTTCGGTGCAACCTTCTCTAATACAAGTATGTGTTGCAGTACAGATCCACTTGCCGATCTCTGCATTCTGTGTCCATACGTAGGAAGTCTCGCCGTAGCTATGACCGAGAGCCTGGATTGCTCCGCCGCCCACTACTTTTCCACACACGTTGCACTCTCTTCCGGCATGTTCTCCGGGCTTGGTACAGGTGGCGGGGATTTCATTCTCACTTGCCCAGCTATGAGCCGTGTCGATGTCTTCGGTTGTTGTTGCGTCACAGCCTTCGCGATTACAGATAAGATAATCGACGCCTGCTTTACATTTCCAATCGTGACCCAACTTATCAATCTCTCTTGCTTCAACGGAGGTGTGGATCGTTGCTTCTGCATCTGCAAATACTTCGAGGCATCTGCCGCAGGACCAATATCCAAGAGTACCTGCTTCTTCACAGGTTGCCGCCTTAGCTGCTGTTTCGGTCAGGTCGTGACCGAGAGCATCAATGGAAATCTCTGCGCTGACTACGCCGGATTCGCTGTTCAGCAGAGCCTTTGCCCAAGACTGTTCAACGTCGGAAGGAATTGCAGCAACGTATGTTGCGCTTCCGTTATCAGTACATGTGGGAGCTTTGTATCCTTCTTCCTGCTGTTCTGCAATTACAACTACTTCTTCAGTCTCATGGCAGTTGTCTTCACGGGAGCAGGTTGCTACGAAATGATATACGCGGTTGCCGTTATCATCAGTGGACCAATAGCACTCGTTTACGTTATACGTAAACAGATGTCCCAAAGCCTTCATAACAACGGTTTTACATACTGAACAAACAGCATCATCTACACAAGTAGGATTACCTACCTTATGAGATCTCGTACCGTCGCCATTATATTCACATACAAAACATACTTTACAGTTTTTGCTGTAATCATGTTCTGCTCCGCTGTATACTGCAGAATATGTCGCATCAGTGGTAGCCTTGGCGACTTCGCCCCATCCGGCAAAGGAATAGTGGCTGTCAATATCGGAAGCCTTTGTAAGCTCGCTGTTCTCGAAAGGTGCTACGGGGAGTTCACCGTATTCCACGATGGTGGTCTTGGTGGTGTCACCGTTTACCCAGGTAATAGTGAAGGTCTGAACGTTGTTACATGCGCACTTACCGTCAACATAGGTATGACCTTCGGTGAGTTTTACCTCACAGCAAGGATAGAACTTTGTATGAGTTCCGTTTTCATTGATGGTATACTCACACTTCTTTGTATGATTATCAGGAGCGTTAGCGCCTTCAATATTCTTGGTCTGTATCTTTTCGGAAATCCACTCAGCAGTAAATACAGCAGTGTAGGTCGTTACCTGCTTAGCCGTACATGTTGCAGTAGTGGTAATTGCAGAAGTGGAGGTCACCTTCTGAGTTTCGGGGAATCCGCAGCTGCAGGTATGGGAAGCGGTACATTCCGAATTATCCGCATTCCAGGTGAAAGTAACTTTACCGTACGTTACGTGTCCGGTGGGGTCTGTTAAAGCATCGGTATAAGAGTGTCCGCATACCGTGCAGGTATGGGTAGTATAACCGCCATTCAAACAAGTGGAAGCGGTTACTTCAGACTTGTAGCTGTGTCCGGTGGGATCTGTTACAGAGTCAGTATAAGTGTCTCCGCATACCGAGCAGGTATGGGTTGTATAACCCTTATCCTCACAGGTGGGTGCTGTTACCTTGGAGGTGTATTTATGTTCCGCGAAGGGAAGGAGCCAGGAGTCCTTAACGATCTCTACAGTTGCCTCAGCATCAGAATAATACTTTCCGCAAACGGTACAGGTATAGTACTCGCTGTTACCCTTAACATTACAGGTCGAGTCAGCTGCTTCTGTCTTATCGAGGTAATCCTTGCAGGTGGTTACAATCTTGCCGCAGTAGTCACAAGTATGCTTGCCTTCTGCAGCTACGTGATCACCGCCCATGGGCTTCTTACAGCCCTCGTAGTCACAAGCGTGATCCTTGTCCTTGTCGACGCAATCGCTTAAGGTCTTGTTACATTCATCACACTTATGATCCTTGTTCTCATCGTAACAAGTCTCGCCTACCGATTCATAACAATAATCGCAGAGATGATCGGCATCGACGCCGTCTGCGTGGTCGCCGATGGGTTCCTTACAGCCGTATTCACATACGTGGTCTTCGTCAGTATCTCTGTGTCTGCCAAAGGTCGAGAGGCAGTTAGCACCTGCGTAATCACACAAATGGTCTTTATCAAGGTCATCGCACAAATCTGCACCAAAAGTATCTTTGCCGCAACCGTAGTCGCACTTATGATCTCTGGGAGAATCGTCAACACAGTTGCCTATGGTTTCATTGCAACCGTAATCGCACTTGTGATCCTTGTTTTTATCTTCGTGAGTGCCAATCGTCTCGCTACAGCCGTAATCGCACTTGTGGTCAAGATCCTTGTCCTCGTGAGTGCCAACGATCTTATCACATCCGGAATAGTCACAATCGTGGTCATGATCGGTATCTACGCATTCGCCGTTAGCATAGATACAGCCGTAGTCACAGTTGTGGTCGTTGTCCTTGTCCTCGTGAACACCGAACTTTTCAGAGCATCCGTAATCACAATTGTGATCCTTGGGCTCAACATCCTCGTGCTTGCCGAAGTCCTTGCCGCAACCGTAGTCACACTTGTGATCCTTGGGTTCAACGTCTTCGCAAGCACCAATGAGCGTTTTACAGCCGTAATCGCAGTTGTGATCCTTGTTTTTGTCTTCGTGAACGCCCATAGTCTCGCCGCAGCCGTAATCACACGCGTGGTCCTTATCATCGTCCTTGTGATCAAGTGCGGGGATCTTACCGTCAGCAAGCTTCCAAGCTTCGAAATCGGTGATCTCGTTGGTAGCTGCAGCATCTGCATAAAGCTTGCCGCAATGTGTGCACTTGAAATAAGACTTCCAACCTGCAATCAGGTGTTGAGCAGGAGTTTCGGGCTGAGCCTCAACCTTACACTTGTGTGTAACGGTGACCTTTGCCTCAAAGACCTTCTCGGTCTCATCGGGTTCAGCATCCGCACCGGTAAATACCGAGGAAGTGAAGCGCAGAGTGTACTCTCCGTCGGGAGTGTTAGCGGCTACCTTGTAAGTAGCGGTGAGGATATTTGTTTCTGCTGCAACCGCAGATGCAGTAAAGGATTCATCTACCCATATTACATCGCCGGTCTCAGCGTCCGCAAAGTTGTTTGCGGTATTTTCGAACGCAATGCATTCGGAAGTGATACCCTTGAGGGTGAAATATTTATTTTCACCCTCATTGACATCAAAACTTCCTTCAATACCGTAGAAGGTAAGTTCTTCTTTAGCAACAACACTGATAGTTACAGTGCCTTCATTGGTAAGATCCAATTCAACGTTTCCGCCGATAATGCCAAGCTCGCCGGCATCGGATGCAGTGACAACGATGCTCATGCTTGTAAGCATTATGCTCAAAGCCAATATCAACGAAAACGCTTTAAGTAATCCGTTTTTCATTTCAGGATTCCTCCTCAATTTATATGTGTGTTATAATGAATTTTTACCAACTCAGAGCTTTGTAAAAATCATTCGTTTTTTCGAGCAAGCTGCGAGCAAGCAATACTCTGTCAGCGGAGTTGACTACTCCGTTGCGGTTGATGTCTGCGGCAAAATGCTGTTCTGTTGTAAGCGCCTCGCCATCGGGCATCTGAGAACCTGCCATAAGGTCTATGTCAGCTTCATCAACGTCACCGTCGCCGTCAACGTCTCCGATTACGACAACCAAAACCTCATCCACTCCCTCGGGAGCTGTGAAGCTGTAGCTTCCGTCCTCGTTTCTGACAGCCTCGATAGCCACGTATTCTCCGTCAACAAGATAACCTACCGCGCATGCTTCGGCGTACTTGACGGTAACAACGTTTTCTCTTACGGTATATCCGCAGTCGGTTTCGGCATCATATTTCTTGATGCCAAGGGGTATCTCGGTAATCGGCTTGCCCTCTCCGCAAACGCAATCGCCTGCGCTGAAGTCATGCGCCGCTTTGGGAACCTCTTCTCCGCACACGGTACATTCGCCCCAATGCTCCTCGGCAGTAGCGATGTAAGAATTAACGTGGTCGCCCATCTTACCTCTAACTTCCTTGATCTGATCTTCGAGGCAAGGATATTCTTCCTTGAGAATATCGCTGAATGTAGCGATATGGACGGTTTTTTCATAGTTCTGACAGTCGCCTGCGATAACCTCTGTAGTAACCGCACCCTGTACAGTAGTAACGAAATCACAGTTTTTACACGTGATCTTAACTACATAAGATTTGTTGCCGGATCCCCATGCACCGTTTGCCTCATACTCGTGGATCTCGGTGGGATTAACACTAAAGCTTTCGCGGCTCAGCTCGGTATTACATACAGTGCAATATACGACCTTATCATAAGAGCCGTAGTCAATGCAAGTAGCCTCTTTCACGATTTCGGTAACCGCCTCACCCTCGGTGTGTCCGAGAGCATCAACTGTTTCCTGAGCTACAAAGACCATGCCGCATTCGTCACAATGACTGCCTTCGGTAAGTCCGGTTTCGGTACATGTGGGATCTACTGCCTTGTCGGTCACTTCGGTATGACCCTTCGCCGCAATATCCGTTACAGTCTTGATCTGCTCGGTTGCCCAGTCGACCTCGAAGTTTGCGGTGTAGGTGGTGGCACCCATCTCTGTGCAGGTAGGAGCCTTGCTCTCTGCGCCGCTTACTGTTGCATTTGCGGTTTCAACGTGTGTTCCGTCGTTGCCGCATACACGGGTTGCTGTGCAGGTCTTGCCGTCCTCGCTCCATACATATGCGGTCTCGCTCCATGCATGTCCCTTTACCGCGATATCCGTTACGGTCTTGGTCTGCTCGGTTGCCCAATCGACCTCGAAGTTTGCGGTATAGGTGGTGTCACCCATCTCTGTGCAGGTAGGAGCCTTGCTCTCTGCGCCGCTTACTGTTGCATTTGCGGTTTCAACGTGTGTTCCGTCGTTGCCGCATACGCGGGTTGCTGTGCAGGTCTTGCCATCCTCGCTCCAGCTGTAGCTTACACTCCAAGCGTGATCGGTTGCGGGAATGTCCTGCTTATCCTGTTGCTGATCCATTGCCCACTCTGCAGTGAAGTCTGCGGTGTAGGTAGTAGTTCCTGCCTCGGTACAGGTTGCATCGCTCTTAATAGCTGCGGTTGCGGTTACCGTCTCGGTCTCGGTGCACTCATCGCTGTTAGCGCAGGTGCGGGTTGCTGTGCAAGTCCATTCGCCATCAACCTGAGTCCAAGCGTAGCTTACGCTCCAGTTGTGCTTGATTGCGGGAATATCCTGAACATCCTTAGTCTGAGTTGTTGCCCAGTCTACAGCAAATGTTGCAGTATATGTTGTAAAGCCGTCTACGGTACAACTTGCAGGAGTCTTTACTGCTGCGATAACTGTTGTTGCGATAGCGGTTTCTTTGTGGTTAAGATCGTTTTTACACTGGTGAACAGCTCCGCAAGACTTACCGTCAGCGCTCCAATTGTAGATCACGGTCCAATCGTGTCCGGTTGCATCAATATCTTCCAGTGTCTTGGTCTGAGTTACTGCCCACTCTACAGCAAAGGCTGCAGTGTAGGTGGTTTTACCCTTGCCATAACAGGTAGCAGTCGTTGTAACTTCGGAGGATATTTCCGCATCCGATGTTTCGATATGAGTCTTATCATTTTCACATACGTGCTTTGCAGTGCAGGACTTACCGTCCGCGCTCCACTCGTACGTGGTTTTGCCCCATGTGTGGCCGGTTGCCGCAACATCGGTTACGACCTTTGTCTGGGTTGCTGCCCAAGATTCAGTAAAGGTTGCAGTGTAGGTGGTGTCACCCATCTCTGTGCAGGCAGGAGCCTTGCTCTCTGCCGATGTGATAGTTGCTTCCGCGGTCTCGACATGAGTAGCATCGTTTCCGCATACGCGGGTTGCGGTGCAGGACGATCCATCGTCCGCAAAGCTATACTCGGGTTCGCCCCATGTGTGGTTGATTGCGGGAATGTTGCCTTCAACAGTCTTAGTCTGTTCTTCCGCCCAGTCTTCGGTGAAGGTTGCTGTGTACTTGGTATTACCGGTTTCGGTACAAGTAGCTTTCTTAGCGACCTCGTCTGTGACGGTTGCGGTTGCTGTCTCGGTATGTGTACCGTCGTTTTCACATACGCGGGTTGCAGTGCAGGACTTGCCGTCTGTGCTCCATTCATATGTGGTTTCAGCCCATGTGTGTCCCTTGGGATTCAAGTTGAAGAAAGGAATATCGATAAGATACTGCTTAGCCTCGTCATCCACTCTGGAATCGTAGGTGTTTCCGCAATCACCGCAGGTGATCAGGATGTAACCGTCCTCCTCGCAGAACGTGAATGTATGAGTAGTCGAATATCTGTGTTTACCGTATTCGTAAACACCATTCTTAAGAGCAGTATGATAACCGGTAGGACAGTAGTCGGTAACGTCCTTCGAGAAGGATCCTCCGCATACTGTCAGACCGCTGTCAGCAAACAGATCACAGGATTCCCATTCGCCCGTGCTGTCGGTCGCCTCGGTCTTGAAGCTGCCGCCGTTTACGGTGGTGGTTCCGGCAAAGTTGTTTACACAGCAATACTGACCTTCGAAGCTACCGCCGTTGATAACGGTCTCGCCCCAGTTGCCGATCAGGTAGTCGTTTGCGCCGATAACGGTGAAGTTACCGTCGTTTACGGTAAGCTTACCGGTAACACCGATACCGTACACACCGTTTACGGTAAAGTTACCGCTATTGATGGTCAGGTCGCCCTTGACTATTACGCCGTAGTTATCGCCGCCATTTGCAAAGTTTACGGTGTACTCACCGAACTCCCATGTCTGGGTAGTTTCAACAGTAAGCTTTTCAGTAAGAGTTACGTTGCTGTAAAGCACGACGGTCTCGCCGTCCTTTGCCGCTGCAACCGCATCGGTAAAGGAATCGTACTTCACATCTCCGATCATGGCGATCAGAGTTTTGGCTTCTCTTACGTGACTATCATCATTATTACAGATAGCATCAAAATCGTCATCGTAAGCGTGGCCTATGGGATCGAGGTTGTAGATCCAGCTCATTTCCTCAAGATAATCCTTAGCAAAGCCTTCTTCTCTGGAGTCAAAGGTCTCGCCGCATCCATTACAGGTTACGAGCAGATAGCCGTATTCCTCACAGGTAGACTTGACCACTTCAACCTTGCTGGATTTATGTCCCTTTGCGGGGATCTCCACATAGGTCGTGTAATCGCATCTGCTGCAAGTCTGATATGCTTCCCAACCGTGTTCCGTACAAGTCGGAGCCTGTGCATCATGATCAATGTAATCGTGACCAAGGGGAGCCAGGTTGAAGAAAGGATAATCAATAAGATACTGCTGAGCTTCAACATCCTCTCTGGAATCGTAGGTGTTTCCGCAATCAGGACAAGTGATCTGAATGTATCCGTCTGTCAGACAGAAAGTGAATACCTGAAGATTGCCGTATCTGTGCTCTCCATAAGTATAAATACCGTCGTTGTCTTTATCAGCTGTGTGATAGCCTACGGGACAGTAGCCGGTAACATCCTTCGAGAAGGTACCGCCGTTTACCGTCAAACCGCTGTCAGCCAACAGATCGCTGGATTCGTATTCGCCGGAAGCGTCCGATTTTGCCGTCTTGAAGCTACCGCCGTTTACTGTAGTTGTTCCGGCAAAGTTGTTTACACAGCAATACTGACCTTCGAAATAGCCGTCATTGATAACGGTAGTTCCCCAGTTGCCGATCAGGTAGTCGTTATTTCCTTCCACGGTAAAGTTGCCGCCGTTTACGGTCAGGCTGCCGGTTACGCCAATACCGTACATACCCTCGATCACAAAGCTTCCGCCTTCGATCGTCAGGTTGCCTTTGACGATCATACCGTAGTTATCGGAAACCGATGGGATCTTAAGTGTGTAGCCGTTGAAGTCCCATCTCTGAGTTCCTTCTACGGTCAATTTTTCAACAAGGTCAATATCCTTGAGCAGAATAATGGTCTTATCGGTATTCTTTCCTACTGCCATAGCTTCTGCCAAGGTCAAATATTTGATACCGTCTACTTCGGCTTCCGCGCCGGTTTTAACGGGGATCGCGGTACCGTAAGCAATGATCGTTTTACAATCTTCACAGTAGGTATCACCGGTATAGCCCTCATCATTCAGAGTAGCTTCCTTTGCATTGATCTTGTAAGTATGAAGATGCCCGGTTGCATCATTGTATGCATCCACGTATTCTTCACCGCAAGCGCAGGTGTGTGTGGTATAACCCTGCTCGGTACAGGTGGGTGCAGTTGGGACAGAATTGTAATTATGTTTTTCGTAAGGATATCTGCCGTCACCGTCGGTGTCCATGGTATGACCTTCTGTACACCAATAGCTGATATCTGTCGAGAAATCACCGCCCTTGATGCTTGCCACACCATCGTTTGCAAACACATCGGAGCCGTATTCCTTATCGGTTACGGTATACTTACCGCCGTTGATGGTAAGAGTTCCCTCAAATCCGTTTACGTTACAGTAAACAGCCTCGAACTCACCGTCATTAATGGTGGTGGTACCCCAGTTACCGATCAGGTAGTAATCAGCGGGCGTGGTGAACTTGCCTCCGTCGACGGTCAGCGTGCCGATGGCGGTAACGCCGATACCGTAAATGTTGGCGAAATTGAAGCTTCCGCCCTTGATGGTAAGATCTCCTCTTACCTTCAATGCATAATCGGCATCATTGAGATACTGAACGTCAAGAGTCTTGCCGCCGAGGTCCCAGATAACATCGTCTTCAATTACGATCTGCTTGAGAACTACGATCGTGTCGCCGTCATTTGCCGCTTCGATCGCTTCCTCGAGAGTTGCGTAGCTGACGTTGCCGATGTAAGCGAATCTGGAGAAGTCGCAAGCATCGCACTCGGTTGCCGTGTCATTGGCAAAGCTGTGTCCGTTAGGATCACCGTAAGGCTGTCCGCACTCAACGCAGACCGCACTCTCGGTACATGTCGCCGATCCGCCGTTACAAACTTCGCCCTCAACTGCACCGTCGCAGTAATCGCAGAGGTGATCGTGATCGTCCGCGCCGTCGGTGTCGGCATGAGTGCCGAAGTCGTCCTTGCCACAGCCGTTGTCGCACTTGTGGTCCTTCGGAGCAACATCTTCGCATGCGTTCATTTCCTTTTCGCATCCGAAGTCACAAACGTGATCGTTATCTTCAAGGGAATCAAAGTGTGCCTTTTCGGTATAAACTGCGGTATAGGTTACCGCACCGCTGACCGCGGAAATGCCGTCAACGTCGCCGTCGCCGTCCGCATCCCAGCCTGCGAAATAATAGTGATTATTTTCGTCGTAAGCCTTATCGGTAGATCCCTTAAATGAGGGCTCTTCGAAATGCTTGTAGGTTTCGGTCGTCGCGTTGCCGTCAACGATCCAGGTGATGGTGTACTCCTTAAGCTCATATCTTGCTTCAAGTACGGTAACACCTGCGATCTCATCCTGTACGGCACCGCTGCGAGCCTCTGCTTGCTGAGAAGTAGAAATACTCAGGTTGTCCTTCAAATATTGAGTTGCATCGGTGATCTTATTACCGTTCTCATCAAACCAACCTATGAAATCGTAGCCTTCCTTTTCGGGAGGTTCGACCGTTGCAACTTTGTCGCTATACTTGATAGTGGTCGTTTTATGTGTCGCACCATCGACATTCCATACGATCTCGAAAGTCTTAGGAGTCAGAACTACTTCGACTACAGTATTCTCTTTAACGTTCTCAACGGTTGTGTCAAGAGTACTTGTATAACCGAAGACTTCGGGAGCCTTTGCGGTCGTTGTAGCGTCCTCTCCGTAATCAACCGTTTCGGTCGCGATCACGTTACCCTCGGAATCCTTCCAGGTTACCGTGATCCTCTCGATTTCATCGCACGCACACCGACCGTTGGTATATGTATGAGCAACGGTCTCGATCTCTACTTCACAGCAAGCGTACTTCTTTGTATGCGTGCCGTCGTTGTTGTTCACATAAGTAAACTCATTACTTGCATGATTTTCGGGAGCGATCTCGATCGTCAGATCAGTTTTCTCGACCGTGCAAGCTTCATCCGAGAAGGTCTTATGACATTTTTCGCAAGACCAGTATTCGATCGTTCCGGTTTCAATACAGGTTGCATCGACCTGTTCGTGATGCACTTTGTTTACGTGACCGGTTGCGGGGATCTCTTCGTGACCCGAAATCCATGTCTGGCAATCAGAGCAGTAAGTACCGTCAGTGTAACCTACATTTTCACAATCGGAATTAGTTCCATTGTCCAACCTGGTGTTATTATGAATATCGGGATCCTTTTCACCCGTTACATCCTTTGTATCGTGACAGATCGTGCAAGAAAAGGTCGTCACTTTTGGTGTAACACAGGTAGCAGTGGTTGTAACCACGCCTTCGTCGTAGCTGTGCTCGACGTCTTTGGTATAACCGCAGGCACATTCGTCGGTATGATATGTGTCATCCATATCGGTATGGGACAATGTGTGCTCGATCTCATTGAACTGAGCGGTTACGGTCAAGTCCGCGGTAATTTTACCGAATTCCTTATCCCAGCCGGAGAAGGTATAATGATAGGTTTCATCAAACGGCTTGGTGGGATTTTCGGGAGCAGTAGCAGCATCGCCGCTGACAACAGTAACCGTTTTCTCTACACCGTCAACAACAAACGTTACGGTATAGGTCTTGAGCGCGCCCTTGTACGTATCGAACGCCGCATTGAGGTTGCCGGTTGCGATATCGACAGTACTCTGCTCTGTTGCAATGAGATTATCCGCCAACTTGTTATCTTCAAGAGCCGCATTGATAGCAACTTTTGCCTCCTCGGTCAGGTCAAGACCGAGGAGATACTCGAGATCGCTCTTAGCCGTCTCGTATGCAGAATAAACAGCTCTCGCGATTTCTTCGGTCTTCGTATGATTGGCGTCATTCTTACAAACATAAGTGTAATAACCGGGATTCCAAACATCTCCGTCCTTGACGGGTCTGGTGAGATTAGCCTCAGACTTGGTCTCGTCCCAATCGTGACCGAGAGCATCGACCGCTTCGGTATAAGTAGCGCCGCATCCTTCGGTAGTACAAGTGTAGGTCTTAACGCCAT
>JAZSMP010000139.1:0-9734 GCA_045535915.1 Eubacteriales bacterium | reverse complement strand
AAATCCGTTTCGGGATAACCGAAACGGGCAAAAAAAGCCGAGTGTACCTACGTACCGCAGTTTCCAAGTATATTGTATCAAAAAATGCAGAGAATTGCAATAGTTTTTTCAAATATATTTCAAAAAATGAGCGAAAAACATCGCTTTGCGAAGGCAAACATCGAAAAGAAGCGTAAAATGCAAATTTTGGAAGCTTTTTTCTCGAAGCTGATAAATAATATTGCATTATTATAATTAACTTATAATTTCCGAGCTCCGCGAGGAAATTTTCAATAACTCTGAACTCTGCACTCTTAACTCTGAACTCAAAAAAGCTGCCTCCGAAGAGACAGCTTTTGGTATTGAGAATAATTATTCCGCATCAACCTGCTCTGCAGTCTCTGCCTTGGGCTTTCCGAGGTACTCGGGAAGCTGCATACCTGCCATGTCAAAGAGCTCGGTGAGGGGAGGAACAGACTTGTAAAGTCCCGAAACGAAGCCTGCGGTGGAGGACTTGCCGTCCGCGCCGCCCTGGCCGTTGTCCCAAACGGTAACCTTGTCGATCTTGAGGTTCGAGATCGCGCCGACCTGGATCTTGGTGAGCTCCTCGAGCTTGTCGGTAACCATAAGTCTGATAGCGGCATTTGCGTCTCCGCCTGCAGCGGCAACGATCGAGGTAAGACCTTCTGCCTGCTTGATAAGGATCTCGCGGGCACCGGCAGCCTCTGCTTCCATCTTCATGCGGATGGAGTCTGCTTCACCGCGTGCGCGGCGGCGCATCTGCTCAGCCTCAGCCTCAGCCTGGAGCTCGAGCTCGCGCTTTGCGATCTCTGCCTTGACGAGGATGTCAGCCTCGAGCTTTGCTTTTTCAAGAAGCGCACGCGCTTCCTCTGCCTTTTGCTGTGCTACGTAGGATTCCTCGAGCGCGCGGGCTGCCTGAATGTTCTCGGCTGCAACTGCACGCTTGTTTGCTTCTGCCTCGTGCTCGCGGCGGGTAGCCTCGGACTCGGCGATCTTTACCTTTGCCTCGTTTTCACCCGCGATAGCCTCGGAGTTGGATTGGGATACGCTGATACGCTGATCCTTTTCAGCAGTCGCGGAACCGATCGCACCGTTTCTGTCAGCCTGAGCAACAGAGATCTTTGCGTCGTTGATAGCCTTAGCAGCTGCCTCTTTACCGAGAGCGGCAATGTATCCGCTTTCGTCGCTGATATCGGTTACGTTAACGTTGATAAGACGGAGACCGATCTTTTTAAGCTCGGTTTCCACGTTGCCCGAAACCGCCTCAAGGAACTTGTCACGGTCTGTGTTGATCTCCTCGATGTCCATCGTTGCGATAACGAGACGGAGCTGACCGAAGATGATATCCTTTGCGAGCTCCTGCATCCCAACGAGCTTGAGACCGAGAAGACGCTCTGCCGCGTTCTGCATTACGCCGACGTCGGTGGAGATACCTACGGTAAATCTCGAGGGAACGTCAACACGGATGTTCTGATGCGAGAGGGCGTTTGTGAGGTCAACGGGGATCGACATGGGAGTCAGATCGAGGTATTCGTAAGACTGGAATACGGGAACTACGAATGCTGCGCCGCCGTGGATGCATTTAGCCGAACGCTGTGTGCCGTCCTTGTTTGTGCCGACCTTACCGTAGATGACCATGATCTTGTCGGAAGGACACTTTTTGTAGCGCGAGGCTACGAGAACTACGAAAGCAAAAATAATTGCCACTACCGCGATAACGATCATCGGTACCGCTTCGGAGATTCCGCCCGAAGAGAGAAGTGCATTGAATCCGAACATGATAAATTTCCTTTCTTTATTTTAATTTTAATAATTACAATATATTATGAGTTAAGAATTGTTTTTTATTCCGCTGTCTGTGCCGCCTTTTCCTTTGCGCGGGAAATGCGGAGAGCAATGTCTTTTACGTAATCGTCAGCCGCGGCGTCCGCGATAATGGGAAATTCGATAACGATATTACCCTCGTTGTCGCAAAGTCTCAGGTGACGGTATTTTGCAAAGCCCTCGTATCCCTTCTTTTCGGGAACGTGCTCAAGAGTTGCCGATCCGAGATCGAGATACTTGATCTCGCGGAAATCTCCGGGGATCGGGTCGTTATCCGAGATGAGCGAGATCTCGCGTTCTGCAACGCAGATCGAATCGGGCTTGAGAATGAATCCCGACATCGAGTAGATCGAAGAACGGCTCTTGCCGTCGCTGCCCTTTTTGGCAAGAACTTCTTCACCTTCAAAACAGTAGGTCGCGAAGGTTATGGGTTCGAGCTTGGGACGCGAGATGTGATTTGTCATCTCGTAGCGGATAGTGCGGATATCCTGCGGGAGGAATTTCTGATTGAAATCGTCCTTGAAGGTATCGTAAAGCTTTCTTGCCTGCTCGCTGATCTCGGCGTCCGGGATCTTCTTAGCCGCGCGGATAACAAAGATGGCCGCGCCGATCGCGATGAAGGTAAGACCTCCCGAGATCATCATATAAGTGCTGAATCCGCGGGTTCCCGAGAGAATTACCACCATAAGAAATCCTATGGCGAAGCAAGCGGCGGAAATGATTACAGGGGTTGTGCTGAGGTGTTGTTCAAAATATTTTTTGTTGCGATTGTAATCCATGACAGGGTCCTTTTCGAATATTAAATTAGTCCTTTTTATCAATTGGTTCAACAACGAGAACGCCCGCCTCGTTGACTGCCACAACTCTTACGTAAGAGCCGGTCTTGAGCTGGTCGCCCGCAGTGGTGATAGCGGTGAATTCGCTGAATTTTTCCTGAACCGTGATGTTTACTTTACCCGAACCGTTGCCTGCGGCGGGAACGGGGATATATACCTCGCCGATCTTACCGATGCAGTTGCCGATGTCGATGTTACCGCTCGACTGCAGTCTGTTGATGGCTCTCATGAGGAACGCCATACCGATAAGGGTTGCGATTCCGCATACAATAGCGATCGCGATGGAAACGCCGGCGGGCAGAGAGGTTTCGAGAAGCGCGACTGCGACCCAGCCCGTGATACAGAGCATAGAGAGAATACCTCTGACGCTGAATATAGCAAGACCGTCATCGGGAAGATCAATGCCGTCAACGTCGTCAACGTCAACGTCGGTATCCGATTCGCCGCCTATTCCAATAAGGAGGAGCACCGTCTGTATGATAATCAGAACGGTAGAGGGAAGAGCAATGAGCGCGAAGATCTGCTGAATCAGATCCAGTTCATTCCACCAGTTTATCATAATTGACTTTCCTTTCCGTGTGTAGAGTGATTACTTGATGTTATCGGCGCATAAGAGCGTCAACCATTCCGTCCGAATGCGATTTGATGATCGAAGCGTAGTATGCGATGATGATTATTTCGATCGCAGTGTTGAGACGTTTTCTTGCGCCCGTAACCTTTTCCTCGTAATCCGAGGTGATTTCTTCGATGGTGTCTCGGAGGGTTGTGTTGTCCTTGGTGATCTCTCCCGCATTCATCAGTCTGTCGAGGATCCTGCAGATGTAGTCGTAAAGCTGCGAATCGCGGATGATGTCGTCAGACTGATCGTAAACTCTTCCGTTGATATAAGAAACAAGGAAGGCGATCTTGTCAAGCTGCATGCAGGAGCGGAGCATGTTGATAATGAGGATGTGGGCTACCTGGTCGATGTTGTAGCGCTTGAGTCTGGCGTTAGCCACCCAACCTCTCTTCGTCCAGTTTTGCAGAGTCGAGCCGTCAATGCCCGAGATCTCGCGGATCTGAGTAAGCATTACGCCGTCTGAAATGTAAAAGATCTTTTTGAGAAATTCCAGACCGGTAACGTCACCCATTTCCCGGCGGTTAAGTATTGTACCGGGAATAAGTTCTTCGTTGATTTGAAGGTTCATTGTGATGCACTCCTTTCCGAATATTTTATCATCTGTATTTATTATATCACACAGTCACGTGATTGTCAATAGTATTTTGGGATTTTTTTATAGATTTTTATGATTTTTTGATACCGAATACCGAAGGAAGATCGCCTATACCTTCGATATCGGCATCGGGAATGTCAAACTCACATTCGGGAGCTCTGTTACGGTAAAAACCTTGGCGTACACGCACCGTCATCATGCCGAGCTTTTTGGCGGGACGGATATCGTTATCTATGCGGTCTCCGACCATACAGGCCTCTTCGGGAGCACATCCGAGAGCATCAAGTGCCGAAAGAAAGAGATCCGGTGCAGGCTTGGAGCGTCCCATTTCCTCACTCGAATAAACGAAGTCTATGTATTTCATCAGCCCGTGCGACTGAAGTCTGTGTGCCGAGCCACCGCGCTGGTTTGCGATTATGCCGAGCTTGAAATTCCCCGAAAGCACGCGCAGAGCCTCTTCGGTCTCGGGAAATGGGATCTCAAGCGCGGGGTAATAAGAATAGTGCTTTTTCGAGCCGTATTTTTTGGCAACCGAGCCAAAGGGACTGCGTGCACCTGCAGTGCCGAATTCTACCATCTCCTCGAGCATGGCTTCTGCGGGAGGACATTCGCGCCCAAGCTCCGCGAGCTCCTCTCTGAGCTCTTCGAGCCGCGAAATATGTACTCCGTCCTCATCAAGAAGCGTATGCCCCATGTCAAAGAAAATCCATTTGATCTTTGAATGATCCATATTCTGTCATACTCCTTAAATATATTTCATTATATTTTATCACAAATCAAAGACAAACACAAGATTTTTCGGCAAAAAGGGGTATAAATAATATGAAAAGTTCCAAAATTCTGAGGATCGGTATTTTGCCGGCGGCTATACTGATGCTGATGCTGATATTTCAGCCCTCGGGCATAGTGCTGTCGTCACTCGGAGCTGCAGTGCTTCACGAACTCGGGCACATGCTTGCCGCCGCCGCTCTTGGCATCCCTCTGCGCTCGCTTGACGTGGGAATGTTCGGTGCATCGCTGAGGGTGCGCGGATCTCTGATCTCCTACCCGAAGGAGTTTTTCCTTTGCGCCGCGGGACCCGCAATGAACTTCTTTTCTGCAATCGCAGTTATCATCTTATCCGAACACCGCGGATACTTTACCGAGACGGGAGAATGGTTCGCCTCGGTCTCGCTGATGCTCGGAGTGCTCAATCTCATGCCCGCGGAAGGTTTTGACGGCGGAAGAATGCTTTCGGTCGCAGTCACCTCGCTCTTCGGCCCACGTGCGTCGGCAAGGATACTGTCTCTCTCGACCTTTATCAGCATATTGGTCTTATGGATGCTTTCGGTCTATCTGCTCATACGCTACGGTACGTCGCTCAGTCTTTTCATTTTCACAATTTCGCTTTTTTACAGACTTTTTATCGAAAAAGCTTGACGGAGAGCGTTTCTGCATGTTATAATTAAATGAAAGAAAAGGAGCGTGCAAAATGGCGTTTGAGATCGAAAGAAAATTCCTCATAGAATATCCCGATATTGAAAAACTCGAAAATTATCCCGATTCTGCAAAGAGCGAGATCTCACAGACCTATCTCAAGACTGACAACGGATTCACCTCCCGCGTCCGCAAGTGCACAACAAACGGGATGACGAAGTATATTTTCACCGAAAAGAAGCGCGTGACCGACGTCAAATGCATCGAAAACGAGCGCGAGATCGACGGGGAAGAGTACGAAGAGCTCCTGAAGCTCGCCGACCACGAGCGCAGGACGATTGAAAAGACGCGCTACTGTTTACCCTGCTTTGGCAGAATTGTCGAGGTCGACATTTACCCCTTCTGGACCGACCGCGCCATCGCCGAGGTCGAGATGGAGGATGAAAATGAGATAGTCGAGCTCCCCGATTTTATCAAGGTCATCCGCGACGTCACGGCAGAAAAGGCATATAAGAACGTCGCGATAGCGAAGGAGATACCGTCCGATTGTTGACATCTACCAATAAAAAGTACCCGAAAATGACAAAATTTTTCGGGTACTTTTTTATCAAAATCCATTTACATTAAAAATTTTTTCTGTTATAATATATGTAACTGACTTGAAGGGAAGTGAAGAAATGAGCAGAAAACTTGAGGGAGTCTTCAAGCTCCACAGCGAATTTGCGCCCACGGGAGACCAGCCTGCGGCGATTGACAGCATAGTTGAAGGTCTCAAGAGGGGAGAGCATATGCAGACGCTCCTCGGCGTTACCGGTTCGGGTAAGACATTCACGATGGCTAATGTCATTGCAAAAATGAACCGCCCCACTCTCGTTCTGGCGCACAACAAGACCCTCGCGGCACAGCTCTGCACCGAGTTTCGTCAGTTTTTCCCCGAAAACGCCGTCGAATATTTCGTTTCCTACTATGATTATTATCAGCCTGAGGCTTACATCCCCGGCAAGGATATGTATATCGAAAAGGACGCTCTTGTAAACGACGAGATCGACCGCCTCCGCCACAGCGCGACCTCAGCTCTCTTTGAACGCCGCGACGTCATCATCGTCGCCAGCGTTTCCTGCATCTACTCGCTCGGTGATCCCGCCGAGTATTCCGAGCTTGTTCTCGCCGTCCGCCCCGATATTGAGATGGAGCGGAATGATTTCATCAAACGTCTTACAGCCATCAGCTATACGAGAAATGATATGTCCCCCGTCCGTGACAGTTTCCGCGTGCGCGGTGACACCGTCGAGGTCATCCCCGCATCGGGAAGCGACAAGGCTCTGCGCGTCGAATTCTTCGGCGACACGGTGGAGCGCGTTTCCGAGATCAACGTAGTTACCGGCGAGCTTGTCCGCCGTCTCTCATACGCCGCGATCTATCCCGCAACGCACTATGCCGTATCCGACGACAAGCGCGAAAAGGCTCTTGCCGAGATCGAACGCGAGATGAAGGAACGCGTTGAGTTTTTTGAATCGAATCATAAATACCTCGAGGCTCAGCGTATTTCCGAGCGCACCAAATACGACCTCGAAATGCTCCGCGAGATCGGCTTCTGCTCGGGCGTCGAGAATTATTCCCGCGTCCTTGCGGGCAGAGAACCCGGCTCAACTCCCTATACGCTCCTCGACTACTTCCCGAAGGATTTCCTTCTCTTTGTCGATGAGTCGCACGTCACTCTCCCGCAGGTTCGCGGAATGAGCGGCGGCGATACCGCAAGAAAGCGCAACCTCGTTGATTTCGGCTTCCGTCTGCCCTCGGCATACGATAACCGCCCGCTCTATTTTGAAGAATTTGAATCAAAGATCAATCAGGCTGTCTTCGTCAGCGCAACGCCCGGCGACTATGAGCGCGAACACTCAGAGCGCATCAGCGAACAGCTCATCCGACCCACGGGACTTGTCGATCCCGAGATCGAGATCAGACCGATCGAGCATCAGGTCGACGACCTTCTTGGCGAGGTCAAGGCACGCGCCGCAAGGAACGAGCGAAGCCTCGTCACGACCCTCACCCGTAAAATGGCGGAAGACCTCACCGACTACCTCGCAGATAACGGCGTCCGCGTGCGTTATCTTCATTATAATATTGAAACGATGGAGCGAACCGAGATCATACGCGACCTCCGTCTCGGAAACTTTGACGTGCTCGTCGGAATCAACCTTCTCCGTGAAGGTCTCGATATCCCCGAGGTCTCGCTCGTCGCCATCCTCGATGCCGATAAGGAAGGATTCCTGCGTTCTGAAACCTCCCTCATTCAGACAGTCGGACGAGCCGCGCGAAACGTAAACGGCAAGGTCATCATGTATGCCGACAGCGTCACGGGCTCAATGCGCCGCGCTATAGGCGAGACCAACCGCCGCCGTAAGGTTCAACAGGAGTATAACGAAGCCAACGGCATCACGCCGCGTTCAGTTGAAAAGAAAGTCGGCGACCTCATCGAGATCGCATTGCCCGGCGGCAAGGACGAAAAGCAAAAGAAGACAGCAGAGAAGAAACTCACCAAGCGCGACCGCGAGGCTATGATCGAGAAGCTGACCGTCGAAATGAAGGACGCCGCCCGCCGCCTCGACTTCGAGCTTGCCGCCTACCTGCGAGACAAGATCCGAGCATTAAGAGAAGATGGTGGAAAGTGATGTGAATATGAAAGATAAAAATAAGCAGGTTCTTGACAATCGAATAAGCACGTTGAAAACGATCTACATCTATAATTTGATCGTAGGGTGTTTTTTGGCGTTTTGTATGCTTGCCGTGATTATTCTTTTGATTGCTTTTCCGCAAAAGGAAGCGTGGATTGTATTTATTGTAATTGCTACGGTTTTGGGATTTGGCTCGTTTTCTGTGCGCGGATTCATATTTGCTGTGAAATACAAGAAGATTCTGAATGCACTCTGCATGGCAGATCCCAATGAAACGGAAGAGAAAGAATTATTTTGTTACAAATTTGATTATCTCTCAAACGCAGAAACCGGCAGCTCAAGACACGATAGAAAAAGATATGTTTATGCTATCTGTGTTCGTACCGTTCACGGTAAGTTTTATTACGTTTTTCAAAAAGATATAATCGATCACGCAATTAACGTGTATTGCAACGAGCTCTATTCCGGAGAGCATAAATTCGAAGTATATAAAGGTACGAATATAATCAAGAGTTTTCCTGCTTTAGAGAAAATGCTTCGAAGTATTCCGCAAAAGTTCCTCGATTCTTGAGCATGAGAACTTGGTATGGCTTTTTTGCGAATATAATTACGAGTTTGTAGGGGACGGCGCCCTCGACGTCCCTAATTTAATACAAATACTACAATTTAATATTCAGCATTTTTCAAACGTATTGTGTTTAGATAAATGTCTATTAGTTTGGCTTGGGACGTCGAGGGCGCCGTCCTGAATATGTGTGAAAAAGGAAGAAAAATGTCACAAAACTTGATAATCAAAGGCGCAAGAGTACACAATCTGAAAAACATAGACGTCACGATCCCGCGCGACAAGCTCGTCGTGCTGACGGGTCTTTCGGGATCGGGCAAATCATCTCTTGCATTCGATACAATATACGCCGAGGGCCACCGCCGTTTCGTCGAGTCGCTCTCGTCATACGCGCGTCAGTTCCTCGGTCAGCTCGATAAACCCGACGTTGATATGATCGAAGGACTCTCGCCCGCAATTTCCATCGACCAGAAAACAACTTCCAAAAACCCACGTTCGACGGTCGGTACGGTTACCGAAATCTATGACTAACACCGTCTGCTTTACGCGCGAATCGGAATCCCGCATTGCCCGGTCTGTGGCAAGGAGATCCGCCGCCAGACGGTCGATCAGATCATAGAAAAGATCGAGACCCTCCCCGAAGGCGAGCGATTTATGGTGCTCTCGCCCGTCGTCCGCGCCAAAAAGGGTATGCACGAAAAAGTGCTGACCGACGCCAAACGCTCGGGCTACACCCGCGTCCGTATCGACGGAAGCCTTTACGACCTCGACGAGGAGATCAAGCTCGATAAAAATATCCGCCATTCCATCGAAGTCGTTGTTGACCGACTCGTTATGCGCGAGGGCATCCGCTCCCGCCTCTCCGACTCGGTCGAGACAGCTCTCTCGCTTGCTGAGGGCAGACTTCTGATCGTCACAGTCCCCCGAGAGGGCGAACCGCAGGAGCTTGAATTCTCGCAAGCCTACGCCTGCGAGGAGCACGGAATTTCCTTCGGCGACCTCGAACCCCGTATGTTCTCCTTCAATAATCCGCAGGGTGCGTGCCCCGATTGCGCGGGACTCGGCGTAACTCGCCGTATCTCGCCCGAAAAGATCATCCCCGACCTGTCTCTCTCACTCTCGCAGGGCGCGATTCAGGTCAACGGTTTCAAATCCCTCGTTGAGGAAAGCTGGAACGGTCCGCTCGTCCTCGCGGTGGCAGAGA
>JAZSMP010000131.1:0-10370 GCA_045535915.1 Eubacteriales bacterium | reverse complement strand
GGTTCGCAACAAAGGGAGCTTTGGTAAGATATTTTGAAGAAAAAACGAAATAGGTTGAAAACATCCTAAAATTTATGGTATAATATTATTGTAATCAGAAAAGGAGAAAGCAGATGAATATTGATACCAAGCAGATCGTGTCGATTACGGAGGCAAATCAGAATTTTTCAAGAGTTGCGAGAATGACGGACAAGCACGGTGAAATGTATATATTCAAGAACAATAAGCCGAAATATAAATTGGTTGATATCGAAAACGACACGGAAATTGAAATGACCGACGATGAGAAGATCGACTTTGTTGCCGCAAGAATACTGAAGCTTTACCGTCCTGCGTTTGAGGAGCTTGCAAAATGATCAGACTGAGTAACGAAAAAGTATTGCTTTTGCACAGACTTATCACCGAGGAAACGGGAGGCGACCCGAATATACGCGACATCACGCTTCTTGAAAGCGCACTTGAATCTGCGTTTGCAACCTTTGACGGTGTTGAACTCTACCCGACAAAGCAGGAAAAGGGCGCGCGTATCGGCTATTCGCTGATCTCGAATCACGCATTTGTTGACGGTAACAAGAGGATCGGAATGTTTGTTATGATGATCTTCCTTGAGATCAACGGGATCGTGATACGTCCGAGCAACGAGGAATTCGCCCGCGTAGGACTTGCGGTTGCGGCGGGAGAGATGAAGTACGCGAAGCTTCTTGAATGGATACATGAAAATGAATAATTTTATGGCTCGTTGAGAAGAATCTCAGCGAGCTTTTTACATAGTGCATATGTTACAGAAACTCTTTAGGAAAAACAAACAATATATTGCTGAAAATAATGCTAATTTGTGCATAAAGTTTTCAATAAGATGTTGACAAAGAAAGTAAAATGTGATATAATTCTCATTGAAAAGTAAGTGCACAATATCATTAAGTTATCAACATGGAGGACATATGGAAATTAAAAGAGAACGATATCTCGATCAGCTGATACAGTTTAAATGGGACGGAATGGTAAAGGTCATTACAGGAATCAGACGCTGTGGAAAATCATATCTTCTGAATGTTTTATTCAGAAATTTTCTGAAAGAAGAAGGGGTTTCGGAAGATCATATACTGTTTTTTGCTCTTGACAACGATAAATATCTGAAATACAGAAATCCGCTCGAGCTTTCATCATTCGTACGAGGAATAGTGGAAGACAGCAATGAAAGTTATTATCTTTTTGTGGATGAGATCCAGATGTCTGATACCGTGGAGAATCCATATAATCGGGACGGAAAGAAGATCACATTTTACGATGTGCTTAACGGTTTGAACAGTCTTGATAATCTGGATATTTACGTAACGGGAAGTAACTCAAAAATGCTTTCCTCGGATATTTTGACCGAATTCCGAGGAAGGAGCGATGAGATTCGCGTTCACCCATTGAGCTTTGCCGAGTATTATTCTGCGGTCGGCGGTGACAAGCGGGATGCATTTGACGAATATGCCTTTTACGGCGGAATGCCGCTTGTTATATCGCGTCCCGACGATACCGCAAAAATGAAATATCTGAGCTCGCTCTTTGCCGAGGTATATCTCAAAGATATCGTTGACAGAAAGAAAATTGAGCGCGAGGATGTCCTGTCGCAGACGGTCGATCTGCTTTGTTCGTCGATCGGTTCGCTTTCCAATCCCACAAAAATCGCGGATACATTGAAAACCGTTCAGCATATCGAGGTAGCGCAAAATACTGTCAAGGCGTATATCGACTACCTTATTGATTCCTTTTTATTCTCGGAGAGTAAGCGCTACGATGTAAAGGGACGTGCGTATTTCAATTACCCAAATAAATATTATTGCGAGGATGTGGGATTGCGCAATGCCAGGATCGGTTTCCGTCAAACAGAAATGACGCATATTATGGAAAATATCATTTATAATGAGTTGATCATTCGCGGTTATTCGGTTGACGTTGGAGTCATTAACACAAGAGAACGTAATAAGGAAGGCAAGCAGATCAGTGTACAGCGCGAAATTGATTTTATCGCAACCAAAGGCGGCAGGAAGATCTACATCCAGTCGGCATATGCAATGCATACTGAGGAAAAGTATCAGATCGAATTGAAGCCATTTTCTTTGACGGGGGATTCATTTCCCAAAATAGTAGTCAGACACGATATAGGCAAACGTTTTTACGATGATAACGGTGTGCTCAATGTCAGTGTTATCGATTTTTTGCTGGACAGCAATATTTTATAGAAATAAGGCAATATCAAACCCTCGTCGGGATGATATTGCCTTTCCGCTTACCCTGCGGCGTTCAGCATATTTTCAATAAAGATACCGTATCCGCGAGTGGGGTCGCCGACGAGGACGTGTGTGACAGCTCCGACGAGCTTGCCGTTCTGGATGATCGGGCTTCCCGACATGCCCTGAACGATACCGCCCGTTTGCTTTATCAGCTCGGGATCGGTGATCCTGACGGTAAAACAGCGTCCGCCCGTCGCCTTCGGGTCGATAGAGTATAGTTCCGCCTTGTATTCTCGCGTTACTCCGTCCTCAAGAGTGCAGAGAATGGTTGCCGCACCGCCGCGGACCTCGTCTCTGTGCGCTATCGGGATCGGGCCGTAAAGCGACTTCGGTATTTCGGAATAGATACCGAAGATCCCGCAATCGGTATTTCCCGTTACCGCGCCGAGCTTGCCCTGCCTGAAGCTTCCGCGTATCTCACCGGGATCGCCCGCTGCTCCTTTTCTGATCCCGGCGATGTTCACGCCAAGAAGCACTCCGCGTCCAAGCGGCATGGGTTTCCCCGTATCGCTGTCGCAAATTCCGTGTCCGAGTCCGCCGAAAAGCCCCGTTTTCGGGTCAATGAAGGTTACGGTGCCGATACCCGCGCCGCTGTCGCGTACCCAGATACCCGTCTTATAACCGCTCTCTTCAAGCCTCGGCGTGACTGTTGTTGTAAATTCGCTTCCGTTTCTCCGACAGGTGAGCTCAACCGCCCTGCCGCCTGCCGAATCCACCGCTCGGCTGAGTCCTTCGGCGTCTTTGACCGCGACCCCGTCTACCTTTAATATAACGTCATTTACCCGCACTCCCGCAGCATATGCGGGACTGGAGCTTCCGTCAGGTATGCCGACAACAAGCACGCCCTCTGTAAAGAATCTGACCCCGAAGACCATCCCTCCGGGGATCAAGGTCTTCTCCTCGCTTTGTCCGGAGGCGCTTGTCGGGATAGCCTTTGTCATTGCTGCGATTCCGCGTCCGCTCCCGCTGATCAGAAGTGCCGCAACAAGCGTACAGACGTATGCCGCCAGTTTGATTTTTTTATAAATAATTCGCATAAGATCCACCGGTTTCTTTGTCTCATTGCGGTAAATCCGTTTGACCGTTTTTGCCGCAATAATAATTTGCCCCCGAATCGGGAAATGATGTGTAGAAAAATTCAATCGCTATGCCAGTTTTTTGAAGGACCCAAAAAATAATTTGTTAATAAACTAATTATTGTGTTGACTTTTCGTGAAAAA
This sequence comes from Eubacteriales bacterium, assembly GCA_045535915.1. Lineage (GTDB taxonomy): Bacteria > Bacillota > Clostridia > Oscillospirales > CAG-272 > CAG-390. The sequence continues at coordinate 6,868 of JAZSMP010000131.1, read as the reverse complement.
GTGCTATAATATTAATTAGTTTATAAATAAACCAAAGGAGAAACCTATGAAAAAACAGCCTATTCCCGATAATATGCTGACACCGCCGATGTTGATCGGGCATATTTCTCGTGCGCAAAGATGCACTTTGCGTGCCCGTGAAAACGACCCGATAATGACACAGAACAGCTGCCGTGCGATCCTTTTTTGCCTTGCGCGCGAAGAAGGCGTTACACAGCTTGAGCTTTCGCACCGTGCGGGTCTGAAGCCGCCGACGGTCAGCGTTGCTCTCCGCCGCCTCGAAGACGAGGGTTATATCGTCAGGGAGTCGGATGACGATGACAAGCGCGCCTCGCGCGTATTTCTTTCCGAAAAGGGCCACGCTCTCGAAAAGGAAAATAAGGAGCGTTTCGAGCGTGTAGATAACGAAATGATGCGCGGTTTTTCCGAGGACGAAATTGCTCTCCTTCGCTCAATGCTTTTGCGTATCCGCGACAATCTTGAAAATCCGAAGGGCGGGGAAGAATGATGAAAAAATTGCTTCCTTATCTCAAGCCCTATTGGTTCGTCGCGCTCATCTCGCCTCTTATGATGATAGGCGAGGTCGTCGGCGACCTTTGCCTGCCCTATCTTATGTCCTACATAGTTAATTTCGGTGTTGAGGGTTATTCGCCTGCAGATCCCGACCACGGTTCGGATCTTGCCGAAAAGCTGATAAATCTCTTTCTCGGTGCGGATGCGACACGAATGGAGATCATCATCCTTTTCGGAATACTTATGCTCTGCGTCACTCTAATCGGCGGATTTTTCGGCACTTTCTGTGCCTACACAGCCGCAAAGGCTTCTCAAGGATTCGGAAACGATCTTCGCCGCGATGCTTATTCGCACGTGATGGCGCTTTCGATCGAGCAGACCGATAAGTTCACCACAGGTTCGCTCGTCACGAGAATGACCAACGATATCACGATCCTTGTCGAATTCGTCGAGCATATGCTCCGCATGGTCGTCCGCTCGCCCATGTTCTTTATCGGCGGAACTATCATGCTCCTGACACTTAATGTCAATTTCGGTCTTGTGCTCCTTTGCACATTGCCGATACAACTTTTCGCGATGGTATTCATCATCCGCAAGGCGGTTCCGCTCTTTTCCGAGGTTCAGAAAAAGCTTGACCGCATCAATTCTGTTGCGCGCGAGAATATCAGCGGTGCGAGAGTTATCAAGGCTTATGTCCGCGAGGACTACGAATGCGAACGCTTTGAGACCGCGAACAGCGAGATGAGGGGCACGAACCTCAAGGTTCAGCTTCTGCTTGTTTTCATCAACCCGATTCTCATCGTGTCGCTCGCCTTTGCGACCGTTGCCATTATCTACATCGGCGGTTGGCAGGTTAATATCGAGGCGGCGGGAATGACGACGGGTACCGTTATGGCGGCGATCACCTACGTTACTCAGGTCGTAAACTCGCTTATGATGCTGACCATGATTTTCCAGACGATCTCCCGCGCGGGCGCATCCTCGAGAAGAGTCATCGAGGTTCTCGAATCCGAGCCCGTTATCAAGGGCGGCAAGGAGTCCGAGGGTGTGCGTTCGGATTACGCCATCGAATTCCGCGGAGTCGATTTCAAATATCCGAATACCGTTGGCAAAAACGTGCTTTCGGATATTTCGCTGAAGGTCAAGAAGGGAGAGACGCTTGCCGTTATCGGTGCGACCGGATCGGGCAAGTCCTCGCTTATCAGCCTTATTCCGAGATATTACGATGCCGCTGCGGGTAAGGTTTATATTAACGGAAGAGAAATTTCCGAATATTCGCTTCCCGCGCTCAGACGCAAGATCGGTTACGTTATGCAGAAGAGCGAGCTCTTCTCGGATACTATCGCGAACAATATAAAATGGGGCAAGGATGACGCAAGCAAAGAAGAGATCCGCGCGGCGGCTTCCATCGCGCAGGCAGATTCCTTTGTCAGTGAATTTACCGACGGCTACGACACCTTTATTGCCGAAAAGGGCGCGTCACTTTCGGGCGGTCAGAAGCAGAGACTTTCAATTGCCCGCGCGCTCGTCCGCAAGCCCGAAATTCTCATTCTTGATGACGCGACCTCGGCACTCGACCTCGCAACCGAGGCAAAATTGCAGAAGGCACTCCGCGAGACGCTTGCAGATACAACGGTCATTATGATCGCGCAGAGGATCGCGAGCGTGCGTCACGCAGACAGAATTGCCGTTATTGAATCCGACGGACGCATAATCCATTGTGCTCCGCATGATGAATTGCTCAAGATCAGCGAAACATACCGCGATATTTGCTCGTCGCAGAGACAGAATCTTGAAGGAGGTAAAAACTGATGGCTGAACAGAGACCTCCCGAAAGACAGGAAGTAAGAATGAACCTCCGACCCGGCGGAGGACCCGGCGGACCCGGAGGAATGAATGCGCGAATCAATCGCGAAAAGCCGAAAAACCTCGGTAAAACGATCTCACGTCTCTTGAGATACTCGGGCAAAAGCGCGTGGATACTCGTTTTCCTCATTATCGCAACCTTCGTCGTGACGATCGCCGACGTTCTGAGTCCCATGTTCCAACAGCTTGCGATCGACGAATTCAAACTTGACGAGTCGCTCAAGCTCCGAGTCGATATGAATGCGCTTGCGGGCGTGCTCATTATTATGTTCTGTGCCTACATCATCCGCGCGGTCAGCCAGCTTATTCAGGGCAGAGTTGCGGCAAAGCTTGCGCAGGACACGGTCTACCACATCCGTCGAGACCTTTTCAATAAGATCTCGAAGCTTCCTATCAGCTATACCGATCGCCACCGCCACGGCGATATCATGAGCCGTCTTACCAACGATGCCGAAAACGTTTCAACGGCAATGTCACAGTCGCTGACCGCACTTTTCTCGGGCGTGCTGACGCTTATCGGTGCGCTCTGCATGATGCTTTACTACAGCTGGATCGTCACGCTCGTTGCAATCGTAACGATACCGATAACCATTTTAGTATCGTCAACTCTGGCGAAATTTATGCGAAAATATTTTATCCGCCGACAGAAACTTCTCGGTCAGCTCAACGGGCAGATCGAGGAGATGGTTACGGGTTATAAGACCGTAATGGCTTACGGCAAGGAGCCCGACGCCATTGAAAAATTCGGCGAGATCTCGGATAATTTCCGCTCTTGTTCGATCTCCGCGCGCGTGTGGGGCTCGATCATGGGACCCGTCATGAACTTTATCGGGAACCTGCAGTACGTGCTTATCGCCGCAGTCGGAGGATATCTTATCCTCAATGCCGATCCGATCACGGGCGCGGCGTTCACCATCGGTTCGGTTCAGGCTATGCTTCAGTACTCGAAGAAGTTCTCGCATCCGATCAATATGATCGCCAATCAGTATTCGACAATACTTACCGCACTTGCGGGCGCGGAGAGAATTTTTGAGATCCTTGATTCGAAGCCCGAGATCGACGAGGGTAAAGAAAAGATCGACATCGCCGCTTTGCGCGGAGACATCGAATTCAAGGATATTGATTTTTCCTATATCGAGGGCGAAAAGGTGCTAAAGGGTCTTAATCTCAGCGTAAAAGCGGGACAGAAGGTTGCCATCGTCGGCGCAACGGGTTCGGGTAAGACGACTATCGTCAATCTGCTGACGAGATTCTACGAGCCCGACAGCGGTTCGATCACGGTTGACGGCGTGGACATCACGACGATACCGAAAGCCGATCTCCGCCACGCGATCGCAATAGTTCTGCAGGACACCGTTCTTTTCTCCGATACCATCGAGAAGAATATCAGATACGGACGCGAAAATGCGACCGATGAGGATATCAGACGCGCAACGCATACTTCGCATGCCGATTTCTTTATCGACCGTCTGCCCGAGGGCTACGCGACAGAGCTTGCAGAGTCGGGAAGCAATCTCTCGCAGGGACAAAGGCAGCTTCTTTCGATCTCGCGCGCAGTCCTCGCCGACCCGAGAATACTGATCCTCGACGAAGCGACTTCTTCTGTCGATACGAGAACAGAGATGCATATCCAGAAGGCAATGGTCGCGCTGATGAAAAACCGCACGTCGCTGATCATCGCGCACAGACTTTCGACCATTCGCGATGCGGACGTGATCGTTGTTCTCAACCACGGTGTTATTGTTGAGTCGGGAAGCCACGAGGAGCTTCTTGCCCTCGGCGGAGAGTACCATAAGCTCTATTCGAACCAGTTTGCGGGTATCGCAACATGATAAGCGAGCTTGACAGAGAAAAATTCCGCTCGATCTGCCGTGCCGTTCTCACAGAGAGAACGGCGGCGGAGGGCGGAGGCATCGGTACGCTGAACGAAAAACGGATGCACATCGCGCTCAAACGCTTCGTTTGTCCCGATGAAACGAAATACGAGGCTGATATGGGTAACAGATTCGTTGCCGACGTCAAGCTTGATGACGAGATCTTCGAGATACAGACGGGCTCGCTCTATCCGCTCAAAGCAAAGCTTGAATATTACATTGAGAACACCGATTGCCACGTCACCGTCGTTCATCCGATTCCGATGAAGCGTTTCCGCATATGGATCGACCCCGCGACAGGTGAGTCACAGCCGAGGAGGCGTATACCGGGAATCAACAGCATTTTCGGTGAGGCGCACGAGCTTGTATATATTTCCGAGGCGCTTGCCACGGGAAGGGTTGCCGTCTGGTTCTTGTTCATTGAGGAGGAGGAATACCGATTCCTTGATGGCAGAGGAAAGGACAAAAGAGCGCATTCCTCACGTTTTGAGCGGCTTCCGGTTGACATAATCGACGAAGTTGTTTTTGCTGAAAAGCTCGATTTTCTCGCGCTCATTCCGGAAGGACTGCCGGAGATGTTTACTGTTGAGGAATACCGCAAGGCGGCAAAGATCATTCACAGTAAACACGCATATATGGCTGTTGCGGCACTTGCGAACATCGGCATAATCGAGGAAGCGGAGAAAAAGGGCAGGGCGAAAGCGTGGAGAGTAAAAGAATATTTGTAAATTTTCAAAAAAATGTGAAACCTTGAGCGGAAAAATCCGTCATATAAAGTAGAAAACAAAAAGGAGGTTTACCCATGAAACGAGTAAAAGCAATTTTGACTGTAATTTTCATTTCAGCATTTGCGGTTCTTCTGTGCGCTTGTTTTTCTGAAAGAGAAAGCGGTGACTCTTCGACCGCTCCCGAATTGACTCTCGGTGCATTGCCCGACTACTCGGATGCCCATGACGAGAACGCTCCGTATATTGTTTTTTCCTCCGATCTCGAGCCTATTACTGCCGAGCGTATTGAGGAGGTAAGGCAGGCATTTTACAGGATGATCTACAAAATCGAAGTTGATGCACAGAGCGCATTTTTAAAAAAGACCGGGCTTGAGGGTAATGATATTGAAAGCGCGGCACAAGAATCGGCTGTCGAATTAGCTTTGCGCGGTAAAAATGCGCTTGTGAATCCGGAAGATGTTACAATGAACGATGCCCTCGCTTATGTCAGACGATATTCTGCGAGATATTATGGTACAGTAGGCGGCTGTGAGATCATTTCGATTCATTCTTTTACCGAAAAAGAAAGCACGATAACGCTTGGGGGCGTAGATATCAAGAATTCTACACCATTTTACGTGTTTGCGTGCCGAGGCGAGGAGATGATCCCGCTTTCTGAGGCTTATGAAAAGGAATGGCTGACCGCGATCGACGTACTTCTGATCTCAAAGCGCAACAGCGATTTCAAGGAGTATTGGAAAGCGAATTATGCGGCTAAGAAGACCGACTACAGTTATGTGAAATTCACCGACGATCTTGAGGATATTTCGGACGAAATGATCGCGGAGATCGAGTCGCGTATGTATACGGATGCCTATGAGGAACGCTACAACGCAGAATTTGAAAATTACACTGAAAGGTATGGCGGTATTTACAGTGAAGAAAAAATCGACGCGATTTGTTCGTGGTATGCCGCAATAAGCGGAAACGCGAGCCACGCGTATTTCATGGAAAATGCAAATTCCGATTTTATCGGCTTCAGATATTACGGTATCGTCTCCGGGTATGCTGTTTTCGCTGAAGTTGATCCAACCGAGGTTGTGACGGTTTTTGATCTTGCGGGACACGAGATCTTTTTTGGAAACGGAGCCGAAATGTGGGTATATAGCACAGATTCGGGCATCGTTGAATTCAAGGAAGCATACGAAAAAGGTCTTCTGACCGACGCTGATATCGCGAAGATCGCGGAAAGACACGAAGAATGCGAACGTTATCTGATCGGAAATTGATTGAGAGGGTAAAGGGAAAAGGGCAAAGTTCAGGTAAATTTTCTTCGCCTCGCTCGGAAATTATTATACCAATTATTCTTTTTGTGCTTGATATTCTATTGCATTGTTATATCCTGAAGTAATTCAAAAATGAATAAGTAATAAAAAACGAGATGTTTTGAAGTTTTTGCTTCATTACATCTCGTTTTTATTTAGTTATTATAGTTTTTTGATTAACAAAGGGTTATCAAGACAGAACAAATTTATTGTAATAGGCTTTTCAAGCAACACGAGAAAAGCTTCCATAACTTTGCCCTTTTCCCTTTATTTTTTACCCTTACTAAATGTCGTACTTCGCGAGTATCTGCGCGGGGCTCTTGCGGAGGAGCGACGCGATCGGAAGAATTCCGAAGAGGATACAGGTGATGATAAGGAAGGCGAGAGTGAGCGCGCCGAGCCAGAAGGGGAAGTAGAAGGTCGTTGCGGTGACTCCGCCCGAGGCAAGCGAGTTTGCAAGATACGCGCCGATGGCAAAGCCGATCGCAAGCGTCTGAAGGGCGATGGCGGTCGATTCTACGGCAAACTTGAAGATCATATTCTTCTTTGAAACACCGACGGCGCGGTATATGCCTATCTCGCG